>CACZNV010000046.1 GCA_902782645.1 uncultured Ruminococcus sp. | reverse complement strand
CTCGCGACTTGCTTTCCGCGAACAAACCACTCGAAGTACCTTCGTACGTCATCGGGTTTGTTCACGAAAAAATAGCTCCGAAATCGCAGGCTTAAGCAAGTCGGGGTCGCGCACGCAAAAATAGCTCAAAAATCGAGATTTTTGGCTCTTTACGCAAGTCGCGGAAGAAAACCAACAAAACCGACTGTACTTCAAAAAGCACACAAGGTGTCTTACGACAATTACTCGCGACTTGCTTTGCGCGAACAAACCACTCAAAGTACCTTCGTACGTCATCGGGTTTGTTCACGAAAAAATAGCTCCGAAATCGCAGGCTTAAGCAAGTCGGGGTCGTGCACGCAAAAATAGCTCAAAAATCGAGATTTTTGGCTCTTTACGCAAGTCGCAAAAAAAACTAAATATGGCAGGATTTTAAAAGTTATCCTTTTCGTATTCATCACAGGAGGCAGTATATGGCACAGTACGTTTATGAAACCCGTCCGGAATCGCTTCTTCGCATCACCAACGAAGAGCGCGCAAAAGCATTTATCGACGAGCAGGTCGAAGCCTTAAGAAAGCAGATCGGCGACAAGAAGGTCCTTCTCGCACTCTCCGGAGGCGTTGACAGCTCAGTCGTCGCAGCTCTTCTCATCAAGGCCATCGGCAAGCAGCTCACCTGCGTTCACGTAAATCACGGCTTGCTCAGAAAGGGCGAACCGGAGCAGGTCATCAAGGTATTCCGCGAGGAACTTGGCGCCAATCTGGTCTACGTTGACGCTGTGGACCGTTTCCTCGACGCTCTCGCAGGCGTCTCCGACCCCGAGAAGAAGCGCAAGATCATCGGCAGTCTTTTCATTGACGTTTTCGCAGAAGAGGCCGCAAAGCTTGAAGACATCAAGTTCCTTGGCCAGGGCACCATTTACCCCGACATCCTGGAGAGCCAGGGCGTCAAGGCCCATCACAACGTTGGCGGTCTCCCGGAAAAGTTCGGCTTTGAACTGGTTGAGCCCGTAAAATTCCTTTACAAGGACGAGGTCAGAGTGGTCGGCAAGGCTCTCGGGCTCCCCGACAATATGGTTTACCGCCAGCCTTTCCCGGGACCGGGACTTGGCGTCAGGTGCGTGGGTGCCATCACCCGCGACAGGCTGGAGTCTCTCCGTGAGGCAGACGCTATCGTTCGCGAGGAAATCGATAAGCTCACATTCAAACCCTGGCAGTACTTCTGCGTCATCCCCGACTTCCAGTCGACAGGCATCAAAGACGGCAAGCGCTACATGGGCTGGGCAGTCGTCATCCGCGCCATCAACACGACCGACGCAGTCACCGCAACTGTCCCTGCGCTTTCATTCCAGACCCTCTGCACCATACGCGACAGGATCATCAAGACCGTCCCCGGCGTCAACAGAGTCCTTTGGGACATCTCCGACAAGCCGCTGGCGACGATTGAGTGGGAATAACAAATCGCATGTGTAATCGCATCGATAGAGGAGAGAGACAGAAATGCTTCTCTCTTCTATTTTTAGGAAAAATCACTGTGACGCAAAGCAATTTGAAATTGGCGAATAGTGAAATAATAGTGAAAAATAGTGAAAAAATAGTGTAATTTTTGTGGAAAAGTCTGTCCCAACGTGATATAATATAAGCGTATGGGAAGGAGGCAGTTGCTGATGATTAAAGTCAGACTCACAAATGAAATCTTAAAATACATTTCTGATATCGATAAGAACAGGTATACTGTCTCTTCTGTTAAGCTTTCAAAAGCAGCCGCGAACAGACTTAGAAAGAACTCCAAAAAGAAAAGCTCTTATGCGTCTACCAAGATTGAAGGAAACCCTCTCACCGAAAAACAGGCTGATGAGGTTATTGACGGTGACGAAAGAAAGCACTATCTGAAACCGGAGCAGGAGGTACGCAATTACTTCCTTGCACTGAATTATCTTGAAGAAAAGGCGTTGACCTGTGAGAAGTTTTCGAAAGAGCTTATTCTTGCAGTTCAAAAATATGTTGTTAAAGGAGCTTCAAAAGAGAAGATAGGGCTGAGAGGTCCAATGCCTCCCGGTGTGCTTTTTGCGGTCTACGATTCGGTATCCGGCAAGCCTGAGTATATTCCGCCGGAGTATTCGGACGTTCCGGCGCTTCTGGATGAGCTTGTCGATTACGTCAATACGACTGACGACCATCCGCTTATCGTTGCCGCCGTTGTTCACTACCAGCTGGTTACGATTCATCCGTTCGAAGACGGCAACGGAAGAACTGCGCGCCTCCTGTCAGGCTACATTATGGACATCAACGGGTATGCTTTCAATGGTATTGGCTCGCTGGAGGAGTATTTCGCATATGACATTGACGAGTACTATGATTCGATTCAGATGGGTCTGCCGCAGCTCTACTATTCGGGACGAAACAACCCGCCGCATCCGGAAATCTGGATCAATTACTTTTTGCGCATGGTTCTGCTTTATTCGGGCAGGGTTTGTGAGCTTTCCGAGGCATCAAAAAGCGAGGAACTTGAAGGCAGCCTTTCGTACCTTAAAGGGAAAGAAAAAGAGCTGCTTCTGCATCTGATTTCGCTTCGCAAGAGAGAGTTCACGCCAATTGAAATCAGCAAAAACCTTGGCGTAACCAATAAGACAGTCATAAACAGGCTTGCAGCGCTTGTTAAAAACGGTTTCGTTGTCCCCAACATGGTAAACGAGCGCATCAGAACGTACGGGCTTTCTGATTTCACAAAACAGAATGAAAAAGATATTAAAGGACTGATCGGGTGATTTAGACCAACGAATTCACCGACAATGAGGCGTCTTTGCTTTTTGCATTGGCGTCTTGTTTTTTTGCCTTCAAAACCACAAAATTTTTACATACAAGGCCGAGTTTTACTATATCTCCAAGGAAAAATATGGTACAATTAAAGCAGAAAAAAAGATTCAGGCGCGGACGGGGACTTGGCGATGGAAACCGCCAATTATGCCGGCGCGCTGCCGCAAACAACGGAGGAAACAATGGCTGAGATTAGCAACAGTTATGCAAAGCTGACGTGGGACATCATGGAGCAGCTGCTTGTCGTTGACAATATCGAGGAGGCACTTTCGGGGAGCCTTGACATCATTATTAAGGCGCTTGGCTGTGAGGCGGGAGCACTTTGGCTGCTTGACGAGCAGAAGAAGACGCTTTACCCCATGTTTTACTCCGGAACGGTTGACCTTGAGGGCATCAGCATCGAGAACGGCGTCGGCATTGAGGGCAAGGTTACAAAGACGGGTAAATCAATCCTCATAGAGGATGCGTCGAGCGACGAGAAGTACGAGACGACCGTTTTTGATGACCACGGCTTGTCGACAAGGACAATGCTTTGCGTTGCGCTTAACAATCTCAGCAGCGTGATCGGATGCATTGAGTTTATCAACAAGAAGAACAGAAAGCCTTTCACTAAGGAGGAGCAGGAGCTCTGTGAGCACATGGCTTCGCTGGCGGCGATTACCATTGCCGAGAAGGGGCTTGCCGTGGGAAAGGGCGAGGAGAAAGAGGTTCTCGTTTCGCTCCAGAACGTGATAAAGGAGTTCAGAGTGCCCGGACACGTTTCGAGGGTGCTGAAAGGCATCAACCTGAACGTTTACAAGGGCGAGTTTCTTGTGGTGCTCGGTGAGAGCGGGTGCGGCAAGTCGACGATGATGAATATCATTGGCGGTATGGATTATCTGACGGACGGAAAGCTGCTGGTTGAGGGAAAGGATTACTCGCATCCGACGGACGAGGCGCTGACGAAGTACCGCAGGGAGTATGTCGGATTCATTTTCCAGTCGTACAATCTTATGCCGAACCTGACGGCGCTTGACAATGTGAGGTTTATTGCCGAGATTTGCAAGGATCCGCTCGCACCTGAGGAGGCGCTCGCGCGTGTCGGCCTTGGCGATAAGGCGGGAAGCTACCCGTCACAGATGAGCGGAGGTCAGCAGCAGCGTGTAGCGATTGCGAGGGCGCTTGTTAAGAGGCCTAAGCTGATTCTTGCCGATGAGCCGACTGCGGCGCTTGACTACGAGACCAGTATCGAGGTGCTTTCGGCGATTTCGGACGCGGTGAAGCAGGAAAACACGACGGTCATCATGATCACGCACAATCCGGAAATCGGCAAGATGGCCGACCGCATAGTCAAAATCAGGAACGGGCGCGTGTTCAGTATTAAACATAACGCAAAGCCTCTCAAGGCGACGGAGCTGGAGTGGTAAGCGATGAAGAGAACTCAGTTTAAAGATGCGCTGAAAACAGTGCGGAAAAGAATAGTTTCCTTCATCTCGATCGTCCTTGTCATCGCGCTGGGAACGGGGCTTTTCCTCGTGTGCCGCCTTGGCTATAAGGCGACGACCGAAGCGGGAAACAACTACTTCAAGAGAACGAATTATCGCGATATTGAGCTCAAGGCGACGCGGGGCATGTCGAAGGAGGACGTTGATGCGGTCAAGGAGCTTGGTTTTGTGCTTGACGCGGAGGGTATCGTTTCAACGACTCTTGTTGTGCGGACGGGTGATTCGAGGGTTTCTGCGACGGTTCTGTCGAAGACCGAAAACATTGACAAGTACGAGATTATTGAGGGAAAAGACACCGAAAATGACGACGAATGCGTGATTTCGGGAGACCTTGCCGATTTTTCGGGCGCGAAGGTTGGCGATACCGTCGAGCTGACGGGCGAGGACAGGTCGCTGAGGCTTGTGAAAACCCGAACTCTCAAGGTTGCCGGCATTATGAACCACCCGGTCAAGTTCAGGAACAAAGAGCTCATGGGGCCCATTGTCGTGATGCAGAAAGGCGCGTTTGACACGGAGACGGTGGGCGTTGAGTACACGGGGATTGTCGTGAGAGTGAAATCTGACGCCAATGCATTTTCCTCAAACTACAAATCCCAGATGCAGAAGTACGGAAACACTCTCACGCTTTTCGGCAAGGAGAGGGCGCAGATAAGAGACGATGAAATCGCGGAAATTGCGCAGGGAAAGATAAACGAGGCAGAGGCGCTTCTTGCTGATGCTGCGGCGCTTCTTGCGGACGCGAGGAAAGAGATTGAGGCGGGTGAGACGGAGCTCAGCGTTGCAAGCGCGATGATAAACATGGCGCATACCGCGATAGACTACTACGAGAGCAACCTGAAGTCCATTGAGGAGAGGCTTGGCGTCAGCAGTGAAGTTATCCTGGGCATCATTGGCAGTGCAGTCATCACCAGCGACGTTTTTACGAAGATAGATGACATGGACCTTATTATGCGAGCCGTTGACGAGTACTCGCAGATTGTGGGCAACCTTGAGACTTTGAAGGAGACGCTCGCGGAAAAGGTCGTTGAGTATGAAGCGGGTATCGTAAAGATCAACGAGGCGCGCAAAGAGCTTGAGGCAAAGCAGGCAGAATACGACGAAGGCGTTGCCGAACTCGAAGCCGCCAAGAAGGACTTTGCGGATGCAGAAAAGGACAAGTGGATAGTTCTGACAAGGTTCCAGAACCCATCGTTCATAGAGATGTACGGCGTTGTCGGCACGTTCAGCAACATAGGCTCGACATTTGCGGTCATGTTCATGCTGCTCGGAGCGCTCGTCTGTTACGCTACGATCGGCAAGATAATCGACGAGCAGAGGAAGCTTGTCGGCACCACAAAGGCAATAGGTTTCACGCGCGCCGAGATATTCAAAAAGTATCTGCTGTTCGGCGTTTCGGGCTCAGCTTTCGGCGCGCTCTTCGGAAGCATTTTTTCGGTGACGGCGCTGCAGCCGATAATGTTATATGCGACTGAAATCTCCTACGTTATCGGAAAATTCAACTATCAGACGGATTTTTTGACGTCGCTGATCGCAATCGCTGCCGCGGGTCTTGTAGGTGCTGCCGCCGCATATTTTGCGTGCGGAAAGCTTCTTAAAAAGCCGGCAATCAGACTTCTCAACGGTGACGTAAAAGGCACAGCGAACAAAGTTAAAGTGCTTGAAGACGGCAAAAGGCCGCGTTCTCTTTACGCGGGCCTGACGCTCAGAAACATGAGGGACGACATCAAGCGCGTCCTTATAACCGTGGCGAGCATTGCCGGCTGCATGGTGCTTCTCATTGTCGGTTTCTCGATAAAGCTCTCGTTTGACGAGGTGGTCAACAACCAGTTTGTGAGGACGCAGAGGTATGACTCGACCGTTTCGTTCATCCCGGACATTGGCGGCAAGGCGGAGGCTTCGATAGGGGCAATTCTTGAAAAGAACGCGGACTCTGAGATGCCCATGTACCAGCTCGGAACCGTTATGAGAATCGGTGACGAGGCTCAGGCGTGCCAGATTGTGTGCGCGGATCCCGACGAGCTTGTGAACTTCTGCTCGCTCTACGACATAACCAAGAAAAAGAACATTAGGATTCCCGACGGAGGCATCGTGATCTTCTCGAGGCTTGCGGAGGTCTACCATCTTACCATTGGCGATAATATAAGCATCATGAGCCCCAAGGGCGAGTACTGCGACGTCACGGTGAGCGGAATTTACAACAACTCCACGGGCAGGACAATGTACATGTCGGCCTCATACGCCAAGGCGATTTTTGGCGAAAGCTGCGTTCCCAATGCCTACGCGGTGAAGCACGGCTCCGGGTCTCTTGAGACGCTCAAGACGGAACTTGCCAAGGACGACAGCTTTGTCGAGATCATGACCGCCAATGAGATTCAGAGAAAGGCCAGAAACGCCTCCAAGACAATGAACACGGTAGTTATCACTATGATTGTAATGTCGGCAATAATGGCCGGTGTCGTGCTCATGAACCTCATCAGAATACAGATCAACCAGAAGAGACGCGAGCTGACCGTCATGCGCATAAACGGATTCACGATTCGCGAGACTGCGGGGTATATAATCAAGGAGAACATTATAACGACGATTGCAGGCATTGTGATTGGCGTTTTTGCGGGCGCAAGTGTCGCGTGGTTTAACCTAAGATCCATCGAGAGGGTTGACCTCCAGATGTCGCGCGGCGTGAGCATACCGGCCTGCATCTACTCGGCGCTCATAACGGCACTTTTTGCGGTGATAATTAACTGGATTGTGCTGAGAACGATAAAGAAGCTGGATCTGACGAAGATTGACGACTGACGCAGCTGAATAAAACGGTTTGACGGTGAAGCCCTCGCCGGAACGCCTTGCATGGCCTGAGCGTTCCGGGGAGGGCTGAACCTTGAAATAAAGATAAGATTTTTATACAAATCCTGTTTTCTTTGCATGCTGTTTTCTTTTGTTGTAGAATCAAAGTACAAATTTAAATAGAAAGGACGGCGCTTACCGTATGAAAAGATTTTTAGCGGCAGTTATGGTTTTCGCGATTGCATTGGCGGTTTGCTCGTGCAGAGCGGTCAGTCCGTCTTATGTGAATGTTTTTGACAGTGTATGCTCGCCCGATGAGGGTCTGGCACTCGCAAAAAGAGAGAATGCGGTTGTTTTTGAAAACTACAAGGTGACTGCAGGTCAGGACGTCTGGTACGCTTTTTATGAGAGGGCTTCATCGGGAAAAGACGTTTCGGTGGTCCTTGCAAGGCTTTTTGAAAACCTTCCCGAGGATTCGGACCTTGACGGAGCTGCGGGCAGCGGCTTAAAAAAGCTCTATTTTTACAAGATTGACTACGACGGAAAAGAGTTCACGGCAGAGGTGAGAGACAGCTCGCTCAAGGAAAGCGAAGGAGTGCAGAAATACAAGTACCTGCTCCATTTTGAAGGTGAGGTTGAGACCCAGTCCAGGTATTCGTCTTATGACGTTTATGTCCTTGCCGACGATCAGTCGCTGACCTGGAAGGAGATACAAAAGAGCATGTTCAGTTCGCTCTCCGGCGATCATGTAAAACACAAAGTAATCTACGAAACATATTTCGAATAAGATATTTTAAATGGCGTTTTTTACCGAAACAAAGGTAAGAAACGCCATTTTTAAAAGCTGTTTGTCTGCAGGGTTTAAAATGTCAGCCCGGATTCAGGGAATACATCGTGAGGAAGTTCCTGATGGCTGGCACGTCGTTAAACATTATGAAGTCGATTATCGAGAGATGGTCTATGAAATCGTTGCCGAACTGGGGGTAGACGATCTGGTTCATTGACGTGTCAAGGAAGAGCAGTTCGATGGACTCACGGTCGAAGGACTCGTGGGAATAAAGGGCTCTCCCTCCCGGCGGGTTTATGTAGGTGTCAGCGCCAAGTGTTTTGCAGAGAGCAATGATACGATCCTCGCCTTTCAGGTCGGGATCTTTTTTTATGTCCGAAGATTTCATCACCGGCGTGGTTATGCCGAGGTAGTCTTTGATAAGGTCTATGCTGTTTGCGATGTACTTGGTGAGGTCGTCCTCGTTATACCTTACAACTTTTTCTATAAGCCTCATTGCGTCGTTATAGTAGGGCGCCTTCCTGTACGCAAGAGTGATGGTTTCAAGGAAGTTCTGTTTGTCCTTGGCGGTAAACATGAGCTTTGTGTCGCAGATGAGCTTGTTTTGGGATGCATGGGACACAGGTATGGAGAAGGTGTGAGCCTTGCCGCCAAGAAGTATGCTGTTCCTGTTTATGTACCCGCGCATGATGTAGTGAACGTCGTCCAGAATCACGAACTTGTCGACCGCCGCAATCAGCTGCCAATAGCCGATGTAGGGAAAAAAGTAGGGTTGCATTACTGCCAGTTTCATTAAAAAATACCGCCTGCCTTTGTTTGTGTTTTTTATATTGCCGCCAATGCAGAACCGCCTCCGGATAGGCCTCGGGATGCGTTTTTGCAAAGGCTTTCTGTTCCCGGTTTTAAGGAATGAGCCTGAAGGTGGTTAACACCGCCAGGTGGTCTGAGACCTCGAGGCCGTTGTCCGCAAGAATATATGTAAGGTCTTTTTTTGCGTTCTTTGACTTTATCCTGATGACTCTGCCCTCCGCGGGGTCTGTTGCGCTCTCCACGGAGCAGAATGAGGTGTCTGTAAAATATGACCTTACTTTTCTTCGGAGAGCGTCGCTGAAATCAATCGCATCCGGAGTTATCTTAATGCTCGGATCGAAGGAGTCTTCGTTTTTTCCGCAGCCTGAAAAAAGCATAACGGCGGACGCCAAAAGCATTGCCGCCAATACAAATGCTGCAGGAAAATATAAGCGTTTGAAATTCATTCTTTTCCCTCTTTTGAAAGTGGTCTTTCCTGGATGAGATTATGACAGAAAACAGATTTTTTTTCAATTGCAATTCGGAGCTTTAAGCTTGAATTTTTTTGAAACCCTTGCCGTTCCTTTGGTAATGTGTGATAATGATTTCAGATTGGTGGCAAGACAATCTTAATGAACTGCATCGTGACTGTTCGTTGGATTCTTAAATAATTCTACGGAGGAAATAATTATGAATAAAAAACACTTTTTGGCGGTTATCTTAGCTGTTTTTCTTATGATAGTTATAATTGCCGGCGTACCCGGTTGCACCGTAACTATATCCGCAGACAACTTGATGAAGGGCGTACATAAGAATACAGATATTAAGGCAAAACCTATCGACGTTAAAACTGCTGCAGCGGTTGCCGATTTCGGAGTTAAGCTCCTTAAAGCGGCAAATGTATCCGGAAAAAACATACTGCTTTCGCCGGTTTCAGTCCTGGCATCGCTTTCAATGACAGCTAACGGTGCCAAAAACAATACTCTATTACAGATGGAGAAGACATTCGGCGTCGGCATTGATGAACTGAATGACTTCTTTAAAACGTATCTGAGTTCGCTTCCGCAAGATGGGAAAAACAAACTCAGAATTGCCAATTCCATCTGGGTTAACAAGCGCTCTGTAATTGACTTGTCCAAAGACTTTCTGCAAAAAAATGCAGACTACTATAATGCCGATGCCTACTCTACGGTATTTGACGACAATGCCCTGGAAGACATCAATAACTGGGTCAAGATACATACCGGGAATATGATTAAAGATGTTACGGACAGCATAAAACCTGAAGAAGATACGGTATTTCTTCTTAACGTTTTGTCATTTGATGCAGAATGGAAAAAACCATACAAAGAAGGCAGTGATGAAGGCGAGGGTGACTTCACCAATGAGAATGGGATAAAGACGAAAGTAATGATGCTTTTCTCTGAAGAGTCGCTTTTCATTGAGACAGAGTTATCAAAAGGGTTTGTAAAGCCTTATGCAAACGGAAAATACGCCTTCGCTGCTCTTCTTCCGAATAAAGGTGTAAGTATGGAAGCGTTCATAGATTCTCTTGACGGAAACAAACTTGTCAATGCGCTTTCAGGGAGATCTGAGATTACGGTCAGCGCCGAAATGCCTAAATTTAAAACATCTTATTCGGCAGATCTTTCCCACGCTCTCGAAAAGGTTGGATTAAAAGACGCTTTCAGCGGAGCTGAAGCTGATTTTTCCGGCATCGGAAGCTCTCAGAATCCGCTGTTCATCGGAGGCGTTATTCATAAAACGTTCATTTCGGTTGCGGAGAGAGGAACCAAGGCAGCTGCAGTGTCCGGCATGAAGGTTTGTGTAGGCGGAATTGGACAGGAAATAGTCTTACTCAACAGGCCCTTTGTTTATATGCTTATAGACCTTGAAAACAATATTCCCTTCTTTATCGGGAAACTTGCGGACGTCTGAGAATGATTCCAAAGAGAATTCCCCGAAAGAAGTGATAATAAACATGAAACGGGCTTATGCGTTGTAAATCTTTAACAATGATCACTTTTGAAGAGTTGAAGGCTCTTACGACCGAAGACGCCAAGGTCATTTCCATTGGCGTTAAGATTGACCCCGAAGCGACTCCGACAGATGCTCCCTAAGCAACTCCGGAACCGACGCCGACAGAAAAGCCCGCAGATTCTGAAACTCAGCAGGGCCCGCCCCGTTTATAATATAGGCTTGTCATCAAACGGGAGGATGAACATCCTGCCGTCAACGGGCTCACCGGATCTTTTGTGGTTTATCACATTGGCGAGTAGCTCAATGTCAACAAATGTGTGGGCGTGTTTTCCGGGCCTGTAGTTCCAGAATATATTGTCTCCGGCGCCAAGAAGCTCAAAGGCTGGCTTTGCGGCGCGGGTGGTGGCAAGAGTGCCGAGGGGATTTGCCCATATGTCGTCGCAGGCCTCTGAAATGAAGAGGGTCCTTGGCGCCACAAGAGCTTTCAAAAAGTGTTCGTCAAAAGGAAGGTCGGAGGGTCTCCCGTAATACTTGCCCAGTTCGGGACCGAACCAGAAGGGGAATACGTTGAGAAGGTCGTCGACGGTCTCGCTCCTGAAAGGATCGCCGCCAATGCATTGCCCCTTCATAACGAATCTGCAGCAGCCTGCGCCGCCCGCGCCCGAACTGTTCGGATTGACAATACTTGCGCGCGGGTCAATGACACCCGCAAGGAGCGCTGTCTTTCCGCCACGGGAATGCCCCGAAAATGCAATATAGTCCTTGTCCACCGGAAGCTCAAGCTTCAGTATTGCGTCCACACATACTTTGTAGCCCCAGGCCCACGCCATCAGCGCGCCGCAGTCAAGGTCAGGATATGTTTCGTAGATTCTGCCGTTTCTGCGTCCCCTGCCGTTCACGTCGTCCGCAATCACCGTTCTGTCAAAAAGAACCCAGCCGATCCCGCGCGAAATTGCGGCGTCAAGGAACCTGCCGTCAAGGTGATAAGTCCAGCACTGGTCCCCGTCAACGATAACGGGGCAGGGCTTTCCCCCTCCGTCGGGCAGTATCACCTGCATCTTAAAATAAAAGGGCCGTTCAAAAGTGCCGGTTTTCACGAGATAGTTGTACATGTGAATGTCCGGCCGTTTCATGAAAAAGTTGGAGTGAAGCAGCGTCAAGTCAAGAAACTCCGGCTCGGGCGGAACCTCGCCGTACTGAAGCTTCACAGCGGTCTCAAAGAGCTCTTTACGCCGCAGCTCCCAGTCCGATCTGTCTCTGACAGGCTTTCCGGAATCAAGCCTCATAAGCTCCGGAAGCTCCGAAACGAAGCCGCACTCCGAAACTGTTATCATGTCTTTAGTGACTTTCTCATAGATTTCCATAGGGACACCGCCAATACTGTTAAAATTGTTTAGTTTATCTGTAAAAATTATAGAATCGCCAAGGGTATCTGTCAAGCTTTAAAGGGCCTTAAGGTTTTGCTTTCAGGTTGTAATCCAGCCTGCTTTCGGGTACAATTAAGAAAACGGTTCAGGAGCTTTACCATGGCTGAAGTATTGATTGATAACATTGGCGATTTTAAAAAAGGAATATATTCGGGAGTCAGGGTGACGGACGGCGGAAAGACCGTTTCCACCGCTGTGTCCCGCATCATACCCACCTCGTTTTCGGGCAGGGATTTGCCGGCTCTTGTTATCGGCGCAGTGTCCACGCCGCCCGAGTTCAGAAGGATGGGCTACGTCCGTGAAATGTTTGAAAAGATGCATATTAAAGGCGCTGAAAACGGTGCTGCGGTCGCTCTTATCCACACTTTTTCTTTCGCATTTTACCGCAAATTCGGCTATGAGAAGGTCGGGAACCATCTGATAATCGAAACGCCTTCCGCAAAGCTTGATTTTGTGCCGTACGAGAACCGCTTCATACCATGCGGACCTGATAAAACGGACGATATGATAAGCATTTACGACGCGTTCAGAAAGGGCAGAAATCTTCTCGTCAGGAGAAACGGCTACGGAGATTTTGCCGGGGAGAAGAAATACATCTGTTACATTGGCGGTGTCCCGTCGGCGTATATCGGCTTTGATACGGCGGCGAGGTTTGAAATCAACCGCCTTGTCGACACAAAACTCACCGTGCGCGAATTTGCTTTCGTCTCAAAAGAGGCTCTTCTTGCGATTTTCTCGTTCCTTCGCATGTTTGAGGGCGAGTTTGAGAAGATTGAGTTTGCAAACTGTGCGCCGGCGCCAGAAATCGACATGGTTCTCCGCCACTACAACCACACAACCTACAGAATCGCGGCTGACATTGAAGCAAGGCCTCTCAATACTGTTATGATCCTTGACGCCAATGCATATCCCCGCCAGCCGGGCAGATTTACTTTAAAAATCAATGACACTTTGCCTGAAGTCGGAGGCGTTTTTGACGTTTCTTACGGTCTTGGCGGGTGTACGGTAAGGAAAGCGGACTCGGAACCCGACGTGGAGCTCACACCCGGAGCGTTTATACGCATTGTTTACGGTCTTGACGATTCTTCACCGGAATATGCTTCATATATGGACGGAGTCAGAATTATAAATGAAACCGGCGCAGCTGATTTCTTCAGAGCGTTTCCGAAAAGGCCGGGAGGCGTTTTCGAGCATTTTTGATTCATAATCAAAATTTTTTGAAAGGAACATATGGTATGAAAAGGTGTTTTTTTAAGGGCGTTGTCCCTGTTGTTGCTGTTTTTATGGCAATCGCTGCCTTGGTGGCGGTTATCGGGGTTTTAATCTCAGGCTGTTCTCACGCAGACATTACCTCCGGGGGTCCTGTAGAAATACAGTTCTTGGAAGTCGAAAACCGCTGGTATTGCTACAGCTCGACGGGTAATGTGATTGAATTCGATAATTGCAGCGACTTTCAGTATCTGGTGTCGGGCTCCGGCAAAACGGCAGTGATATTCCTGCGCGAAAAAGACGGCAATGGAAAACTATACTGTTATGACGGGAAAAAGCTTGCAGTCATCGCTGACAATCTCACGGAAGATTTTGATTTTTACGGAGTTATAATGGGTTATAACGGCAGCAAGGTATACTTTAGAAAACACAGCGAAGACGAATACTATTACGTTTATTCTGCCGGAAAGGTTAAAAAATCGGTTAAGGCTAATTGTATTGAAGCAATATCCCCTGACGGCAATGCCCTCATCTATACAAGAACGCCGGGCCCCGACGACCACGCCGAGTATGTGACATACTGCTTCACCGGCAACAAGGAGTATAAACTTGGTTTTGACATAAGGGTCTATGCTATTGCAGACGGGGCAAAATATATATACTACACGGATTGCGATGAGGCTGATAACAATCTTTATGTGCAAAGAGGCACAAATGAGAACAACAGAGTTAAACTGAGTTCCGCTTTCCGCTACATTGGGTACGATATTTCCGGGTATCTGATGCTTAACAGAGATCTCAGCCAGGCAATCTTTAAATCGGGTGACGATTGCTATATTTCTGTTGACGGAAAAGAGCCTCATTTGGTTGCTTCAGATAACATAATAATGCCGCTGGTAAGCTTTTATCCCGAATATCATACTACGACCATTCCGCACATTTGCTCAGCCCGGGATTTTTCCGGAACTCCTTTTTCTCTTAGTGACAAAGACGCTTCCAGAACCAACATTTGCTATTTTTCCGATAAGTATGAGTTAATCGAGTCCGGAGAATATATACCGTATGTAAATATTGTTTTCGGTTCTCCCGACGGCAAAACGGTGTACTATGTTATGAAAAATACTTTGATGAAGCTGAATCTTACCGGAATGGAAGAAAAAACTATGGTAGTTAAGGAGAATGGCGTTGACGATTTTCTCGGTTCCACGAATGACGGACTGGTTTTTTACCTTGTGAACGGAGAGGTTTATTCACAGAAGGACCTCAACGGCAGAGTTAAAGTGGCGGATGCGCCGGAATACCACAGGTATTATCAGGGGTACGCATATTACCATGGGTTCAAGAATCGTGTATATACGGTTGCCGACGGGAAACTTGTGTACTCAGCAGGGGACAGATTCGATACGGTTGAGGAACTGTCGGATGTCTTATACATCGACGTCACAGAGTTAATTCTGTTTGTCGGAACCGAAGATGGATACTATTTCACGGCGGACGGAGATAATTTCATAAAGATTGCCGATAAATAGGCCTGTTCTGCACGCTAGCGAATATGGTTTAATAACGGTCCGCGAAAACGGCTTTTACGGCCTTTGACGGCCTTTGCGGGCCGTTATTTGCTTGAAAACAGGGGGCGCTTATAATATAATAACTTAGATTGCGGAACTTTGTTTCCGCACAGGATTAAATTTTACCGCGGAACTGTTTTCGGTCATTTTAAAGCCGTACCGGAACAGCCGGAAAAAAGCAGTTTTTTCGCGGAGGAAAGATGGTATCAATAGATGATTATCACCGCTTTGCACGGACTTGCGATGGCCATTGCCGATGCCGTACCGGGGGTTTCCGGAGGAACCATTGGCTTCATCCTTGGATTCTACGAAAGATTCATAACATCGCTCCACAATCTGCTTTCGCGCGACAAATCAAAACGCATCCCTGCCGTTAAATACCTTTTGAAGCTTTTGGCGGGCTGGGTCGTAGGCTTTGTGGTTTCGATGCTTCTTCTCAAGAAGCTTTTTGAGGCTCACGTCTACGTTATGTGCTCCGCATTTATAGGTCTTACCTTGGCGGCTATCCCTTTTATAATCATCGCCGAAAAGGACACTCTAAAGGGAAAATATCAGAATCTTGTCTGGGCTTTTAACGGCGCCGCGCTTGTTATACTCATTACGATGCTCAAAACCAATATCAACATAAGCTTTGTGGACGGCCTTCACGGCTGGGAGTACCTCTACGTATTCATCACAGGCTTTATTTCGATATCGGCAATGATTCTCCCGGGCCTCTCCGGCTCCACCGTTATGCTCATCATGGGCGTCTACATTCCGGCCATCGCCGCGGCTCACGAGGCGGTACATCTTCACATCACCTGGAAGATGATCATCGGCTTACTGCCAATGGGAATCGGTCTCATCACCGGCATCCTTATCTCGGTAAAAGGCATCAAGGTTGCTCTCGAAAAAGACCGGAGCGCGACGATCTACTGCGTTCTGGGAATGACATTGGCGTCTGTCTATGCGATCATAATGGCTCCGCCGAGCGTTGACGCAAAGGCTTCAGCCGAGGCGGGAGAGGTTGTGACGAAGCACCTGCCGATGACATTTCTGCAGGGCAGGGAGAACAGTTTTAACGTATTGGCGTTTTTGATTGGCGCCGCACTTATCATCGGCCTGGAGATTATGAGGCTGAAACTTAAAAAAAAGAAGAACAACGCAGCTGCCGCAAGCGAACAGGCTGAAGACGGGAATTGAAAAATGAACCCGGCGCTTTCAAAAAGGCTTGAGGCCGTTAAAACAATTGCCGGAGAGTGCCGTACCTTTGCAGATATAGGGTCGGACCACGCGCTGCTTCCAATCAGTATGATGATTGAAGGCAGGTGCGAAAGGGCAATAGTCACGGACCTTCGGAAGGGACCTCTCGAGAGGGCTGCCGCAAATATCGAAAAGTACTGCCCGAAGAAGAAAGATATGTTCTCCTTAAGGCGGGGCAGCGGCCTCACGGTCCTCGAAAAGGGAGAGGCTGAAGTTAAAACGATATGCGGGATGGGCGGGCTGCTCATTGCCGATATCATCGAAGAGAGTTTTGAAATCGCCGGAGAAGGACGCCTCGTCCTCCAGCCGAACACATGCCTGCCGGAGCTTAGGTGCTTCCTCTGGGAAAAGGGCTTTCAAATCGAAAGCGAAAAGGGTCTTGTTGAGGCGGGCCACGGATATGCGGTGATGAGCTGCGTCTACACCGGGAAAACCGGAACGGCGGATCCGGGGAGTATATTGGCGATAACGGGTGAGTTCATCGGACGGGACGGCGACCCGGAGGGAAAAGAATACCTGAGAGCCGTAAGAAGAAAATACGACGCCGCTCTTGAGAAGATAAACGGAGAGGGCGGACAGAAAAGCGGTGCCGGTTTTGACGGAATACGTGAAAGAGTCGAAAGGCTCGAAACGGTCATTGACGGTATCAACGCAATTTTAGGAGAAAATAAATGATACATAACGACATTGTGCAGTGGATTGACTATTTTGCGCCGAAGGAACTTGCCTGCGACTGGGACAATGTGGGTCTCATGGCAGGAAACCTTAAAGATAAAACAAAGGGTGTGCTGTTCTGCCTCGATCTTACCCTTGCCGACATCGAGATGGCCGCAAAATCGGGGATGAATCTCATTGTCACCCACCATCCGCTTATCTTCGACAAGGAAGCGGTCATAGAGGAGAGCAGTCTTCTCAAAAGGAAACTTGACGCCCTTGCGGATGCAAACATAACGGTCTACTCGGCTCACACAAACCTGGATTTTGCTCCGGGAGGTGTTAACGACGTGCTTTTCAGAAAGCTCAAGCTTTCGGACCCGAAGAAGGTGGACGGAGACACCCATCTTTACGGGACTCTTCCGGAGGCGGAGCCTTTTGAGAGCTTTTGCGACAGGATTACGGCGGATTTTGAGAGCTTCAACGCCAAGGTTATTAAGCCGAAGAACCTCGAAACAGACGACAATATCACCACCGTGGCGGTATGCTGCGGCGCCTTTGACGGCGAAACGGGCTGGCTCCTGGAAAACAATATTGACGTCGTCGTGACGGGCGAGATGAAGCACAGCAGGGCCCTCGAGCTTCTGGAACTTGGAATTGCGGGCGTGGAGCTTGGACACTACGAAACCGAGATCGGCGGCATCAAATCGCTGGCCGCTCACGTAAAAAAGAGCCTTCAGGGACAGCTTGAGCAGGACGGTATAGCAATCCGCATTGCCGCCAAGACAAATCCCTACTACGATCTCATAGGACTTTCGGATTGAGATATGGACGACGTTATCACCCTTGGAATTGAAAGCAGCTGCGACGAGACTGCCGCCGCCGTCGTACTGAACGGCAGGAAGCTTCTCTCAAACGTTATATCCACGTCTCTTGAGCTGCACAAGGCCTACGGCGGTGTGGTGCCCGAAATAGCGTCAAGAAAGCACCTGGAGTATATAGTGCCCGTCATCGACAGCGCACTTAAAGAGGCGGGGGTGTCTCTTGACCGGGTGGATGTCATTGGCGTCACCTTCGGACCGGGTCTTGTGGGAGGACTTCTTGTGGGCCTTATGGCCGCAAAAGGACTTGCCTACGCTGCGGGAAAACCTCTTGTGGGAGTTCACCATCTGGAGGGCCACATATCCGCAAACTACCTTGAGAGCGAAAACCTGAAGCCTCCTTTTATCACCCTTGTGGCCTCGGGAGGGCACAGCCACATAGTTCTCGTGGAAGATTACGGAAAGTACAAAATCCTGGGACGGACCAGGGACGACGCCGCCGGAGAGGCATACGACAAGGTCTCAAGGGCGCTTGGTCTCGGCTACCCGGGAGGTCCGGCAATTGACAAGGCCGCAAAAAACGGCGATCCCGCCTATTTTCAGTTTCCGAAAACAAGGTTTAAGGGTTCCTACGATTTCAGTTTCTCGGGGATCAAAACGGCGGTTCTCAACCACCTCAACAGCCTCAAAATGGCCGGCAATCCCATCCCCGTTGAAAATATCTGCGCCTCGTTTCAGGAGGCGGTGTGCGGAATTCTCTGCGAAAATACTTTCAGAGCCGCCCGTGATACCGGTATGAAGACGGTGGTCCTTGCGGGAGGTGTTGCCGCCAATTCAAGGCTCCGGGACCTCTTTGACGAAACCGCCAAGAAAAGAGGCATCACCCTTGAAAAACCTTCAAGGATACTTTGCACCGACAACGGCGCCATGATAGCGGCGGCGGCATATTTTGCCTATAAGAAGGGCAGAATATCAGACCTTAGCCTCAATGCGGAGGCCACATATTCCCTTGAGGATATGTAAGCGAATTAAAACCTATACAAAAGAAGAGCGGCGCACGGAGATTCAGGCGCCGCGGAGGAACAGCTTTTGATCCACGTATTTATCGATCTTGAATTTTGCACATGCTTCAGAAAGAGTTCTCCTCTGAGAACGGAGACCATTGAGATAGGAGCGGTCAAAATCGATGAAAAGAATAATGTAATCGGCGAGTTCGACAGACTTGTCAGACCTGACTTTGCAACCACCATACCGTCGACGGAGAGAAACCTCACCGGAATCACATGGGCAATGGTGGAAAACGAGAGCTCTTTTACCGATGTCATGGAAGACTTTGTAAAATGGGTCGGAACGGATGACTACACCATCTACTCATGGTCCAACAACGATGCCGTTCAGGTTCTGAGGGAGGCCCGGGTCAAGGGATTCCCCGCTTCGGACCTCGGTATGTTTAAAAGATGGGTTGATTTTCAGCAGGTGTTTATGACAGCCATTGGCGTCAAGAACCAGATTTCCCTCGAAAGGGCCATCGAGCTTGCGGACCTTTATTTCGTGGGCGACGCCCACAGAGCGGTGGTTGACTCCTACAACACGGCAAGGCTTTTCATCTACTGCAGCACCCTCGACACGGTAAGCCTGAATGTGAAAAAGCTTGACGCAGAGGGCAATTTCGAGGCCAGCCGCGGTATCGACGCAAGGCGCCGTAAAAGAGGAGGTCCTCAGGGCAGAAACGGCAGAAGAAACATCGGAAGCGCAGGCGTAAAGAGGCAGGACCGGGCTGACACAGCCCACCTTGCGGCGGGGTCAAAACCCAAAACGGAAAAACTACAGCCTGAGGCTGAAGTTTCAGGTGAAAAAAGCGCCAAAAAAACTCCTTCAAAACGTTCGGGAAGGTCCCGCAGGGGTGGAAGGAAGAAGAAAACCGTGGTATAATTTAATCATCGGGTACCCGCTGCGTAGCTCGGCGGAAAACAGCACCCGGCGGAGGCTTCACAGGGCTAAACAACAGGAATCGAATAAGACAGATGGCGGCTCCCTTTTCCGAAAGGTTTTAAGGAGTCCGTGCAAATAAAAGAAAAGGATCTTTCATATGGCAACAGTTGAGTACAAGTGTCCGAATTGCGCCGCGCCGCTCACGTTTGACGCGACGAAAAAGATAATCAAGTGTGATTTCTGCGACAGCGAGTTTGCGCCTGATGTGATAGAAAGTGAGAACCTTTCCAAGCCGTCCAGGCACGTTAACTCAAGAATCGATAGCGAGTACATTGAAGGCGAGAAGGCCGAAGAGTATTGGATGAAGCTTAACGCCAATACTACGGGCTACAACTGCCCCTCCTGCGGCGGTGCCATCATATGCACCGAGAATTCCGCCGCTCTTTTCTGCCCTTACTGCGGAAACCCCGCAATAATCGAAAGCTCCGTATCAGGGGATTTCAGACCCGACTACATCATTCCTTTTTCAAAAACCAAAGATGAAGCGAAAGCGGGATATAAAAAGTTTGTCGAAAAATACAAATTCATGCCCAAAGAGTTTGTAAGGGAGCACACTCCGGAAAAGATAAGCGGCATTTATGTACCTTATCACCTTATGTCTTGCAACGTGGCCGCCAGTGCCACATATTCGGGCGAAACCCATGAGAGATGGGTTGCCGGAAACAAGGAATATACCAAAACCAACTACTATACACACAAGAGAGCCGGGCACATGAGCTTTGAAAATGTTCCCGCAGATGCCTCGTCTTCGATAGAGGACTCCTATATGGAGTCCGTCGAACCCTTTAACTATAAAAAAATTGAGCCTTTCAAGAGCGTTTATTTAAGCGGTTATCTTGCCGATAAATACGACATGAGCATCGAACAGTGCAGAGAGAGACTTGACGCAAGGGTAAGGGGCACCATCACCAAAGAACTGAAACAGTCAGTCACCAACAAAGGATACGAGAATGTTTCCGTCGACAGCCACTCCGAAAAGATTTCGGATGAGACATTCTCCTACGCTCTTTTCCCGCTCTGGCTTCTCAGAACCAAATTCAAGGACAAATATTACTATTTCGCCATGAACGGTCAGACCGGCAAGGTAGCGGGAAAGCTTCCCACGGACGGAAAGAAGATTAATTTCGTGTCCTTCCTGTTCTCGCTTCTCGGTATCGCTGTGGGATTTTTGATCTGGCTATTCGCCAATAACAACAAACTCCTCTACGGAATTATTGGCGGTGTCATTGCGATGATAGTCATTTTCTTCGTGGCCCGGGGCATTATCTACGGAAAATCCAGCAACGTGGCATCGAAGCGGGATGCGGACTTCTACGAGACCGCACCTGTCAATTTGACGGTAGATACGGACACCTACATACGTTCGCATACTTCCGTGAGAGTTATCCGGAACGACTGACGGATTAACAGTCAGAAAGAACTTCAGCGGGGACAGACGTCATCAAAATTGCGGCGGAACGGACCCCGACATATCCCCTCGAAACAGATTGGAGATGAATGTATGGCAAAGAAAAATATGATCGCGCTTATACTTGCAGGCGGGCAGGGCAGCAGGCTCAGTCCTATGACCAAGGTCATGGCGAAACCGGCTGTTCATTTCGGAGGCAAATACCGTATAATCGATTTTGCCCTCAGTAACTGTTCGAACTCAGGTATTGACACCGTTGGCATATTGACGCAGTTTAAGCCACAGGCCTTGAACGCCCACATAGGCATCGGAACCCCGTGGGACCTTGACCGTGTGCACGGAGGTGTGGCGATGCTCCCTCCTTACATGAGCGAGCAGGGCGGCGACTGGTACAAGGGTACCGCCAATGCAGTATTCCAGAACCTTTCATTCTGCGACCAGTATGACCCTGAATATCTTCTGATTCTTTCGGGCGATCATATTTACAAAATGGACTACAGGGAGATGCTCAAGAAGCACATCTCGGAGGATGCGGCTGCCACCATTGGCGTCATAAATGTTCCCATCGAGGAGGCTTCGAGGTTCGGTATAATGAACACCGACGGCAGCGGAAGAATCGTGGAATTCGAGGAAAAACCCGCAAAGCCGAAGAGCACACTGGCTTCAATGGGCATATACATTTTCACCTACAAAAAGCTGAAAGAGTACCTTATAAAGGATGCTGCAGACCCGGATTCAAGCTACGATTTCGGTAAAAACATCATTCCCGCCATGCTTGGCGACAACGAAAAGATGGTGGCTTACGAGTTCAAGGGATACTGGAAGGACGTGGGAACAATCCAGAGCTTCTGGGAGGCCAACATGGATCTTCTCAGCACCGACAATGAAGTCCGGCTGTTCGACACCAGCTGGAAGCTTTTCACCCAGGTAAAGATCAGGCCCTCGCAGTACATTGGCGAGAACGCAAAGATCAGCGACAGCATCATCACAGAGGGCTGCATCGTGGACGGCGAAGTGAGACACTCCATACTGTTCCCCGGATGCCGGGTGGACAGAAACGCCAGAATCGTGGACTCCATTATCATGGAGGACTGCGTTATAGAGGGCAATGTAATAGTTAACAAGGCAATAATCCTTGAGGGCAGCACCGTGAAGGCCAGCAACGTTGTCGGCAACGGCGACAAGATCGCGGTGGTTGAGGCGGGCACCGTTGTGGAACCCAACTTCAGCGGAAAGATCTGAGGAGGACAGCTTATGAGCAAGGAATACATGGCAATATTCAACCTTGACGAGGACGAGAGCGACATCAAGGCCTTAACCGCCAAAAGAACCATCGCCTCAATACCAATCGGAAGCAGATTCAGGGTCATCGACTTCATGCTTTCAAACGTGGTAAATGCGGGCGTGACCAATGTGGGCATCTTCACGGAGACTAACTCAAGGTCGCTGGTGGACCACGTGGGAGACGGTAAGCCCTGGGACCTGAACAGAAAGAACGACGGACTATTTCTCTTCACCCACAAGCTTCTCGACATCGCCAATTTCGAGTCCAAAATGCTCCAAAACAACATGGAGTATCTCTTCAGAAGCCGCAGCGAGTACGTAATTCTCACATCCTCATATTTTGTCTGCAACCTTGACGTCAGAGATGTTATGAAGTCTCACGAGGCGTCGGGGGCTGATGTCACGGTGGTTTACACCCACACCGACACCGCGGACAGGGAATTCATGAACTGCTTCACCCTTGAGGTGGACACGGTGCACATGAACGTCACCGGCGTAGGCAAAAACATCGGCTTCATCCCCAAGGCAGACATCTGCATGGAGTTCTTCATCCTCAGAAAGTCACTG
>CACZNV010000045.1 GCA_902782645.1 uncultured Ruminococcus sp. | reverse complement strand
TATCATAAAGGCGGATTCTATGGATATCTTTTTTTGCCGTCAATCAACCTTACTGCCAAAAATCTCCGTCATAATTTTACACTATCGCTTCGGCCCAAGTTAGGCGGCTAAACGGCTGTCGCATTGGCGGCAGAGGCGATTGTTTATTGACATTCCGACGCAATTTTGGTATTTTAATTTTTTATTATAAACGTGTGAGGAGCATTTGATCGCTCCCTGCGTCAAAACAGGACAGGAGATGATATTCTTGTATAAGATAGCCCGCAAAAAATCGCTGAATCCCACCGTCACCCAAATGGAGATAGAGGCGCCACTGGTTGCCGCCAAGGCAAAACCGGGCCAGTTTATAATCCTCAGAGTGAACGAAGAGGGCGAACGCATACCTCTTACCGTTGCCGGCACGAACAAAGAGGACGGAACGGTCAAAATCATATTCCAGATCGTGGGATCCACCACTGCGCTGCTCAACGCCAAGGAGCAGGGCGAATACATTCAGGATTTCGCCGGACCTCTCGGAGTGCCCACAGAGACTGAGGGAATCAAAAAGGTGTGTGTCGTTGGCGGCGGTGTGGGATGCGCTATCGCGATGCCCGTTGCCGAGGAGTTCCACAGACTCGGCGCAGAAGTTACAAGTATCATTGGCTTCAGAAATAAAGACCTTGTTATCCTCGAGGACGAGTTCAAGGCCTGCTCCGACAAGCTGGTTGTCATGACTGACGACGGCTCATACGCACGCCACGGCAACGTGACGGTTCCCCTCAAGGAGATGCTTGAGGCGGGAGAAAAGTTTGACCTCATTGTAACCATCGGTCCCCTCATCATGATGAAATTCGTGACCCTTGCCGCCAAGCCCTTCGGCGTTCCGGTGACGGCCTCCATGAACCCTATTATGATTGACGGTACGGGAATGTGCGGCGGCTGCAGAATCACTCTCGTGAAGGACGGCCAGCGGGTGACAAAGTTTGCCTGCGTTGACGGCCCGGATTTCAACGCTTACGAGATCGATTTTGACGAGGCGATGTCCCGCGGCAGAATGTATCAGGACTTTGAGCGTCACGCTTATGAGGAAACCTGCAATCTGCTGAACAAGGCTTAAGGGGGAACGAAAAATGGCTATAATTCCGAAAAAACATGAAATGCCGACCCAGGAGCCGGCTGTCCGCGCCCGCAATTTCAGCGAGGTTGCCCTTGGTTATACCGAGGAAATCGCTCTTGCGGAGGCTCAGCGCTGCCTGAACTGCAAAAACAGACCCTGCGTTGAGGGCTGCCCCGTCAACGTCCAGATACCCGATTTTATCGCCAAGATGAAAACCGGCGACTTTGAAGGCGCCTATCAGGTGATCAGTCAGACCTCCGCGCTCCCTGCAGTCTGCGGCAGAGTCTGCCCCCAGGAGAAACAGTGCGAGAGCAAGTGCACCCTTGGCATCAAATTCGAATCCGTGGGCATAGGAAGACTTGAAAGATTTGCTGCGGATTACCACAGAAACAGCGGCGCAAAAGCCGCCAATAAACCCGTCCCCAACGGCCACAAGGTTGCAATTGTGGGCTCCGGCCCTTCGGGTCTCACCTGTGCGGGCGACCTTGCCAGAAAAGGCTACAAGGTTACCGTTTACGAGGCGCTTCACGTGGCCGGCGGCGTTCTGGTCTACGGCATTCCAGAGTTCAGGCTCCCCAAGGCAATCGTTGCCGAGGAGGTCGAGGGCCTGAAAGAGCTTGGCGTGGACATTGAAACCAACGTCATCATCGGCAAAACTCTCACGATCGACGAGCTTTTTGACATGGGATACGAGGCGGTTTTCGTCGGCTCAGGCGCAGGTCTTCCGAACTTCATGAACATCCCCGGCGAGTCCCTCAAGGGCGTCTACTCCGCCAATGAGTTCCTGACGCGCAGCAATCTCATGAAGGCCTACAAGGAAAACCCCGTAACGCCTATCATGAAAGGCGGCAATGTGGCTGTCGTTGGAGGCGGCAACGTCGCAATGGACGCTGCAAGAACAGCTCTCAGACTCGGAGCCGACAAGGTTTACATCGTTTACCGCAGATCGCTCGAGGAGCTTCCCGCAAGAAAGGAAGAGGTCGAGCACGCGATGGAAGAGGGCATTGATTTTAGGCTCCTCTGCAACCCGCTGGAGATCCTTGGCTATAACAACACGGAGAATCCGAGAGACCCCATGAACGGCTTCGTTCAGAAGATACGCTGCATTAAGATGGAGCTTGGCGAGCCCGACGCCAGCGGCCGCAGAAGGCCTGTCGAGATTGAAGGCAGCGAGTTTGACCTTGACGTCGACACAGTCATCATGGCTATCGGCACAAGTCCCAACCCGCTCATCAAGTCAACCACCAAGGGTCTTGAGGTCAACCGCAAGGGCGGCATAATCGTCAACGAGGACGGCCTCACCACCAGGGACAATGTCTATGCGGGCGGCGACGCAGTCACAGGCGCCGCAACGGTAATATCGGCAATGGGCGCCGGCAAGACCGCCGCCGCAGCCATCGACAGGCTCCTTTCCGAAAAAGCTTAAAAAAACCCGCCTGCGTTGAAAAAAGCCGGCGGATTTGATACTATTAGTAAACAGTAATTAATTGCGCCGGTCTCCTTAGAGAGGCCCCGGAGGTAAGTTTGAAAAGTATAATCCTGATACCCGCATATAAACCGGAAGAGGACTTTGTCGATTTTGCCCGCAGTCTTGTCGAAAGGGGTCACTCTGTGGTCACGGTGGACGACGGCGGCGGACAGAAGTACGACAGTATCTTCAGGAGAATTGCGGAGCTTGGCGTCACGGTGCTGAGACACGAAGTGAATCTCGGAAAGGGCATGGCCCTCAAAACCGGTCTCAGGTACATTTACGACAATATTCAGGATGCGGACTTTGTTGTGACCGCCGACTGCGACGGGCAGCACCGGATCGAGGACATCGAGAAGGTGATTGCCGCGGGTGAGGAGAACCCGGGGGTGCTTATCATTGGCGGCAGGTTCAGGGACAAAAACGTGAAGGTTCCCTTCAAATCGAAGCTGGGAAACGGCTTCACCCGCACCGCCTTCAGGCTTGCCACAGGCAGCAAAATATACGACACCCAGACCGGTCTTCGCGGGTTCCCCAGAAAGATATTCCCGGAGCTGATCACCCTGCCCGGCGAGAGATACGAATATGAGATGAACATGCTCCTGAAGCTTCACGTGTGGCAGCAGGAGTTTAAGGAAATCCAGATCGAAACGGTCTACCTCAACAACAACAAATCCACCCACTACAACGCCTTCAAGGACTCGATACGGATTCTTGGCGAGATATTGAAGTTTACGATAACATCGCTCTCGTCCTTTGTGCTCGACTATTTCGCCTTCATCCTGTTCAGCACATACGTGTTCAGCGACGGAAAAATCAGCCTTGCATCGGCGTTCAAAATCGAATCCAGCGGCAACTGGCTCGCGGAGCTGCTGGGACGTGTCAGTCTTGCCTACATTTGCGCGCGACTCGTCAGCGGCACCATTAACTACTGGCTCAACCGGAAGCTTGTGTTCAAATCGGGCACAAAGTCCTCCGTGGTGAAATATCTGCTGCTTGCCATTTTAATAATGGTGGTGGGCGCTCTGGCAACGGGAAGCCTTGTGAAATGGGGCTGGAACAAGTTCTACGTCAAGATATTTGTGGATACGGCGCTTTACTTTATCAATTACTATTTCCAGCGTGAATGGGTGTTCAAAAAACGTAAGAAAAAAGAAAAAAGCCCGAATGATTAAAACCGCCAATGGATAAAACTGACATAACAGAAAAAAAGGAAAACGAATACGACGCGTCCGTAAAAAGGAAGGTGGTCTCGGGCACAGCCTGGCTCTTCTTTGAAAAAGTCGGTCTCAGTATTTTTGAATTCGTGGTGGCCTGGGTGCTGGCACGATTTTTCCTTCTTCCCGGCGACTACGCCGCCGTGGGAATCTGCGCAATCTTCATCGGTTTCGCAAACCTTTTCTCACAGGGAAGCTTTAACCTTGCCCTCATCCAGAAAAAGGAACTGAAGGAGAAGGATGCACCAACTGTATTCTGGCTTTCTCTTTTTGTGGCAGGTGGCTTTTATGCCCTGTTCTTTTTCACCGCCCCGGCAATCGGTTCGGTATTCGGAAGACCGGAGCTTACGGGCATCATACGGATACTGGGACTGTCGTTGATATTCGATGCCTTGGCGACAGTGCAGACGGCGCTGCTCACAAGGGAGATGAAATTCAGACAGATAGTTATAAAGACTCTGATCGCCGCACTGGTTTCCGGAACCGCAGGAATAGTTTCCGCGGCGCTGGGTCTTGGCGCCTACGCTCTTGTCATCCAGGCGGTGGTCTTGAGCTTTACAGGGGCGCTGGTGCTTTTCATAATCACCCCCTGGAAGCCTTCGTTTAAGTTTTCAAAGGACTCGGTGCGGGAGATGGGCAGCTTTGGCGTTTCAATGTACACGTCGAATGTGATCAACAACACGTACACAAACGCTCTCCCGCTTGCGATGGAGAAGATATATGTGGCGGATACCCTTGGCTATTACAACAAGGGAAAAACAATTCCCGCAAAAATAGGCGAAGCAATCAATACGACAATATCCGGTGTCGCCTTCCCCTCCCTCTCGTCCTACCAGGACGAGCCGCAGAAGGCCAAGGCGCTTCTCAGAAAATTTATATCGGTGAGTTCACTTGTGATGTTTGCTGCAATGGCGGGCCTGTTTGCGGTCTCCGAGCCGCTGACCCTCTTTGTATATTCCGACAAGTGGGCGGCAAGCGTCATGTTCATGCGCTTTGTGTGCGTTGAATGCGCCTTTCTGCCCGTCAACAGCGCAAACCTGCAGGCCGTCAAGGCCTTCGGCAAGGGCGAAACATATCTTGTGCTGGAGCTGATAAAGAATGTGCTTGGCGTCGCCATGGTGGCGGGCGGGATGATTCTCACAAGGGGATACAACTGGAGCCTCACCGCGGTTCTAAGCATTCAGATTGCAGTGGCAATCATCTGCGTTTTCATAAACGCAATCCCGAACAGGAAGCTCATCGGCTACACAATCAAAGAGATGCTGAGCGACATAATGCCTCAGTTTATATTGGCGGCAGTGATGTGCGCCGCAGTCTATTCGGTAACGTTAACCGGTCTGAAGCACTGGCAGATGCTCCTCATCCAGGTGCCCCTGGGAATCGGAATCTATTTCGGCGGAGCAAAGCTTTTGCGGTTTAAGAGCATGAAGAGCCTTGGCGAGTTCATGGGAGGTCTTATCAAAAGAAAAAAGGCCCGGAAAGACACCAATGCAGGGAGCGGCAGCGATGAATAAAAGAATCAATGTGACAAAGCCCAGCATACCGCCCTTTGACGAGTATTGCGAAGAAATAAAAAGCGTGTGGGAGACGGGGATGCTCACGAATTTCGGACCTCTTGAAAATAAACTCAAGGGGATGCTGGAGGATTACCTTGATGTGGAAAACCTGCCCCTTTTCGCAAACGGTCACCAGGCCCTCATGGCTGCTATAAGGACTCTTGCGATTCCCGGCCGCCGGTCGGTCATCACCACTCCTTTCACCTTCGCATCCACCACCGAAGCCATCGCAGGCCTTGGCCTTAAGCCTGTATTTTGCGACGTGGACCCTGTGACATACACTCTTGACCCCGCAAAAGTTGAGGCCCTGATAGACGGCGACACCGCCGCCATAGTGCCGGTCCACGTGTACGGCAACGTCTGCGACACCGAGAGCTTTGAAAATATTTCCCGGAAATATAATATACCTGTCATATACGACGCGGCCCACTGCTTTGGCGTAACCAAAAACGCCAAGGGTATAGGGACATACGGCACCGCGTCAATGTTCAGCTTCCACGCCACCAAGGCCTTTAACACGGTGGAGGGCGGCGCCGTGGCTGTGGCAGACCGCGGCAAGGCCGAACTCATCAGGCGCTACTCAAGCTACGGGCTTGTGGGTCAGGAGGATGCGGACGTAACAGGTACAAACGCCAAGATGACCGAATTCTCCGCGGCAATGGGTATTTGCAATTTGAGGCACATTGGCGATGTCATTCAAAAAAGAAAAAATATATGCGAAATCTACAGGCGGATACTGACCCGCGGCGCAGATTTTGACGAAAAGACGGGTATTTCCGCAGCCGGAATAAAGCTTCTCCCGGAGCAGGAGGGCGTCGCAAAGAACTACGCATATTTCCCGGTAATTTTCGGAAAATTCAGCAACGGCGGAGCCTCTTTTGAGGGGGACGGCGGCAGGACCGTCGAAAAGTGCGTCGCGGCTCTTGAGGCCGAAAACGTGTTCCCGAGGAGGTATTTCTATCCTCTCACCTCAGAGTTCTCCTGCATGAAACCTTTTGGCGGCTTACCGACACCTGTGGCAAAGGAACTGTCGGAAAACGTTCTCTGCCTGCCGCTCTACGCCGAACTTGATCCGGAAGATGCGGAGCGTATCGCCCGCACAGTGCGGAGCTGCCTGTGAAAGGCATAAAGTCTTATCGCCAATGGAAAACACCCACACATCCGAAAACAATATTCAGGGCCGCTTTTTTGACACCCACGCCCACTACAACGACAGCGCGTTTGACGGAGACCGGGAAGAGATGATAGAAAGCTGCAGGGCTGCAGGCATGAAAGGCGCCGTAAACTGCGGCACAGATTACGGGACATCTCTTGAGTGCGTTGCCCTTGCCGAGAAGCATGACTTTTTATATGCCGCAGCAGGCATACACCCCGAGGAGGCGCTGAAATACTCACCCGCCGCCATCGACAGGATAAGGGAGCTTCTGAAGCACCCGAAAGTTGTGGCTGTGGGGGAGACGGGCCTTGACTATTATTACGAGGACAGCGCCCCCCGTGAGATCCAGAAGGAAAACTTCATAGCGAACATAACACTCGCCAAGGAATCCGGCAAGCCCGTCATCGTCCACGACAGGGAGGCCCACGCAGACACCCTTGAAATTCTAAAGCAGGAAAAAGTGCCTGAGGGGAGAGCCGTTTTTCACTGCTACTCGGGCAGCGCCGAAATGGCCAAAGAGATAATTTCACACGGCTGGTTCTTTTCCTTTGGCGGCGCGCTGACATTCAAAAACGCCAGGAGGGCCGTGGAGGCTGCGGCGGCGATTCCCCTGGAACTTCTGATGCTTGAGACTGACTGCCCCTACATGGCCCCCGTGCCCCTGCGGGGTCAAAGAAACACCTCCGCAAACATCCCCCTTGTGGCGGAGAAACTTGCAGAGATAAAAGGCCTTGGCGTCGACAAGATATTTGAGGCAACTACCGCCAATGCATTACTTTTCTTTAATATAAAATAGGAAGCAGCCAAAACTTTGTGCACGGCGCACAAATATTCTTGGTTAAAATCGCCCCAAAGCATAAAAAATGCATAAAAATGCAAATTCGCGGTTGACGGGAATGCTGCGGGTGTATTACAATACCCTTACTTTTTCGCGGATTCCGGTTGAATCTCCCGAAAAGGTGTGACTACAAAAGATAAAAGCGATGATTGGCGATTTTTTGAATAGGGAAAAAGACAAAAGTGTCAAGCCTAAAAAAGTCGGCAGGATCAGAACAAGTTCTTTAACGGACAGCAAATCTTTTGAGTCCCGCCGGAAGGAGAAACAGCTTGGAATTTTTTCATAAGATAAAGAGAATACTTGAAACGCACAACAAGATTGCGAAAATATACCTGTCTTCATTTACACTTTTGGCGGTAGTCTGCATCACCCTCGGTCTTGTGGCTTTTGCCGTGCCCGGAAACGGTTCCGCGGTCACTGCCCCCAAGGATATGAATGAGAGTCTCACGGAGATAAACACGGGCGACGGCAACCAACCCGAGACGTCTGCTCCCGCAGAGGCTCCCACTATGCCTGTGCCCACCGACGGCAGCGGCGCAAAGGATGACACTTCGGACGCTGAAGAGGGCGCGACGGAGACAGAGACAGAGGCCGGTGCAAAGGGCGGAAACAAGGACGGCAAGGAACCGACGGTTGCTACGCCGGATGAGGGCAGTGATGTCAATCCTGAAGATGTGGAGAATCCCACTAAAGATCCGGATACCAAAGAGACTCCCGTTGTGACTCCGGAGGCCACTGCGACTCCTGAACCCACACCCACTCCCGAACCCACCCCGGTGAAAAGCCTTAAGTGGAAGGACATTCCGGAGCAGGTTGACTTTGGCGTCACATATGTTGACGATAATACCATGATAAAGGGTCAGTCCCGGGTCGTTTCGGAAGGCGAGTACGGAATCAAGACCACCGTTTGGGAAATCACTCTCATTGACGGTGTGGAGGAGAGCCGCAAGATCGTTGCCGTGAAGGACACAAAAGCACCCGTGAACAAGGTTGTCGCTGTGGGAACCATCGACTCATTTGTGGATTCAAAGGGCAGGGTCACAGGACTTTCGTCAAAAATCGTCGGCGATGCCACAGCCTACGGAAACAGCGTCAAATGGGGCAACCAGATTTACTACGGAAAAGAACTTGGCGGCCTTACCACAAGGTGGGGTGTCATTGCCGTTGACCCCAGCGTCATTCCCCTGGGAACAAAGGTCTACGTGAAAGGCCTCAACGGAGTCAACGATTACGGCTACGCGATCGCGGGAGACATTGGCGGTGCTATCAAGGGCACAAGGATAGACCTCTGGATGGACAACCGGGAGATCATCAAAATCTGGGGCATCCGCGACGTGGAGATTTACATACTTGCGGATCAGACCGTGGACGTGTTCGAATTAAGAGGCGATGACAAGTGGATCCCGCCTGCAAAGTACAATTATGTCGACCCGGAAACAAACTAAAAAGTACAGTTACAACAGCGGCTCTTCGGGGCTTTCAAAACCCAAGAAGAGCCTCGGACAGAATTTCCTGAACGATCAGAAGGTTGTTCAGGATATTGTTTTGTGTGCGGACCTTTCGCCGTCAGACGCGGTCATTGAGATCGGTCCCGGACGGGGCGCCATGACCGGGAAGCTTGCCGAGAGGGCGGGCCTTGTAATTGCGGTGGAAATCGACAGGGATTTGATTCCCGGCATCGAGGAACTCGCCAATGCATACGGGAACATCATCCCGGTACACGCCGACATCCTGGACCTTGACATCGAAAAGGACATCGTGGAACAATATGTGCGGCCCCGGGGCCTCTCCCGTGTCAAGGTCTGCGCAAATCTTCCCTACTACATCACCACGCCCATAATAATGAAATTCCTGGAGGAATGCCCTCAGCTTATTGACGATATGGTGATCATGGTACAGAAAGAAGTAGCTGAGCGCATGACCGCCGCCCCCGGAGGCAAGGACTACGGCGCCATGACCGTAACCGTGAACTACTTCACCGAGCCCCGCATTGCCTTTATCGTGCCTCCCCGCTGCTTCATCCCGCAGCCAAGCGTCGATTCGGCTGTCGTGCGTATCAAAATGCGCAAAGAGCCCCCGTTTGAGCTTGACGACAGGGACTTCTTCTTCAAGGTTGTCAAAGCCGCCTTTTCTCAGCGACGCAAGACACTCGCCAATGCCCTCGGCAACTCGTCAACCCTTTCCGCAACTTCACAGCAGGTCGCGGAAACCCTCGTCGCAATGGGCATCAACCCCATGGCCCGCGGAGAGACCCTGAGCGGCCGTCAGTTTGCCGAACTCTCCGACCGCTTGCTTGCCCTGTGACAGATTATAAAGAGACTGTAAATTGTATAGATTTTTCAGTTGACAATTTTTTCTTTCATGTTATAATAAGACAGAAGATATAAAACTGTTTGAGTTAATACCCATTAAAGCTTTAACTCATTGGAATGGTATACTTGGGTTTTTAAAATTCACGTGTATTGAATATATTCAACATGTAAATGGCTGTTTTCAAAGGAGGTTCTAACATGAAAAAGCTGTTAATAGCCGGTATTATGACAATTATTTTAGCTTTTGTCCTCATTTTCTGCGATAAGGGAAATAGTCGCATAACAGCTACAACCGGTCCCGGTGATGTGACACCGGCGCCGACCGCTACGCCTATAAAGGATGAAACACCTTCACCGTCTCCGATGCTTGAGATTTCTTCCGCAGTAGATTTTTTAAACTTGGACAGTGTAATCTCAACAGATACTGCCGGGCAGAGGGCCACCAAGTATCCTGAGAAGCTTAATCCGGGGCAGACGTACATTGGCGATATACCAAATTATAAGAATGATAAGTATAAGCTGCGTATACTTGACAAGGAACAGACAGAAAAAATCTTGACTGCGGATGACCTTACCGAAATCACTTATGTTCAATCCGAATGTCTCCCGATTATGCTCAGATGGGATGATGTTAGTGTGATTGATGTGTACAAATACTTGCAGGAGAAAACTGCTTATGTCTTCCGCGCGTATTTCTACTACCTGGAGGATTCGACAGTCATTATTGTCAATGACGGAGTAAGAAGACTTGACAGGAACAAAGAATGCGACAAGGCATGGATTACTGTCATATCTAAAGATGATGAAGAGCGCTATGGCTCGTGGATTCCTCCGAAAGGAACAATAGTTAATTGTTCAGATGCGGATGTGACGTTGTACGAACCGTATTATAAATGCTTACGCAACTATTTCATAAAAAAAACGGCGTTGCCTCTGGATTCATTCTCAATTATACCTGTCTTTGAGAGTTATGAGCAAGACTATGAAGAATGGATTAAATGGAGATCCGATAATCCGGAATATTACGAAAAATGGAAAACTCTTTCGTTCCCCAAAAAAGTATTTGAAGATCACTCAACCGAATCGGACGGTTATTTCAGAGCCGGGAATTATTGTCATTGGTGTGAGCTTTTCAGAGGCAATGATGTGAAGCCTGTATCTTCCGAGCAAGACTACGCAAGTGACTTACCGCTTATGTACCTGCAAATAAAGCAGTACGGTATACCAAAAGAGGAAGTGCTTGAATATGTAAGGTGGTTAAACTGGACCCCCGTCTATAATGATGTTTCATTTACCGAAGACGATGTGGAGGTGCTGTATTCGGGTGATGATGTCGCAGTTCGCCAGGCTCTCGCATCAAAACACTCGATATGCTTCGAGGGAAAAATATATAGAGCGTACGATATCAAAAACTGGGTTCCCGCTTACGAAATAGCTCGAATGTTTTCAAAAGAATCGTTTTTTGAGCGTTATGCGAATTCTGAGGGAAGGCTTGTGTTAGATGCTGATTTTACTTACATACAAGGAGGATCTGAAAGAAGAAGGGAACGAATTGACGGAGCTTGGAACGAATTTGAGAGAATCAGCGAAGAAGATGCAGGCGTTCTTGATTTGAATTCCGCAAAAAGGGTTCTTTCAGGCTTTATGGACTTCTATAAAGAGGTCAAATACTCACCTGATGTTCTGGCGGGAGAGCCCTGTTCAAAATATGATCCGGAGTATTTTTCAGAAAGAAACACTTTGGCGACAGCTCATTTGTCAAACAAAGGTTTTATGGAAATAAGGGAAGAAATGCATAATGTTTTCACTCCCGAGTTGTGCACCAGGCTTAACGATTCGGGGAACGGGTATGATACGGTGTTTTATACAAAACAATTCACTTATTTTATTTGGGATTGGATGCCGAACCATTTCTTCGTTGATACTTTATTGGACTATTACAACGGTTCAATAGAGCTTTTTGACGATGATTATAAGCTGGAAGAACACATTACAATCGAGAATACTGACGAAAATCGGGCAACAGCGACGTTAACTGCGAGAAACCGTTCGGGAGACGGAGAGAGTTGCTTCAGTGTTGAGTTTTGTAAGGTTGGCGGCAGATGGCTCATCTCTGGAGGAACGCTGTTTGAACTTGTTGAACCTGCAGATTGATTGGAAAGCTCGTTCTCTGGTTGAGACATAATATTCAAAACACGAGGGTTACCGGGCGCGGCTCGGTAACCTTAGCAGAGCGACACGATTGAGATTATACTTTAAAGTTTGCTAAATGCAGACCAACATGTGAATAGCTGTTTTCAAAGGAGGTTCTCACATGAAAAAGCTGTTAGTTACCGGTTTTATAACAATTCTTTTAGCTTTTGTTCTCATTTCCTGCGGCAAGGGGAACAATCAGACAATAGCTACCCCCGGCATCGGAGATACGACTCCGGCACCGACCGCTACGCCGTCAGCAACTGAAACACCTTCACCATCTCCGGTACCTGAAATATCTTCTGCGGTCGATTTTTTAAATCTGGACAGTGTGATTTTAAAAGATACTACCGGCAGAAGGATCACAAAGAGTCCGGAGACACTTAATCCCGGCCAGTTATACATTGGCGCCATACCCGGTTATGAATACAGTAGATACGGTTTTCTTATCCTTGACAAAGAGCAGTCGAAGAAAATATTGACAGCTGAAGACCTTACCGAAATCACTTACGGTCAATCAGAATGTCTGCCATATATGCTCAGATGGGACGATGTGAGTGTACTTGATGTGCATAATGGCAGCGATAAGGCGTATTTCTATTATCTGGAGGACTCAACGGTCGTTATCGTCAATGACGGAATAAGAAGACTCGACAGAAACAAAGAGTGCAACAAGGCATGGATTACTGTCATTTCTAAAGATGATGAAGAGCGTTATGCCTCGTGGATTCCTCCGAAAGGAACAATAGTTAATTGTTCAGATGCGGAAGTGACGTTGTACGAAGCGTATTATAAAAACTTACGCGACTTTTTTGTGGAAGAAACCGATCTGCCTCAGAAACCCGGCAAAAAACCCACATCCGAGCTCTATAAGAAAGACTATAGCGAATGGATTAAATGGAGAACCGATAATCCGGATTATTATGAAAAGTGGAAAAGCCTTACGTTCCCCCAAAAGGAATTTGCAGATCACTCAACCGGACGGGAGGGTTATTTCAGAGCGGGATACTACAGTCAGTGGTGCGAGCTTTTCAGGGGAAGTGAAGTAGAACCTGTTGACGGCGAGCAGAACTTTACAAGTGATTTACCGCTTATGTATCTTCAAATAAAGCAATACGGAATTCCTAAGGAGGAAGTGCTTGAGTACGTCAAGTGGTTAAACTGGTCCACTGCCTTTGATTATGTCAATCTTACTGAAGATGATGTGGAGGTTTTGTATTCAGACGATCAGAACCTGGTACGTAGAACTCTCAAATCGTCGAAAGTGTGGTATTATGACGGTGAACTCTACAACGTACTCGATTTAATGAGCAGTGTTCCCGCGTATGATATTGCGCAAATGTTTACCGAAGATTCTTTCGCGGAATATTGCGAGAAGGTGAGCAATACTTACTGGGAGTTTGAACTCAATCAACTGGCAGAACTGAGAGATCCATGGAACGTCTATGAACAAACCGTCAACGCAGATGCCGGCGTTTTGAACACAGCTTCCGCCGCGAGAGTTCTTGAAGGCTTTATGATGCTCTACGAAGAGTTGAAGTACTCGCCGGATGTTCTTGCCGGTGAACTTGCATCGAAATACTACGAAGGCTACGGAAAAGATGAGTATGGCGTATTTTTTCACGAGTCAAACAAATCTGAATCGAAGATAGAGTGTGAGATGAGAACAGTTCTCACCAAGGCTGCACGGGCAGAGCTTGGCGATGTCATCAACATATCGTGGGACGAGCAGTTTTACATCGACCTCTGGAACTATGTGCCGAGAGGACTCATGGTGTCTGCCGATCCAAGGTTCTACAACGGGCCGATAGAACTGTTTGACTCCGGCTACACGCTCAGCGACCACATTGAGATTGTGAGCATCGACGACGAACACGCCAATGTAACTCTGACGGCAAGATCCCGCAGCGGCTCAGGCGAGCTGAGCTACGACGTCCTCTTCACCAAAGTTGGCGGTATCTGGTACATCTCCGGCGGAACGATTCTGGATCTGCTTTGATCCCCGTATCGCACCATCCGGACCTTCCGGGTCTAAATATCAATTAGTTCTAATCAAAACACGAGGGTTACCGGGCGCGGCTCGATAACCCTCATTCCTTTAATAGAATTGCTTCGGGAGCTTAAGGGTTACAGCAGCGGCACCCCTTTGGCCTCGCAGATTTTGACCGTTTCATCATCCCAGAGGCTTGACTGGACCTCGCCAATGTGGGCGCAGCCCAGAAGCAGCATGCAGAGGCGTGACTGCCCGATGCCGCCGCCGATCGTCAGGGGAAGCTCGCCGGCAAGAAGCATCTTGTGGAAGGGGAGCTCGCGACGGCAGTCGCATCCCGCAAGGGTGAGCTGCCTGTCGAGGCTTTCGGCGTTGACGCGGATGCCCATTGACGATATCTCGATGGCCCTGTTGAGAACGGAGCTCCAGAGGAAAATGTCGCAGTTGAGGGCCCAGTCGTCGTAGTCAGGGGCTCTGCCGTCGTGGGGCTTGCCGGATTTCAGCTTGCCGCCGATCTGCATCACGCAGGATGTGCGGTGAATTTTGGTGAAGGCGTCTTCACGCTGCTTTGGCGTCAGGTCCGGGTACATGTCCTCCAGTTCCTGGGAGGTGATAAATACCACATTTCTTTCAAAGGATGTTTTGAGCTGGGGATAGCGCACCTTGAGGCTCTCGGCGGTGTCGCACACGGCGCCGACGCAGGCCTTGACGATGAGTTTCAGGAAGTCAAGGTTGCGGTTCTCGGCGGTTATGATTTTTTCCCAGTCCCACTGGTCAACGTAGATCGAGTGAATGTTGTCCAGTTCCTCGTCGCGGCGGATGGCGTTCATGTCAGTGTAGAGGCCGTTGCCGACGCTGAAGTTGTAGCGCTTGAGGGCAAGCCTTTTCCACTTGGCGAGTGAGTGCACCACCTGGGCATCGGCGCCGATGGCGGGCACATCAAAGGTGACCGGGCGCTCGTAGCCGTTGAGGTTGTCGTTGAGGCCCGAATTCTCTGTGACGAAAAGAGGTGCGGACACACGCTTTAAATTCAGCGCTGCCGAGAAGTGCTCCTGGAAGGAGCTCTTGATGAATGCGATGGCACGCTGAGTGTCATACTCGTCAAGGGGCGGCTTGTAGCCGTCCGGAATGTAAACTCTCTCGGATTCGGGAATGCTCATAATTGCCTCCAATTTTTGCCGCCGGCGTTAAAAAAGGACCGGCGCATCATTTTAGTTGTCAAAAAGCGGTCCTCCGTATTAAAAAGCGGCGGGGCTGCCTTTTGTATAAACTCGGTATTATAGCAAAAGCAAAAGTTCCGTTCAACGCTTTTCAGCGAAAAAATGCCTGTCGGGCTGCGTGCAGGGGGACCTGACCAGGTGCGGCCGATAGTGTAAAACTATGACTAGAATTTCTGGTGGTAAGGTTGTACGATGGCAAAAACATCCATAGAATCCGCTTTTTGTCCATTGCTTTATCTGCAAAAAACTACAATATGGCAGACTACATGGACGTTCTTGTTTTATCAAAAGAGAATGTCGGCGGCCATTTAATAATGCTTGATTTGATAGTCAGAAATTAATATAATCAAGATACAATCGTAAGCGAACAGTATTAACATCGTTTTGTCTTCAGGAGATAAATATGAACTCAAATATCAGGCATTTTAATATAAGCTTTAAAACAGTTGCAATTATCCTAGTTTTAGCAATATTTGCAACCTTGATTCCTGCAGGCGGGCTGTATGTTTCCTATGCCGAAGAGCCTTACTCAAGCTTTTTTGATCCTGATGTTTTTGATTTTTCTGACTATCCTGATACTTCCGAAGCAGGTGAAGTGTTGCAGTTCGGCAGGGTCTCCGAATATGAACGTATTGCGCTGGAAAAACTCGGAAAACCTGCGACCGTTGAAAACATCAATCCGTACAGGCGCTC
>CACZNV010000044.1 GCA_902782645.1 uncultured Ruminococcus sp. | reverse complement strand
GAGAATAGCAAAAACGAGTCCCTTGAACCTTGGGAACGGGTTACGGCCGCAATCGGCTGCGCAGTATACGATCCGGACTTTGACAGCATAGTCGAGAGCGTTCTCCAGCGTGCAGACGCCCTGATGTACGAGAACAAGAAGGAAATGAAAGCCGAAAGGAAGTCGTAAACCTTCTAAGCACAAGTTAAATGATTTTAGCGCCCCGGGCCGGGGCGCTTTTTTTGTATCAACTTAAAAAAAATCCCGGCGACATTAAGCTGTACGCCCGGGATATGTTTGACAAACTGTGAATAAAGATTACTTGAGGAGCTTGCCGATGTATTCGTCCATGATCTCTTCGCAAAGTTTTTTGTCCTTGATAAGTTCAAAGCAAAGCTTTTTCCCTGCGTAGAAGAGTCTGAAAACCGCTGCCTTGCCGGTGTCGGCGTCGCCCGATGTGCAGATTGCGTAAACCGTGCCCCTAACCTCGGAATAGCCAAGGAGTTTCAGCTTAATCTCGTTGCCGTTTTGGTCCGTCACAAAAAACTTCGTGCGTTTTTTGCGTTTTTTTGGCTCCGGCGCTTCAGCCGCCAATGCTCCCTTTCCCGCTTCGGTCTCAATATTTGAAAGGTTTGCTTCATCTGTCATAGTCAGGTAAACCTCTTGAGCCTCAGCCGTGTTCGGAGTCGAGGTAGCCCTGGAGAATAATCTGGGCTGCAATCATGTCGCTGATGCCCTTGCGGCGCTGGGAGACACCCATGTCAATCATTGCCCTGTCGGCGGATTTGGTGGTGAGTCTTTCGTCCTGGCGGATGATTACGGCGTCGGGGTAGCGCTCGCTGAATTTTTCGATAAACTTTTCGGTGCGGTGAATTCTGTTGCCGAATGTGCCGTCCATATTGATGGGGTAGCCCACCACCACGGAGCCGCATTTTTCGGCCTCGTATACGGCGCCTATCGCCTCAACAGTCTCGGCAAGGGATTTTTTGCCGTCAATGACACACCTTGGCGTTGCTACGATGCCCAGGCCGTCGCTCACAGCTATGCCTATCCTTGAGTCACCGTAATCGATTCCCATCACCGCAGCCATCAGTTCACCTCTGATTGTTGTGCTCGTTCTGAAGATTTTCCAGGTAGAAGCTCACAAACTCGTCAAGGAGTTCGTCTCTCTCAGCCTCGGTGATAATCGCCCTTGCGCCGCCGTAGTTTGTTATATAGGTTGGATCGCCGGACATAATGTATCCCACAAACTGATTGATCGGGTTGTATCCGCGCTCTCTCAAGCAGACATAAACCTGCTCAATTATGCGAGCAGCAGAACTGTCTTTTCTGGCAGATCCCCCGTAAACCGTTTTCTTCAATCTGTCCTGTTTTAAATTGTCCATGATTGCACTTCCTTAAACTGTTTTATCTTCCGATTTTGACATCCCAATATGCTCCGCCGCCTCTTTCGGTTACAAAGACGATGCCCTTCTCCGCCATACCGTTTCTCACGGCATCGGCGCCTTCAAAATTCTTTTCTGCCTTAAGTGCAGCCCACTTTTGGAAAGCTTCCTCGGCCTCCCCCGGGGTTACGCCGTTCTTTTCCAGGTATTTTGCCCTGGTTCTTGAGATTACGCTGTCAGGGTCCGAATTGAGGAGTCTCAAAACACCGTAGATTTCCTGAAGAGTCTGCTTTACGAGCACCGCATCGCCAATGAGGTTTTTTGCAACAAGCTTCTGCAGCTCTGCTATGTAGCCGAAAAGGTTTGCGACTGCCACAGCTGTGTTAAAATCGTTGTCCATGGCTTCGGAAAACTCATTTCTGATCTTTTCAGAGAGTTCTCTCCCCGCCGCAGTGGACTCGGGAATGCTGCCGCTCTCTTTTGCGAGCCTGTCAATTTTGGCGAACAGCTTGTATATATCATATATTTTTGACTCGTTGCTGTCAAAGATACCGTCCATGATGTTTATATCCGAGCGGTAGCTGTTCATGAGAAGCGTGAGCTTTATGACATCGCCCGGGAAATCTCTCAAAAGGTCTTCCAGCAGTATGCCGTTGCCGAGAGACTTTGACATTTTCTGGCCGTTGACCTTCACAAGGCCGTTGTGGAGCCAGTATTTTGCAAACTGCTTTCCCGTAAGCGCCTCGCTCTGGGCGATCTCGTTTTCGTGGTGGGGGAATATAAGGTCCTTGCCGCCGCCGTGTATATCAAGGGTCTCGCCAAGGAACTTCATGCTCATGGTGCTGCACTCGATGTGCCAGCCGGGTCTTCCGTTGCCCCAGGGGCTCTCCCAGAAAATCTCATCGTCGCCCGCATGCTTCCAGAGGGCAAAGTCCCTGTCGTTGCGCTTTCCGGGCTCGGTCTCGTTTCTCACACCGCTGAGGAGTTCCTCGCCCTCCAGCCGGTTGGAGAATTTGCCGTAGCCGGGAAATGAGTCAACATTGAAATAAACATCACCGTACTCTGTTGGGTAGGCATGCCCCGCATCAATGAGCTTCTGTATAAACTCAATCATGTCGCCGACGCACTCAGTTGCTCTGGAGCAGATTGTCGGAGGGCAGATGCCCAGCTCCTCGAACTCCCTGTCGATGCCCGCCATTATAGTTTCTGCGTACAGGCGGGGATCTACGCCAAGTTCTCTTGCCTTTATTATAATCTTATCGTCCACATCCGTGTAGTTTCTGACGTAGGTGACATTGTATCCGATGTACTCAAGATAGCTTCTGATGACGTCAAATATGACAGCCTGGTAGGCGTGGCCGATGTGGGCCTTGCCGGAGGCGGTGATGCCGCAGGCGTACATTTTGACTTCATTGGCGGTTTGAGGCTTGAATTCCTCTTTTTTGCGGTTTAAAACATTGTATACTTTAAGCATTTTAGTTCTCCGTTATTTCAAAAAGCCGTTGATTATCTGCTCCTCAGCCTCTTTTTCAGTAAGTCCGAGGGTCATGAGCTTGATAATCTGCTCGCCGGCAATCTTTCCTATTGCAGCCTCGTGTATGAGCGCAGCGTCTATGTTATTTGCGGAAAGCCTGGGCTCCGCCACGACCTTGCCGTTGTCCATGACGATGGCGTCACACTCCGAGTGGCCGTTTGAGGGAGCATTGCCTCTTATGTCAGACACAAAAATCTGGTATGAATCTTCCTTGGCCACAGATCTCGAAACCAGATGGCAGCCCGAATTCTCGCCGTTTAAGTCCACTGAGAACTCGGTTTTGGCCTTCTGAACACCATCTGTGAGTATCTTCTCTTTTACGACGATCTTGGCGTCTTTCCCGACCACAGCCCCGGTTTTCCTTGACGTATCGTCAACGCCGCTGATCTGAACGGTCTCCATTTCCATGTAGCTGCCCTCGCCAAGGTCAACAAACGTGGTGGGATTCATTACCTTTTTGCCTGCATTGCCGACGCCGTAGTGCTTTTCCACATATTTTACCTTGGAATTCTTGCCGAGGTAAAACGAGTGGATGCCGCTGTGCTCCGAGTCGCCGTGTCCGTGGTTGTTGATTCCGCAGCCTGCGACGATGGTTACATTGGCGTCATCGCCAATATGAAAGTCGTTGAACACGGTCTCCTTGAGTCCGCTCTGGCTGAGGAGCACCGGAATATGCACGGTCTCGTTCTTTGTGCCGGCCTTTATGTAAATATCGATTCCGGACACATCAGTCTTGGGGACAATGTTTATGTTCTCGGTTACGCTTCTGGCCACGCCCTGCCCGTTCAGTCTGAGGTTATATGCCGAACCCTCGTCAAACTCAGTTCTTCCGGTGATTGTCTGCAGGAGTTCGATTTGTTCCGCGTTAAGTCCTTTAAAAGGCATCTGTCAGTCCCCCTTCCTGTAGTATATGCAGCCCGGAGTCTGAATATCTTTGTAGAGCTCCTCGCCCTCGCCGTCGGCGGTGACCCTGCCCCCTGCGATAACAATGATTCTGTCGGCAAGCTTAAGAATTCTCTCCTGGTGGGAGATGATTATAATGGTGCCCTGGGTGTTCTCGTGAAGTTCTTTAAATACGTTGATGAGATTGTTGAAGCTCCACAGATCGATTCCCGCCTCAGGTTCGTCAAACACTGAATAACGGGTGTTTCTGGCCATGACCATCGCAATCTCGATGCGCTTCAGTTCACCGCCCGAAAGACTTGCATTGGCTTCTCTTCCAACGTAGTCCCTTGCGCACAGACCCACCTTTGCGAGCATGGTACAGGCCTCCGCCGTCGTCAGCTTCTTGCCTGACGCCAATGAAAGCAAATCCTTCACGGTAAGGCCCTTAAACCTGACAGGCTGCTGAAAACCGTAGCTTATGCCTGCGGCGGCTCTCTCGGTGACGGTATAATCCGTTATATCCTTCCCGTCAAGGAATATTCTGCCGCTTGTGGGCTTGATAATGCCGGCAATAAGTCTTGCGACAGTGGATTTTCCGCTGCCGTTAGGACCCGTGATGACAACAAAACGCTCTGTCATTTTGAAGCTCACGTCTTTTATGATTTCATTTCCGTCCTCGGCGGTATATGAAACGTTTCTGAATTCGATCATTTTCCAAAAAGCTCCTGTGAAACCGAAGACCTTCCGATCTTCACGTTCCGGTTGATACGGGCCAAAATCTAACTTCGGCCCGCCACATTATATCATTTTTCGAGCCCTCCTGAAAGGCGGGCCAAACATTTCAGTTTTTATTAAAGAAGAAGTTTCTGCGCTATTCGCTCCGATAGAGCGGTCTTCGTTGGCGGGTGGATTTCATTTTCCTCGCAGATGTCCCTGCTAACCACAAGCTCGATATCAGGATCGCTGTCAGCGGCTTTTTTCTGAGCCTCCTGTATTGCCTTCCAGCCCTCCGGGTGCCACTCGTCCCTGGGTTTGAAGTCCGCAATCTGAACAAGAGCGGTCTTAAACTTCGGCAGCCTGAAAAGTTCCCTTATACCCTTCAAAAGCTCCGCAACGTACCTGTCGTAAACTGCCGCCTCGGCGGTTGTGGTGTCGCTCTCGCCCTGGTACCAGACCATATAGTTGAACGCAAAAGGCGCAAAGGTTTTGAGCATGCTGTTGTAGATTGCCATTGGCGTGTTAAAGGCTTTATAGTCAGGGTAAGCATGGTCTGGATGGAGCTCAGCCTCCGGAACAGCTATGCCGCCAACGGGAAATCCCGGAAGCCATGATTCGATGATCGACGCCCCCTGGTAGCAAAAAATCATGCCCACAGCCTTTCCTGTGCACGTCGCAATGCTTGTGCCCGCAAGGTAGCCGATGGCCGACCAGTTTCCTACAGTCTCCTTCTCCGCAACGTGCCAGCCCTCTTCCGCAGCCATCGCCTCTCTGCCGTTCCACGGCCTGTCAACGAAGAAGCACCGAAGAGACGGATTGTCCCTGTAGAGCACCTTCGAAGTATTTGTATCTTTGAGGGGCAGCTCTGCGTTCGACTGCCCGCACAGCAGACAGACAACGCCAATGTAAACATTCTTAAGCACGGTCTTCTCGCCGCCAAGGTCCGCAACGATCTCGTAGGGTCCGCCGGCCTCTTTGGGATCAAAAACCACCTCCCAGCAGCCGTCCTCCATGTTGTTACAAACTTTTTCCTCGCCAAGGAAAGTCACCTTTGCAACGCCCTTCCCTGTGCCGAATATTCTCACGGGTCTACCTTCCGCAAGCACCATATTATCGCTGAAAATATAATTGAGTTTCATTCCTTTATTTCCTTTCAAATCACGGCTTCGCCATGGCGCAATTATACAAAAACTGCGGCACATATTCAACGCAATTAAAGCCCGTTTTCAGGACTTCCGGTATCACTGTAGTGATAGTAATTCGCCGGTAAAACAAAAAAGTGATCTTACTTTGATCACTTTTCTGTCATTGTCTTCTTCCGCGACTTGCGTAAAGAGCCCAAAATCTCGGTTTTGGAGCTATTTTTGCGTGCGCGACCCCGACTTGCTTAAGCCGGCGATTTAGGAGCTATTTTTTCGTGAACAAACCCGACTTGCTTAAGCCGGCGATTTAGGAGCTATTTTTTCGCGAACAAACCCGATGATGTACGAAGGTACTTCGAGCGGTTTGTTCG
>CACZNV010000043.1 GCA_902782645.1 uncultured Ruminococcus sp. | reverse complement strand
CCTTTTTCAGCACTTATGTGCCGGAGAAGGCTTTTTCTGTTTGTATCAAAGACAGCGTCTTTATAGATCAGGCTTGCGGAACCGGCGGAATGCTTTCCACTGCCTATAACTATATAAAGCACTTTAACGATACCGCTGATGTTCGTCTATTCGGTCAGGAGTTTATGGGACCATCCTATGCAGTTGGTCTTGCTGAGATGCTTATCAAAAACCAAGACGCCAAGAACTTCCGCCACGCAGATACATTCAAGGTTGATCATTTTGCAGACCAAAAGATGCGCTTTGTGATAGAAAATCCTCCTTTTGGAACACCGTGGTCGGGTGATGACGCAAAAGAAGGCCAGGAAGAGGCTGTACGTGCAGAGGCTCTAAAAGGCGCAAGCGGACGCTGGGGACACGGTTTGCCCGGCGGCGGTGACTCACAGCTGATATTTATGCAGTCAGCCATCGATAAAATGGATCCTGAAAAAGGCCGCGCTGCAATAATTGAAAACGGCTCGCCGCTTTTCAACGGAGACGCCGGCTCAGGCGAGAGTCAGATTCGCCGCTGGATGCTCGACAGCGATTTGATTGAAGCTATCATCGCACTGCCGACTGACCTGTTTTACAACACCGGTATTCAGACCTACGTTTGGATTCTGTCCAAAAACAAACGTCCGGAGCGCAAAGGAAAAGTTCAACTTATAAACGCCGCGGATATCTATCACAAACTTCGTAAGCCGATGGGTAATAAGAGAAACGAGTTCACGGCAGAAGACCGGAAAGAAATCGTTCGCCTTTATGCTGATTTCCAAGAAAATGAACGTTGCAAGATTTTCCGTAATGATGAGTTCAAGTACCGCGAATACACTGTTATGCAGCCCCTGCAGCGCAGCTATGCCATAACAGAAGAAAGAATTGAAAATATGCTTGCAAAGGGCTCTCTCAATTCTTTGTACGATGAAGCCAAAGTTTACGAGCTTGAAAATCCCACTGTTTCTGTAGAAAAAGAGGGCAAGAAAAAAAGTGCCGACGCCATCAAGAAAGAAGAAGAAAAGCGCCAGGCCAAGAAAGCGGCCGATGCAAAAAAGCTCGAGCAATATAGAGCAAATAAGCCTCAATATGACAGGATTCTTGAAATCCTTCGTTCAAATGCTTCCGACAAAGTATGGTTATCTCCCAAACCGTTCTTTGTAAAACTGGAAGACCTGCTGTGTGGCATTGAGGCTGTAGACAAGAAACTGCTCGACAAGATTGCCGAAGGACTCTCTGTAATGGACAAGAACGCCGAAATTCAGCGCGACAAAAAAGGCAACGTTCTCTATGACAAAGAGACCAAAGATACCGAGCTTGTCAGCTATGAGGAAGATATCGAAACCTATATGGCGAGAGAGGTACTTCCGCATATTCCGGATGCCCAGTGGTTTTTTGAAGAGAATGCCGACGCTAAGAAACCTGTTATCAAGACCGGCGCAGAGATTCCTTTCACGCGGTATTTCTATAAGTACCAGAAACCGCAAGCAAGCGAAGACCTGGCAAAGCAGTTTATCGAACTTGAATCGTCTGTCAGCGCTAGGATTCGGAAATTGTTCGGGGAGGTCTGACCTATGCGTGAAATGAAAGATAGCGGAATTGAGTGGGTTGGCCAGATACCTGTGTCTTGGGATGTCCTGAGAAACAAGTATAATTTTGTGCTTGGAAAAGATTTAATTGGCGTCAATTGGGAGAAAACCCAACTTTTATCTTTAACAAAATATGGGGTCAAAGCCATTACTCCAGAAGAGCAAACCGGAAAGGTTCCGACATCTTTTTCGACTTATCAAATCGTGAAAAAAGACGATATGATAATGTGCTTGTTTGACCTGGATGTATCTGCAGTCTTTGCCGGAATCAGCCCGTATTACGGAATGATTTCCCCTGCATATAAATGTTTCAAATGCAAATCGAATCTTAATCCGAAGTATGCAGATTATTACTACCGGACAGTATTTGTTGATAGAAAGTATAAGCGGTACTCCAAAAATGTTCGATATTCCTTAGGAACAGAAGATTTTTTTGCACTTCCTATGCTTATCCCCAGCATAGATGAGCAACGTCGTATTGCCGACTTTCTTGACGCAAAATGTGCAGAAATAGAAGCGTTGACAGCGGATATCGAAAAGCAAATCGAGACGCTTGAGGCATATAAGCACTCCGTTATCACTGAAGCCGTCACAAGGGGGCTTAATCTTGATGTGGAGGTTCAAGAAAGCAGAATCTTTTATGTGCCCCCATATAATTCATCTTGGAGATTATCAAGAATAGGATATGAGTGCACCAAATTATTGCGCTCGTTCAATCCGGACGATACAGCGCTTATTTGTTCCAACAAAGGAAAGGTTCTTGTTAGACCTGATGATATGATGGGCCGAATGGTAAGCGAAGATAATGCCATGCAGGGTATTCACAAAGGAGATATTGCTATTCACGGAATGGATACTTGGCATGGAGCGATTGCATGTTCTGATTTTGATGGAAAAATAACACGAGTTGTACATGTATGCGATAGTCACCAAGAAAAACGTTTTATAGTTTATTACCTCAGATGTCTTGCATATCAAGGCGTTTACAAGCTAATATCAAATGGCATTAGAGGTAATACAAGTGATTTCAGAAGTTGGGATAAAGTTAAAGAGATTTATATTCCACTACCGGATATCTCAGAGCAAAAAGACATTTGTGATTTCTTAGATAGAACTTGTTCCGAGATAGAGAGTATGATTTCAGAAAAGAACAACTTGCTTGAAGTTCTTGCAGAATACAAAAATTCCCTTATCTATGAGTATGTAACTGGGAAAAAGGAGGTGGAAGCTACATGATAAATTCAATTAGGCTTTCTCAGGAAGCTGAAGCATTGTTAAACGAGATTATAAATCATGAAAAAGATACGAATTACTGGGAAGTCCGATTTGATAATATTGATAATCGAACTAAAGCGATTCTTTTCAAAAGCTTCAGCGAATTGAAATATCATAGTTGCATTGCATTTTCCTGGGCAGACGATATGCCATCAGACATCATTGTATTGGAAGATGGATATTCATATGTAGAACGAATGAAAGGATTTAAAATGACTGGAATGTCAGAATTTGAAAAAAAGATTCAAGCGCTTCTTAGAAGAGCAAATGAAATTAGTGACATGATTCATTATTCTTATAGAAAAATGGATCAAGAGGGGTTTGAATATCAGCGTGACTTATGGGTGAATGATTTTGAGTTATTCTACCACAAATATCTTACAGATCATCCATTTAGTCAAAGGATAGAAACAATTCTTTTTCACAGAAACAAAGATGCTTTTAAAGACTTATTTGCGATTCTGGTAAGCATTAGCAATGACACCGATTACATAGACAGTAAGAATGGTGTGGAAAAAACGATGGTTCCTAAATATCAAAAGAAGATAATCCCTGAATATGACGTGTTTATTTCTCACGCTAATGTTGATAAGGCCGAATTCGTGGATGATTTAAAATCATCGCTTGATAAACTTGGCGTGCAGATTTTTTATGATAAAGATACGCTTGAATGGGGTGATAATTGGAAAGAGAGAATTCTTAATGGGGTTGAGAAATCAGAATTTGCAATTATTATCATATCAGAGAATTTTTTTGGCCGTGAGTGGACAGAAAATGAACTCAAAGAACTCTTGTCACGACAAAATCGAAACGGGCAGAAGATTATTCTTCCGATTTTGCATAAAATAACAATTCAGCAACTATTGGAAAAGTATCCTGCTGTTGCAGACATTCAGGCAATTGATTCGTCAAAATACTCTGTAGATGAAATAGCGATATTGTTTGCAAAACAACTTATCAAGAGATTGAAAGCGTGATAAGGAGCAAAAAAGATGAACGACATAATGACCGAAAAACAATATCAGCGCTTCATTATTGAGCGATTAACAAATGACAACCAATACATCGAGCGTAAAAACTCGGATTTTGACCGCCTGTTTGCGCTCGACCGTGGCATACTGTTTAAGTTCTTTGAAGACACTCAGCCTGATACTCTGGCAGCACTCAGGAAGATATACAAGAGTGTTACCGAGGATACAATTATCAACTATATTAACTCTGAGGCGACCAAGAATCGTGGATCGATGTTAGATGTATTAAAACACGGCATTGAAATCTCCGGATATAAGCTTGAGTTAATGTATACAAAGCCCGCGACTCCATTCAATCATGAACTCTTGGCAAAGTATAAGAAAAACATCTTTTCTGTTGCCGAGGAAGTATGGGCAAGCGATAATGAACGTATTGATCTTGTAATATTCCTAAACGGAATCGCAATCATTTCTTTCGAACTTAAATGTAATCTTGCAGGGCAGTCGTATCAAGATGCGATATACCAGTTCCGTCAAAATCGAAATCCTAAAACCCGACTTTTCTTGTTTAAAGCAGGGTGCATTGTCAATTTCGCAATGGATCTTGAAGAAGTCTATATGACGACAAAATTGGATGGAAATGCTACTTTCTTTTTGCCATTTAACATGGGAAGAGGCGAGGGTGTTAATTGTGGTAAAGGAAACCCGATTTTTGAAGATAAATATTCGGTCTCATACATGTGGGAAGACATACTGAAGAAAGATACAGTGATTGATTTTATCAGTAGGTTCATTTTCATTGAAACAAAGGAAGATATTGATGAACTAACCGGGAAAAGAAAAACCAAAGAAACATTGGTGTTTCCTCGTTATCATCAGCTTGATGTCATCCGCAAGTTGATTGCCGATGTAACCATCAATAAATCATCTCAAAACTACCTTTTGCAGCATTCTGCCGGTTCAGGAAAAACCAACGAAATTGCTTGGCTTGCTCATCGCTTGGCGTCTTTGCATGATACCGACAATAAGATTATTTTTGATAATATTGTAATTGTCACTGATCGTGTAGTTGTAGACCGTCAACTTCAGGCGGCTATAATGGGCCTGGAGCATAAATCCGGCGTTATTAAGGTCATGGACGACAAATGTACGTCTGCTGATCTTGCCGTTGCGCTAAATGGGAATACTAAAATAATCGTAACCACGATTCAAAAATTCCCTTATATTACAAGCAGTGTTAACAATCTGCGGAACAAACATTTTGCCGTAATTATAGATGAAGCGCATTCTTCAACCGCGGGCAAGGATATGGCTGCTGTAACATATACTTTAAGCAATGGAGAGCTTGAAGTGGATACTGAGGGCCAGCTTGATGCAGAAGATGTTATAGTTGATGAAATTGCAAGAAACGGCAAACAGGACAATGTTGCCATGTTCGCGTTTACTGCGACGCCAAAGCCGACTACACTACAACTGTTTGGCCGTGTAAATACGAAAGGTCAGAGGGAAGCATTCCATATCTACTCGATGAAGCAGGCAATCGAAGAAGGGTTTATTCTTGACGTGTTGCAAAACTTCACAGAGTACAATACCTTCTATCAGATTAACAAAGAGGTTATTGAGGATCCCAGATGCAAGACAATTGATGCTAAAAGGCAGATTGCCCGTTTTGTGGAACTTCATGAAACAAACATTACACAAAGGGTTGAAGTCATAATTGAGCATTTCCGCACAACTGTTATGTCAGAACTTGGCGGCATGGCAAAGGCTATGGTTATCACTGCATCAAGAGCAAGCGCTGTCAAATACCGTCAAGCTTTTGACAACTATATTACAAAGAAGGGATATGAAGATATAAGGGCTCTTGTTGCATTTTCCGGCAAAGTAAAGGTTGAAGACAAGGAGTATTCCGAGCCGATGATGAACGGTTTTTCGGAAGACAAATTAACGAAGATGTTCGATACTGAAAGCTTCAACGTTCTTCTTGTAGCAAACAAATATCAGACCGGATTTGATCAGCCAAAGCTCTGCGCTATGTATATCTTAAAGAAGCTTCGCGGTGTGAATGCAGTACAGACTTTGTCAAGGCTTAACCGTATTTGCCCACCGTTTGACAAAAAGACGTTTATATTGGATTTTGTCAACACTCACGATGAAATCGAAAGAGCGTTCGCCCCTTACTATACAGCGACTATTCTTTCGAACGCAATTACGCCTAATGCGATTTATGATTTAGAAATAAAACTTGATGGGTACCATGTGCTTGATCCATCGTACATAGACGAGCTCGCTTCTATTCATTACAAGGAAGTCATTGATGCGAAAGACAAGAAACGCATTACATTCTTCCTCCAACGGGCAGAAGACGCTATCAAGTCATATAACGATATTGCCAAGGAGCTTGAAATCGTCGCAGTTATCAGGCACTTCGTAAGGTTCTATCAGTTCCTAATTCAGGCTTCTTGCTTTGAAGATGTGGAACTTCATAAAAAGTATCTTTTCTGTACATATTTGGATGCCTTTCTCGATATAAGAAGTCCCGGGGGCGGATTTGATTTGACTGGAATGATCAAGGCGGAGAAGTTTGTTCAGAAGAAGGGCTCTGAATACACAAAATCAAGCCTTATAGCAGATCCTATCGTGAAACTTCCGACAGCAGAAGCATTCAACTTAACCCCTGATAAGGTTGAGAAGCTTTCTGTTATCATTGCTGAAATCAACAGCAAAACAGGAAAGACATACGACAATGACGTAGCTGTAAAAGCGATGCTGCAAATCAAGGATATCTTGCTGAAGTCTGAGAAACTTAGAGAAAGTGCTCGCAACAATACAGAAAAGGATTTTGAGTTTTCCTACTTTGATGACATAGATGATGCTCTTGTAGAAGGCTTATCACAGAACCAGGATTTCTTCTCGTTGCTACTAAACAATGAAGAAATCAAGCGTCAAGTACTTGGAATCTTTACAAGTGAAATCTATGAGAGTCTGCGAGAGGAAGAGGAGTATTTGGAGGCTGCAGAGGAAGGAGAAGATTATTAGGAAATAGAGGAACTCTAAACGTTTTCAATTCCTTAAATTTAAACGCATAATACTACGAACAGGAGAACTTTAGAAATGAAAATAAGTAGAATAGAACTGAATAATTTTAAACGTTTCACACATTTGGTAGTCGAAGGCATCCCAGAGACCGCAAAACTTGTGGTTTTAGTCGGTCCAAATGGATCAGGAAAAACATCTTTTTTAGAGTCAATGAATCAGTACTATAAACAGACAGGGTATGGAAATTGTGGGGATTTTAACTATATACTAAAACCCTTAGAAGCTTCTGAAGAAGAGAGTGTAAATTGGTGGACTAATTATTCGTCTCAGCTTGTAAAGATCTCTTTTTATAGTGATCAATATAATCAGTTTGGAGACATAAAAGTAAGAGGACGTTTCTATTTCAGAAGTGCATATAGAAATGAGCCAGATTTCCAAATCAATAATATGCAAAGGCAGGTTGATCCAACTGCAACCATACGTTTGCAAACTCTTATTCAAAATGATCAAACTGTCTCCAATAACTACCAGAGACTTGTTGCAAATACCATTGCAGGAGTGTTTGAAGAGTCAAACAATGCAAAAACTGTTAAGAACCTTCGAGAAGAACTGACTGGCAGAATTCGTGTCGCAATGAATGAAGTTTTTGAAGATCTAGAGTTCACGAGCATTGGTGATCCCCTCAAAAATGGTAATTTTTATTTTACCAAAGGCACAACTAAGAATTTTAAATATTTAAACCTTTCTGCTGGTGAGAAAGCGGCGTTTGACTTAATATTGGACTTAGTTGTTCAATCACAGTATTATCCGGATGCAATTTATTGTATAGACGAGCCAGAATTGCATATGCATACAAAACTTCAAGGGAAAGTATTGCGAGAACTTTATACGTTAATACCTGGCAGTTCTCAAATGTGGATATCTACCCATTCAATTGGAATGCTAGAAGAAGCTGAGGAAATAGAAAAAGAGAAACCAGGAACGGTAGTATTTCTGGATTTTGGTAATCGTAATTTTGACGAAGATCAGGTCATTCATCCGGCAAAAATAGGAAAAGCAACATTGGACAAGTTCTATGAATTAGCGTTTGGAGATTTTGCAAAACTGATTCTCCCAAAGACAATAGTATTTTGTGAAGGAGATCATTTGGGCACCGATAGAAAAGATTTTGACAAAAGCATTTTTGAAACCATTTTTGGTGAAACGCATCCAGATACTTATTTTATTTCTGGTGGTGCTTGCAGTGATATAGAAAACCTGGAAAAAACGCATAGCGCAATATTAGATGCTGTTTTTAGAAATACTGAAATTATAAGAATAGTTGATCGAGATGATTTATCTAATAAGGAAGTTGAAGACCTTGCAAAAAGACGAATAAAAGCTCTTAAAAAACGCAATTTGGAGTCTTACCTATTAGATGACAGTGTAATAAAAAAATTATGTGAATCCCAAGGTAAGACAGACAAGTACAATGAATGCCTAACAAACAAAATTAATGCAATTAATAACTCTGAAGCTCAGGGAAATCCACGTGATGATCTTAAAAAGGCACGCGGAGAAATATACACTGGGCTAAAACGTATTCTAGGACTTAATAAATGTGGAAATAAAGCAGATTCTTTCATACGAGATACATTAGCACCACTAATTACCCCCGATATGGCTGTTTACAAGCAACTTGAATCAGAAATATTTGATGGTTTGGGTGATAGTTGAAGAACAGTGAGTTTTGCATAAGCAATTATGCGAAATGATTTCAGCATGTAATTATGATTTATAGAATTTGTGGTCTGTCAAGTTTTTTGCAAATTTGCTTGACGTATACTTGCTTTATGGGTACAATCATAATCGAAGTATCTTTAGAGGAGTGCGCTATGAGTAACAGGAATTTAATCCTTGGCGAGTTTCAAAGCAAACCGGAAAACACTTTGATTCTGATTGGTTGTTTATACCGCGACAAGTTTGCCGATTTCATGAGCGAGATTGCATTCGCACAGGCTGTGAGCAGGCTTTGCAGAAGCGGAGAAATCGTGCGTGTTTCGAAGGGTGTTTACTGCCGTCCGAAGAAGACTCGCTTTGGCGTTGTGATGCCTTCGGAACGTGAGATTATTAAGTTCTTTACCGATGGAAACCGCGGGGTTATCGTTGGCTATGGCTTGTTTAATGAGCTTGGCGTCACGACTCAGGTTCCAAAGCACTTTGAGGTTTATTCCTCTTTCTCGGACGAGCGTCTTAAACAGATTTGCAATGTGACTATTCGGAAGTTTGATCTTGAGTATTCTCCTGAGGTGAGGTCTCTGATACAATTGATGGAGCTACTCCGTCATTGCAGAGAGATTGAAGATATGAATCCGGCAGAACTTAGGCGCAGCATTGAGGCGCTTTCACGTAAGTTCAAAGAGGATGTTTTTGATATCGTTCAGAAGGCAATTGGATATCCTAAATGGACTGTTGCTTTTCTGCGAGAAGTATTAAACCGCCAAGGCATTGCAAATAATCTTGACAGATATCTTTCCAGGCTGTCTGATTATTCGATTCCGGATTTGGATGAGATTTTCAAAACTGTGGAATGACGAGAATTCAAAGGAACTTAGCATATGAACTATATGAAAACAATTTGCGAAAGGGGGAATTGACATGATAGGCGCGATTCTTGGCGATATAATTGGGTCGCCGTACGAGTTTGACAGGGGCGGGAAGACCAAAGATTTTCCGCTGTTTTCGGCAAGGTCGACCTTTACGGACGATACCGTGATGACGGTGGCTGTTGGCGATGCGCTGGTGAGGAGCCTTGGCGGTGATAGTGAGGCTGTGAAGGCGGAGCTGGTGAGGTCTATGCGCAGGTGGGGGCGGAAGTACCCGGACAGCGGTTACGGCGGCAGGTTCAGGGGCTGGCTTTGGGCGGAGGATCCGAAGCCTTACAAGAGCTACGGGAACGGGTCGGCTATGCGTGTTTCGGCTGCGGGCTGGCTGTACGATACCATTGAGGAGACTAGGTATGAGGCCAGGCTTACGGCGGAGGTGACCCACAACCACTATGAGGGAATCAAAGGGGCTGAGGCAACGGCCAGCGCGATCTTTTTCGCGAGAAAAGGCGAAAGCAAGGCGTTCATCAGGGACTACATCGTGAGGGAGTTTAGGTATGATCTGTCGCGGACCTGCGATGAAATCAGGCCTAATTATAGGCATGTGGAGTCTTGCCAGGAGACGGTGCCGGAGGCTATTACGGCGTTTTTGGAGGGTGAGAGCTTTGAGGATGTGGTGAGGACGGCGGTTTCCCTTGGCGGTGACTGCGATACGCTGACATGCATCGCGGCAAGTATTGCGGAGGCTTATTACGGGGTGCCTGACTGGCTCGTGGAGGAGTGCAGGAAGAGGATTCCGGAAGAGTTCTGGGAAGTTGTGGAGAGGGTTAAGAAAGTGGTTGACAAACTATCAATTGATTAGTATAATATCAATTGATAGGAATTCAATCATTTCGGGAGGTGGACGACATTAAACTTTCCATAAGATCAAAGCGGAGTGAAGTCGTAGCTTTCCTGAATGATTTGAAAGAGCTATTAAGCAACGAGAATTTTGACATTAGGTCAGATATAATGGTGATAAGGAAAACCAAGTTGAATGACCCTACCCATTCCACACCGTTTACGCTGATCGATTTAGAGTATGATATACGTGATGTTGTTGAACGTCTTAAAGAACTCAAAATTTCGGAGTATTCCGAGACATTGATAGATAAGGACAACTCAAATCCTCCTTTTCTGTTTGTGTTCGGAAAGGGCATCAATAACAAACTTGTATATATCAAGTTGAAAATCAGAAAAGAGAATCTAAATCACGTCATATGTGTTTCTTTCCATTATGCAAAGGATGCCATGTCATTCCCATATGCCTAATTTACGGATTTGAAAGGTGGGCTTAACTATGAACTCGGGCACGATTATCGGAAAAGCATATATGCTTTGTCCTTTGTGCGGCAAAACTCATGAGGTTGAAGAGCGGTCGCACATTTCGGAAGTTTTAATAAAAGATGAAACGGTCTCATACGAAGAACGTTTCTTTTACTGCGGAAACGCAGAGGAGGACGAAAATGAGTTTGAGTCCGGTGCATTGGCGAGTGAGAACCTTATGAGGGCGCGGAATGCGTACCGTGTGAAAATGGGGCTTTTGACTTCAGACGAGATTGTTGCAATCAGGGAGAGCTACGGCTTGTCCCAGGTTGACCTTGCCAGATTGCTTGGATGGGGAGAGGCGACGATTGCAAGGTATGAGTCTAAAGCCATACAGGATGACGCCTACGACACAATGCTGCGCCTTATTAAGGACAATCCCCTTCAGGCTTTGGAGCTTCTGAACAAAAACGCTTCCAAGTTTTCGGATACAAAGCTGAGAGAGGTAAGAGAAAAGATTGTCGAGAAAATCGATTCCTACGGGAAAGAGTACCTGACACGCAGGGCTTTTGAGGCTGAATATGCCTGTTTTGAGGATCCCTCTGATCTGAACGGGTTTGCAGCTTTAAATATCGATAAGATTGAGGCGATGGTTTCATATATGGCCGAAAAGGTGCCGAATCTGTTCAAAGTTAAGCTCATGAAGATGCTTTGGTACGCTGATGCACTTTCGTATAAAAAGAATGGAAGTGCGATAACCGGACTTGTATACCGCCATCATGAAATGGGTGCGCTTCCCATTGGCCATTACAGTCTTATGAACCTTGAGCGGCTGAACGTTCAGGAGGAGCAGAGCCTTAACTACGGGTCGATGCTTCACGTCTATCCGGCTGAGGGAATTGATTACAGTGTCTTAAGTTCAAAGGACAAAAAGATTCTGGACGCAGTGATTAAAAAGTTTCAGGGCTTCAGTGCGCAGGAGATTGTGGATTACATGCACGGGGAAAAAGGATACCTAAAGACCGGCCCCGGAGAGATTATCCCTTTTGAATACGCCAATGAATTAAGAGACTTTTCTGCGGAATAGTATTGATTATCTACAGAAAAGAAAGTAAAACTACAGTGTGATTTTTGAAAGGAGACGATGCGTATGACGCAGGTTTCTGCAAAAATAAACAAGATTATTAATGCTCGTACTGCTAAGCCTTCGAGGGTTGAGGCTCAGAAGATTTTGCGTGCTTGTGGGGTTTTAGACCGAAACAACAAAGTCAAATCAGAGTACAGCGGAATAATTATTTCAGAACAAACGAAAGCTTAATGTGGGTGACGCTATTCAATGCGATTTTAAAGATGACTTTTACCGTCAGTCTACACGGGGTTGTTCTTGGTTTTCATGGTTGCGATAAGTCTAAGGTGAATAGAGTTAAACCGTCCTGTCGTGGGCGGTTTTGTAGTATTGGCGCCAAGGCCTTAACCTTTCAAACGTCTTGGAGACTGCCAAAACGTCTTCGTCCCGGAATTTCCTTCCGATGATCTGCATGCCGGCGGGGAGGCCTTTGACGGTAAGACCGATGGGGACCGAGGCGGCAGGGTTGCCGGTGAAATTTTCGATGAAGGTTTCGCAATAGCCGATGCGGCGCTCAAGGGTCACGCCGTTAACCTCTTCGGGGCCTTCGGTGGCGCCAAACTTTTTCGCATTGAGCACGGGGCCGCAGACGGTGACGGGGGAGAGGATGATGTCGTAATCCGAAAAGATGTCCTCCTGCATGTCAAGCAGGGCGGTCCTGATCTCGTGGAAGCGGTAGTAGTCGAAGACGGTGGTCTTGGCGGCGCGCTCGTTCCAGTAGCAGAAGGCCTCCGGAAGCTCGTCACGGTGGTCGCCAAGGAGGTCGAGACCGTTGCGCTTCAAGTCGGCAAGCTCGATGGCGGTGTCGATGCTTATGGACAGGCACCAGAGCTCGGCAAGCTCATTTGCTGTGTAAGGGATTTTCGGCTTAATATAGGAAACTTTTGCGCCTGCCTCGGAAAACGCCAAGGCGGCCCTGCGGGTTATCTCAAATATCTCGTCTTCAACGGGAAAGATGCCGAAATCGGGGGTGAAACCGATTCTCATGCCCTCGATTGAGGCGTCTGCAAGCCTGGGATAGTCCTTTTTTCTGTGCGGCACGCTGTGGGGGTCCCGGGGGTCGTAGCGGGCCATAAGAGTAAGGAGGGCGGCCGCGTCGTCAACAGTTTTCGTTATGCCGCCGTTGACGCAGAAGGGGTGGGAGGCCGCCCAGCCGTCAGGCCGGATGACTTGCGGCACGGTGCCGACGGAGGCTTTGAAGCCGTAGCAGCTGCACCATGCCGAGGGTATGCGGATGGAGCCGCCGCCGTCACCGCCTTCGGCGATGGGGACAAGCCCGTCAGCCACGGCGGCGGCGCTGCCTCCCGACGAACCGCCGGAATTGTATAGGGTATTAAAGGGGTTGGCGGTGGGGCCGTAGAGGACGTTGTCGCAGGTGCCTGAGAAGCCGAAGGCGGGGGCGTTTGTTTTGCCGATGGCGATGCCGCCGGCCCGTTCCATGGCGGAGCAGAAGGTCGAATCCTCAGTGTCGGTGCGCATGTAGCTTTTAACGCCTCCGTGGGAGCATTGCCAGCCTTTTTTGGAGGGCAGGAAGTCCTTCAGGGCAAAGGGTACGCCGAAAAAGACGCCAAGCCTTGGCGAGTCCTTGCAAAGCCTTTTGGTCAGCTTTGCAGCCTCTTTTTTTGCGTAGTCAAACTTCTCGTATACAAAGGCATTTAGCGACGGGTTGCGGCCCTTGATTCTTTCCTCAAAATAGGTAATTACTTCAAGGGGAGAGACGGCTTTTGACTTTATTTCATTGGCGAGTTCAAGAGCTGAAAGCTGCTCAAGATTGCCGTTAGACCTCATGGCGCAGCTCCTTGCTGTAGTACTTTGTTATGTAGGCGTTGCCGATCTTTTTTTCTTTCCACTTTTTGCACACGTGGTAGCCGATGGGGGCGAAAATTGCCTCGCTGACCAGTTCCAGAATCGCGCAGAGAATGGAGCAGACCAGAATCTGGGGCATTGTCCAGCGGACCGGGAGGGCGGTGGGAATGTAGGGGAAGATGAAGAAGGCCAGGAACAGGAACAGGAAGTTGTCCGTGAACTGGGAGACCAGCGTGGAGACGAAGGTTCTGACTGAGTAGGCCAGCTTGCCGTCCGGGTTGCCTTCGAAGGGCTTGGCGAGTGCCGCGTTCAGGTAGTTGTTCATCACAGCGGATGCGATAAAGGCGATGGTGCTGGCGGTGAAGACGGACCACTGGCCGCCGATTACATTGTCAAGGACAGGGTTTTTCGCAACGGCGCAAATAATGGCGCAGACCACGGAGCAGGTGAAGTTGGTGACTGCGGCGATGACCGACAGTATATTGGCGGCTTCGGGTCCGAAACGTTTTGTAACTATGTCCAGAATGAGGAAAGAGACCCAGGAGACGGTGATGGCTGCGTTGACGGCAAGCCAGGGCAGGTTCACGATGGTGTATCTCGCCAGGTAATTCATCAAAACGGTGTCGACGATGAAAAGAACTGTGACTGTAATCGGCAATGACTTCAAAAGGCATGCGGTCATCGCGGGAAGCGATTTTTTAGCATTCATTTGTAAAATCTCCTTGGTTTTGGTTTGTAGCGCGAAGGATTTAGAGGCCGAACTCCGCGTTTTGGAAAAATCCGGCGTTATTTTAGCACTTTACAGCCGCTTGTCAAGCGTCCTCATCCCCTCCGCCGTATACAGTCGCGCGTATAATTGCGTATATTTTATCTTGAAAACCACATCGCCAATGTTATATAATGCAACCATCAATAATCTATACGAGGAGTTTTAAGATGAAACCGCTTCAAAAAACGTTAGTAAGAATTTTATTCATCGTGCTGGCGATTGCTATGGTTATTCCGCTCGCCGCATGCAACGAAAGGAAACGCGAGACCGGTGAGCTGCCGGACGAGTATGTTCCTTCGGTTCGCGGAAAAGTTAAAGTTTCCTGCATCAACCACCTGTATACGAATGAGGAGTCCCAGAGGGGCGTAAGAGCCTGGATCAACTCCTTCTGCAACGAGTATCCGGACGTTCAGGTCCAGACGGAATTCAATATTCCGGACTATGCGCCGCTGATCTCGTCGAAGACCCTTGGCGATCTCTTCTACATCTCCGACGGCGGTCTCACCAAAGAGGATTCTCTTTACCAGTATGCCATTACGAACCAGACCATGATGCCTCTGGACTTCTACGTTGAGGCTTTCGGCATCGATCTTGAAGAAATCTACGGCGGTATCCTTGACCTGTGCATCGTGGAAGGAAAGCTTTACATGGCGGGCTACACCTGCGGCAACGTTATCTTCACATACAATGTTGACGCAATGGTTGAGGCCGGTATTCTTGAGCCCGGTGAGAGACTCGCCAATGACTGGACCTGGGAGGACTTCAAAAACGTCTGCGAGCGGCTTAAGGTTTATGACGTTGACGGCCGTACCTTCACACAGGTGGGCTGCTGCTACGACTTCAGCTGGTCAAACCTCTATTCGCCTTTCCTCTATGCCTACGGCGGCGACTGGTTTGACAAGGAAAACAAAAAGGTCAGCTTTGACAATGAGGCTGTGAGAAGGGGTATCGGCGAGGCAATTTACCTCATTGACAACAAACTGGCGAAGCCCCTTGGCGTGACCATGAACAGCGACATGCAGAAAGAGTTTTCAAAGGTCAATCCCTACAACGGCTGCGTGCTCAACTACAACGCTTCCTACACGGTTCTCACTGAGAACGTTAAGCAGTATCCGAGAGGAACTGAGTGGGACGTTGTGGCATATCCGCTCTTCCCCTGCGCCGCTTCACCCTGCGGTGCCCTGGGATTCTCAGTTTTCAGCTATACGAAGAACAAAGATACGGCTGCCGCTCTTGCGCTCTGGCTCCTTACAGAGCAGGGACAGAGAGCCATCCACGGACAGGCCGGCGGAGACGTGCCGCTGCTTAAGAAGCTTGGCGACAGCGAGTTCTGGCATCTCACGGGCGAGGGCTACGAGGACAAGAACTACGCTGCTTTCACCGCAAACTACGAGAACTATGTTCCCGGACAGATCAGCGCCAAGGTGCCTCCGGAGATCACATCAATTATTCAGGCCGGTATCAGCAAGCTGTTCTCCAACTACTGCTCAAGCGCTTCGTCCTGGGAAGACCAGCTGGCTTTGATCCAGGAACAGTGCAACCAGACCTGGGAAACCCTATACGAAGGTTGATTTTGGGCTCTTTTCGCGCGAGCTCCCCGCTCGCAGTACCTTTGTACAGCTTCGGGTTCGATCACGAAAAAATAGCTCCAAAATCAAGATTTTGGGCTCTTTGCGCAAGTCGCAGTAGAGAACTGACAGCAAACGACTGTACTTCTGAAAGCACACAATGAGTCTTGCGACGATTACTTGCGACTTGCTTTCCGCGCTCGAACCCTTGAAGTACCTTCGTACGTCGTCGGGTTCGATCACGAAAAAATAGCTCCAGAATCAAGTAATGGGCGTTTAACACAAGTGGAGTTTTAATTCCGCCACAGCAGCGGATTTGAACTAAGGGGAAGATTTCCGGGAAATGTATATTTTCCGGAAATTTCCGGCATTATTTAAGGAGGATTAGAATGGGTTTTTTTGACGCAATTAAGAGGCTGTTCTCCGGTTCTTCAAACGGAAACAACAATAACAACAACGCAAACAACATTAAAAAGACTGTTGAGACTGCCGCAAACACAATCGCGGCTAACACGGGCAAGGGCAAAAACGAGGTCCAGACATTTACGTTTGCAAAGATCCCGAAGACCCTTGAGGAGCTCAAGGCCCTTCCTGAGGCCAAGCTTGACACCCCCTTCAAGTGCGTCGCACTCACAATGGTAGCTCTCCTTAACTACAAGGAGAATCCTGAGGAGATGTTCAAGATGCTTGACTACCTGAACGGTCCGGAGCCTGTTTCCCCTTACACAAGGACATTCATCCACGACCGTCTCAAGGACAAGGAGTTTGTGGTGGCTTCCTTCTTCAAGGGTTCAAGCGTTTCCAACGACTACACTCCCACGGAGCCTTACACCATTGACGTGAAGGCAAATCCCTACTCATTCGACAATGAGAACTACGCAACCCTCTGGGTCAAGAGCTCGGGTGCCGACAATGAAAGATCCATCGCTCTCAGAAAGAAACCCTCCACAGGTGAGTGGTTCTTCAGGGAGATTCAGTGCCTTGGCGATATCAGGAAGCCTGTCAGCAAGGACTCATGGGCCTGAGTCTTAAACTTTTAAAGGTTTAAGGGGCTGCCTTGCAGAATAATTATTGAATTGTCAGCCGGAAGATTTATAATGATTCTTCCGGCTTTTAAAAAGCTTTCAGGGGCCTTTCGGCATCCGGTGCGGAGGAGAGTTTTATGGAAGATATACTGTCCGTAATGAAGAAGAGACACTCGGTGAGGCGCTACAAAAACCTGCCGCTGACTGAGGAGCACGCAAGGCTTATAAATGAAGAGGTTGAAAAGGTTAACGCGGAGAGCGGCTTTTCAATAAGGCTTATGGTTGATGAACCGGAGGCTTTCAAAGCGGGGAAACCCCATTACGGAAGCTTCGCAGGCTGCAGAAACTACCTTGTGATTGAGGGGCCTAAGAAGAACGATGAGCTTGCCGGGTACTGGGGCGAGCATCTTGTACTTTTTGCCCAAAATTTAGGTGTAAACTCCTGCTGGGTGGCTCTCACCTACGAGAAGTCCAAGGTCAAAGCAGGGGAAGGCCGCGAGATATACGTTGTGATTGCTCTTGGCTACGGGGAGAGCGAAGGCGTGCCTCACAAGTCAAAGCCTGCGGATAAGCTTGTTAAGGGGCTTGAAGGAGCGCCCGACTGGTACAGAAAAGGGGCGGAGGGCGCGATACTTGCTCCCACGGCAATAAACCAGCAGCAGTTCAGAATTGAGCCCTGCGGGGAAAATACCGTAAAGATTAAGGCGCTGCCGGGGCCTTGCCGGAAGATAGACCTTGGAATTGTGAAATACCACTTCGAGGCTTGCGCGGGGAAGGAAAACTTCACCTGGTTTGAAGAAGATTGAGAGAAGCTGAACAAAGCTTGAAAAAAATATTACCGCAAAGAGGAAGATTATATGAGAGTTTATGATTTGAAAATCAACAGAGAGACTCCCTGTCTCAACGTGCCCGTCAAGGGACTGCGTTTCGGCTGGAAATATGAGGGGGATGAAAACGACCTTTACCAGAAAGCCTGCCGGATCGAGATTTTTAAGGACGGGGAGGCCGTGCTTGACACAGGGGTTATGGAAGACGCCAAGGAGAGCGTTGACGTCACCGTAAAGGGCCTCAGGCTTTCCTACGCCACCTTTTACGAGCTTAAGGTCACTGTTTTCGACAATTACGGAAACAGCGCATCAAGCTCCGCGGAGTTTCTCACTGAGCTTGACGCCAAGACATTCGCCAAGGCTGCCTGGATCAAGCCTTCGGAGCACATACAGGGCTGGGCGCCTTACTTAAGGACCAAATTCGACGCTCCGAAAAAGGTTAAGAGGGCAATCCTTTGGGGCATAGGCCTTGGCGTTGGCGAGTTTTACATAAACGGCCGGCGCACGGATGAGAACTACCTTGACCCGCCGGCAACAAACTACGAGGAGACGGTGCTCTACCGCGCTCTTGATGTTACAAATCTCGTAAAAGAAGGCAAAAACTGCCTGGCGGTACTCCTTGGCGAGGGCTTCTATTCCCAGAGCAGAGTCTGGGGCTCTACGGGCATGGTCTACGGCGACGTGTGCGTAAAGGCGGTGCTGAGGCTCACCTTTGAGGACGGAACGGTTAAAGACATCGTTTCAAACGTCAAGAACTGGAAATACAAGTACAGCCCCATCTCCCTGAACAATATTTACGCGGGTGAGGTGTACGACAGGCGCCTTGAGACTGAGGGCTTTGCGCTGCCCGAGAGCAGCGACGGGGGCTGGCAGAAGGTTATTGCCGACGAGACGCCAAAGGGACGGCTCACACCCTGCCTCATGCCCCCTATAAGAGCTATCAGGGAGATTCCCTGCGTGGGCTACCACTGCGAGAGCGGCAAATCCGACGGAGCTTGGATTTTCGACATGGGTCAGAACTTTGCGGGCATCTACGAGGTCACCATCCCTGCCAACTCGCCAAGAGGCGCAATCTACGTCATCAGGACCTCCGAAGCTTTAAACGAGGGCGGTTCCCTTGACCACAGATCGACCGGCGCTTTTGCCACCCAGTGCATCCAGCAGGACATGTTTATAGCGGGAGGCGGTCCCGAGCCTGAGGTTTTCAGGCCCAGGTTTACATACCACGGCTTCAGATTCGTGGAAATAACAGGTATACACGACTTTTCCAAGGGCTACGGCACGGAGCCTTCGCCTTCAATGATAAAGGGTATAGCGCTCTCCACAGACTTTAAGGAGACGGGAAAGTTTGAGTCCGACTGCAAGGACCTTAACGACCTTGACAAGGTCATGAGAAACACCTACAGGTCAAACTACCACGGCTATCCCGAGGACTGCCCGGCAAGGGAGAAGTGCGGATGGCTTGGCGATGCCCAGGTTGTTGCAAACTGGGGCCTTCTTTCCTACGACAGCGTGTCTGCCTACGAGAAGTATCTTGACGATATCAGGGCAAGCGACAAGGTCTACGGTGTGTGGATGATGATTGCTCCCGGCAAGCGGGGCTGCGGCGAGGCCACACCTCTCTGGGGCTGCGCTCAGGTTATCATTCCCTACTGGCTCTGGAAATACCAGGGAGACAGGCACGCCATCGAGGCTAACCTTGACATGATGAAGAAGTGGCTCAAGCACGAGTGCGACAGGGCGGAGGACTATGTGATCACTGTTGGTCTTGGCGACTGGGATCCGCCAAGGGGCAACGAGGGTCCCCGCAGAATGCCTGTTCCCCACTCCTCAACAATGATGTTCTATGAGGTTGCCTTGAAGCTGGCTGAGATATGCAAAGAGCTTGGCGACAGGGACGAAAAGAAGTATCTGAAGCTTGCCGCCAAGATCAAATCGTCCATAATCAGGCATTTTTACAACAAAAAGAAGCACTCCTACGGCTACACGGGCTCCAACGGCGTTGCTTTGAAGCTTAACATCTGCCCCGATGGCGACTACGACAACCTGCTCAAGGCTACCCTCAAGGAGCTGGCTGACGACAATTACGCCATGTACACGGGCATATACGCCAATAAGTACACGGTGCCCGCACTCTCAAAGCTTGGCTATGCGGACACAGCCATGAAGTTCCTTTTCAACAGGGACGCCTTCAGCTTCGGCACCATGCTTGACGACAATGCAACCTCCATGTGGGAGTGCCCGGACATGCATTTTGTGGAGACCAACAAGAACATCGGCGTGGCCTCCTACAACCACCCCATGCACGGAGGCTTCATGCTTTCGTACTACGAAAACATTGCGGGCATTGAGCCTCTGGAGCCCGGCTTTAGAAAGTTTAAGGTTGAGCCCGACGATTTTACGGATGTAAACTACCTTGAGTGCTCTCTTGAATCGCCTTACGGAACCATATCCGTTAACTTCGGTCCCTCCGAGGGCGGCATGAGAAAATATGTTGTGACCGTACCCGCCGGCACCACCGCAACCGTCAGCATAAAGGGTCTTCCGGAAAAGACCGTCGGCTCCGGCGAATGGGTTTTCGAGAGAAAGATGTAAAATAAGTTTTTAGCTAAAAACAGGTAAAATTGCGGCCCGGGATTTGGTTTTGAAACCCCGGGCCGCGCTTTGTGTTATATTCCTTTTGTCTCAGCCTTCAAGTATTTTTGTCAGCTCTTCGTCGGTGATAACTTTGTTTTTGAGGAGGATGTCCTTGGCGGTTTTCACAGCCTCAAGTCTTTCGGAGATGATGTGTTTTGCGTCCTCAAAGCACTCCTTCAGTATCTCGTCAACTTCCTCGTTGCCTTTTTCCGTGCGGGTCTTGGTCACCGTGAAGCCTTTCTTTGACATTCCGTAGGTGGAAATCATTGCCCAGGCGATGTTGGTGGCGTTCTCAAGGTCTGAGGTGCCGCCGTTTCCGTACTCGCCAAGCACGACTTCCTCGGAGGCGATGCCCGCCATATTGACGGTTATCTGCTTCTTAAGATCCGTGGCGGTCTTGTTTCCTACACCGTAGCCTTTATGCTGCACATAGCCAAGGGCTCCGCTGCCTTCCGCGGAAATGGTGATCCGCTCTATTGGCGTTTTGGGGAAGAGAACTTTGCAAACTATTGCGTGGCCAAGCTCGTGAACGGCGGTCCTCAGGTGCTGGGTCTCCTCGATGTCCTCGGGGTTTAACATCTCGTCGCCGTTTGACATGTGCTCGATGAGGTACTTCACCGATGGGATATCGTCAACGGTTATATTGGCGAGTTCTTCGGAATTCTGCAGGTTCATGCATCTTTCCGCGTGAATCTCGAAGGTCATCTGGACCACACGCTCTGCAAAACGTCCGTTGCCGAAATTGGGCACCGAAACGAAGTACTGCATCACGTCTCTTGTCTTGTCGAGAACCTTTTGGTCTTTTATGAGAAGGCCCGTCTTTGAAACCTTGAGCTTGAATATCTGAGTGAGCTCATCAGCGGTGTAGTCCTTGAAATTGAAGGTGAAACCGATGCGGGATGCGATGCCGGGGTTTGAAGCCACGAATTCGTCCATCTTGTCGGAGTAGCCGGAGAAGATGATCACCAGGTTGTCCTTGTAGTCCTCCATGGCCTTCACAAGGGTGGTCACCGCCTCCTCGCCGTAGGAGTCGCCGCCGTGGCCGGAGGTGAGAGAGTAGGCTTCGTCTATAAAGAGGACACCGCCAAGAGCTCTCGTGATTGCATCCTGTGTCTTCGGCGCGGTCTGGCCAAGGTACTGTCCCACCAGGTCCTGCCTGCCCACTTCGATGAGCTTGTTCTCCGCCACAATGCCCGCGTCGTAAAGCTCCCTCGCCATGATTCTTGCGATGGTGGTTTTACCTGTGCCGGGGTTGCCGCAGAAAAGCATGTGGTTGTTGCCGCGGGGGATTCTTATGCCCAGATTACCCGCCTTTCTCTTAAATGCAACAGTGTTCCTGAATTTTTTGATCTGCTCCTTGATATCGTCAAGGCCGATCAGCTCTTCAAGACCGGAGGTCTTGCTCTCTTCCGAAGAGGTCTTTACGGACATATCCTCAACTGTGGGAACGTCCGCCTCGGTGATGAGGCTGAGCTGCCAGTCTTCCTGCGCCGCTTCGTTCTTCGCGTGCCTTATAATAGTCTCCTGGGTCATCTTCTTTACGAAGCGGCCGTTTCCGAAATAGCGCCTGTTCACAAAGTATTCCGTGACGCTCTCCATGGCCTTGCGGACGCCGGGGGAGAGGGTGAAATTGGCTTTTGTCAGGTTGTTCACGTACATCTGGGAGAGCTCCGTGAGGGAGTAATTCTCGAACCTGAAGGTGTAGCCGACTCTTGACTCGATGCCTGAATTTGACTTCAGGAACTCGCTCATCTCCTTCTCGTAGCCCGCAAAGATCACGATGAGGTCCTCTTTGTGGTCCTCCATGGCCTTCACGATGGTGGCCACAGCCTCTTTTCCGAAGCTGTCCTGCTCGTCAAGCACCAGCGCGTATGCCTCGTTTATAAACAGGACACCGCCAAGGGCTTTCTTTATCACCTCGCCGGTCTTGCTTGCGGTCTGGCCCACATACGACGCCACCAGGTCCTTCCTCTCAACCTCAACCAGCTTGTTGTTCTTCAACACGCCAATGTCAAAAAGCATGGATGCGATGATCCTTGCCACCGTTGTCTTACCTGTTCCGGGGTTTCCTGTGAAGAGCATGTGCATATTGCCGTGTTCAACCTTGATTCCGGACACCTTGGCTTTTTTCTGGAAGGCCATGAACTGCTCAAAGTCCTTGACCTGCTGCTTGATGGCGCTCATGCCTATCATCTCTTCAAGGGCGAGGGCTGCGTTCTTGTTGTTGTAAGCGTCCGGCGGCAGCTCAGGCTTGCCTTCCACGTTGCTGTAATTGGCGAGGTAGTTCACAAGCTCGGAATTGCCCATGGGCAGGAACTTTTCGTTGAAGGCGATGTATTCCTTGAACTGCTGTCTGAATTCCTCCTCGTCCTTAATGAGATCCCGCACGTCCTTCGAGAGCTCGCCAAGGTAAGCCCTGTAGAGCTGCTCCGGCGTCATGTTGGGGATGTGGAGCTTGTTCTGGCCGTAGAGGAACTTGTACCTGCTGTCAAGGGCAAGGAACTGCTCAACTTCATCGGGGTTCAGTCCGAGTATAACGATATATGTGTCTTTTTCGGCGCGGCCAAGTATCTTGAGCACGTGCTCGATCCTTGTTTCAGTGGCGCCTTCCGACTCCACAAGCCTCAGGAACTTTTCAAGACCCGTCACCACGTAGAGAACCTGCTTCTCGAAAACGTTGTACTTCGGTCCTTCGTAGTAGGGCCCCGAGGGGTAGCTGTAGGGGTCGTGCTCCTCCCTGTAGGCGGGTTCGTAGGTCCTGATGAGGGTGTTGCAGAGTTCCTCAAAGGTGCATTTCTGATAGTCTTTTGTCTTGATTTTACCGTTCTGGGCAAGGACCTCTGCGATTGTCTCCACAATCTTTCTTTTACCGGTGTCCTTGCTGCCTTCGATGATGGCGAAGAGGGAGTTTGTCTTCTCGTTATTCGCCAATCTCATGATGCGCTCAAGTCCCGGAACCTGCTCGGTCTCCCGCATGAACTTGTCAATGACCTTTGCCCGTCTGAAGCTCAGGGTCTCGGTGTTGAAGGATGATTTTCTCAGGTAGTCGAGAGCCGCGGTTGCCCTCAAAACCATATCCCAGAAGGGAATCTCTTTCAATGTGAAATCAATGCTTTTGATGTTGTAGACAAAGACGCCTTCGTCCTTGTCGTCGCAGTAGAAGTCTTCGATGGTCTTTGCGTCCTGCAGCACCTTGCTCTTTTTGAAATACCAGATGGCAAGGTCGCAGATTATGTCTTCATCGTCGTTCGAATTGCTGCTTTTATGGGGAAAAACGCAGACCTGACCGCTGTCCAAAAGCCTGCTGACGCCGTCAAGCACATCTTTGGGCAGGCACAGTATTTGGTCAACCAGCTTTTTCACCGTCTGCTCGTTTTCCTCGAAGGGCATATTGGTGCCGTAGCGTATGTTTTCCGGGAAATCCCTGCGTTCGATGTCCGCCCGCTTCACCGCGTTCTCGTAGCCGCTCTCCCTGAGGTATTTAATGTAGGCCGCGATCACGGGTACGCAGAACTCGCATTTACAGTTGGGGCAGGTGCTTCCGCAGTTTGACACAGAAGGGTTGAACTTTCTCCCCACGGTGATGCCGTCGTTCATGTTGGACTTCTCGCCCCTCATCCTGTCAATGTAAAGGTTGATGTCCGCAAATGAAAACTTCTCGTCGGTCTTCTGGTATGTGTAGCAGATTCTGTTGTCGAAATCGATGGGTATGAATCCGGATTTCGAGAGGGTGGGTCTCACGGTGAGAAGGTTGTTGTCAAGGAGCGCATTGGCGGCGTCAATGTAATTCTGCGGGATCACGTTGAGGGTGTCGCCGTCGGGCAGCCAGCTGAACTCGTAGACTGTGTTCTTGAAATCAGGCTTCGTGCGGTGCTTTTCACGCTCGCTGAGCACCTCGCCAAGGCGCCCCGCGGTCTCAAGGTACTGCATGTATGCCGCAACGAGGGGAATGCACCTGTTTCCGCAGCATGTCGGAGCCTCGCACACACCAAGCTCACCCTCAAGGCTTGTCTTCAGCACCGACTCCTCATTGCAGGGCTGATAGTCCTCACCCGGGAAGAGGGCGTCGCAGGTTTTTACCGAAAAATAGGCCCGGACGGAGGTCTTACCGTCGGACTCTGTGATGGTGACTCTTTTCACGTAGCCTTTTTTGTAGAAGGCCTCCGCCTTCTCAAAGGACGCATCGTCAATCATATTCAGCTTGTGCCTGGGGTTCCACACGGCGTTAACCGGTTTTTCGTTTGATTTGTCGTTGGTTGCGCTTGAAATATCGGCCATTTTGTACTCCTTTATAACGCTGCACGAAGTCGCTTTAACATACCACCCATTTTAATCGCGCGCACGGGGATTGTCAAGGAAAAACCGCCCGGGGCGGCGGTCTCCCCGCGTATGACGGGCGCTTTACGCGAACATTGAAGAATCTTTTTTTGCTTGAATAGCCGGCGGGAAAAATTGTATAATTGAGCCGAAAAAGACATAAAGGGAGGCCTGTTATGCTAATCAATATCAAATGCTACCACTGCGGTGCCGAAGTTCAGACTGACGACAGCGAGACTCAGGTTTTCTGCGAAGCCTGCGGCACTAAGCTCATGGTCCCTGTTAAGACTTTTACATCATATCCGGTAAACACCGCAAACGACGGAAAGAATGAGCCTGTGAAGGCTGACGCCGCACAGGGCGGAGAGGTTAAAAAAGCTCCCGTGCCTATGCCGAAGTCGTTCCTTGGCGGTGTGGATCTTTTCGATAAAGGAGAATTTGAGGCCGCTTACAAAGGCCTGACGGAGCTTGCCGATAACGGTAAAAGTCCCTGGGGTTCAAGACTTTTCGCAGGTCTTGCCTCCTCCGCACAGTCAAAGCCTCTCGACATAAGGTTCAGGGACGGTATCACCGCCGCTAAAAACGCAGCAGCCATGGGCTACGCCGGAGACGACAAATCCGAGGTTCTTGCGGTGTTCACCGACAGGCTTCTTAAGTATGTGAAGAAGTACACAAAGGACAACTTCACCCACGAAGATGACTTCATTTACGGGAATGCGGACTACGCCAAGGACCAT
>CACZNV010000042.1 GCA_902782645.1 uncultured Ruminococcus sp. | reverse complement strand
TGGATGTAGGCTTCGTAAAGGTTGCCGAATGCAAGTCTCAGTGCTTTCTCGGCGTAAGCGTCGCTGATTGAATTGGCGCCTTCGGCAACATAAGCTTCAAGCGCATGTGTTATAACGTCCATTCCGGTGAAGGCAGTAACTGTCTTCGGAACGGTTTTTGTCAAAGTGTAGTCAAGAATTGCCATGTCGGGGACGATTTTGTCGTCGGCAATGGGGATTTTTCTTCCCGCGGCAACATCTTTGATAACTGTGTAGTTGGTAACTTCGGAACCGGTTCCGGCTGTAGTCGGGATTGCGACAAAGAAAAGCTTTTTATCATTGCCGCCAAGCACCAGCACCACCGCTTTCACGGTGTCTATCGCACTGCCGCCGCCAATGGCAACAACCACATCGGCCTTCAGGGACTCAACAAACTTGCAGCACTCAGCCACCTGTTCGAGGGTCGGGTCGGGCTCAATCTTGTCGAAGATTGCTTCCCTGCCGCAGCCCACAAGTCCCGCGGCGGATTCCGCGATACCGTTCTTGAGCATTATAGGATCGGTAATGATAGCGACACGCTTTCCGTTGAATGCGGCAAGTGCATCAATCGACCCCGCACCGAAATATAAATTGGAGTTCAATTTCAGTTTTTCCATGTGTTTTCTCCAAACCGGCGCTTCCGTGACGCCGATTCATCATTTGTCATAAGTCTTCCGAATCACAAGACTTCAGGAATCAGTCGGGAAATACAGTCCGATTCCCATTTCATCAAGATAATTTTTCCATTCGCGGCCGGGGTTTCCGTCTGTTACAATCATGTCAACACCGCTTATTCCGCAAATTTCCACCAGCGATACCCTGTCGAACTTGGTACTGTCAGCCGCCAATATCTTTCTCTTGGCGGACGCCAATATGGTCTTTTTGACCTCCGCATCCGTGTCGCTGATATCTGTTATAAGACCTGTGGTTCTGTCCACTCCCTTGCAGGAAAAGATTGCGTAGTCCACGTGGAAGGATTTGATGGCCTCAACCGTCCTTGCCCCCACAAAAGCGTAACCGCCCTCCTTGAGAAGGCCTCCCGTGGCAAAAACACGCCAAGAGGGTTTGTCGCTTATTTCGCAGACAATTTCTGCAGAGTTCGTAATGACCGTCAGGTTCTTTTTGACTTTCAGCGCCTTCACGACAAACAGTGCCGTTGAGCTGCCGTCCATCATTATATTGGCGTTGTCGGGTATGAGTTTTTCCATCACACCTGCAATCGCCTGCTTCTGCTCCACGTTTGAGAGCTTTCTGACCGAATATGGAAGATCCACATTCGAGTTCTCCGCCAGCACCGCGCCCCCGTAGATTCTCTGCGCCACGCCTTCGTTCTCAAGCTTCACGAGATCGCGGCGCACCGTCTCCTCCGTCACGTCAAAAAACGCGGCGAGATCGGCAACGATGACCTTTTTCTCCTTCTGAAGTTGATCTTTTATGTATTGCAGTCTCTCTATGGCAAGCATGTCAGTGGCGTTGTGTCAGAGCAGGGTGTCCCAAAGCTTCTTGTCGGGTCTCGGTATGATGGCGCTGTCAAGTCCCATTCCGGTGGGGCCTACAGCGGCAAGGGCTTTTTCAACTGCGGCTGTTACAGCTGCAACGTCTCCTGTGAGGAGCACGAAAGCTTTTCCGGAAAGACCTCTTGCAAGTCTGAGTTCTATGAGCTGAACTTCGGCTGTCTTGGCGGCAACATCAGCCGCAACAATGGCACCGGCAACCGAGAATGTCTCGATCATACCCAGCGCCTCAGGCTCGCCTACTTCGGATGCTCCGTAGATTGCAGTGAAAATCGTCTCGTGCGGGTTGCCGAGTACGAAGCTGTCAACAAGCATCTCCGGGTAAGTCGTTGTGGCGGCCTCAACTGCTGCTTTCACGGCTCCCAATCTTCCGGCACATAGAATAATATACTTTCCGGGGCACACAGGATGTGCTTCAAGCACCTCCACATCAGCTGCCTTAATGAGAACATCAGCTGCTTTAAGTCCCGTGGAAATTGTTCTGTATTCGATTAATCCAATCGCTTTGCTCATTTCCGCTTCTCCGTTTTCACGTTCTCAACATAATGTATTTTTCAGTTACTTCTGAAACTGTGGCATCCGCCGGTGCATGCAGGGAAACTCCGAGGGAGGTCTTCGGTGTGGCAGCTATGAGCTGTCCTTTTGTCACCTTATCGCCAACGGCAACATTTGGCGCGCAGGGCACGCCGATGTGCTGTCCCAGCATAACCTTAAGGTTTGCGAACTTGTGCTCTGTCTCGTCAAGAGGCGCGGGTCCGTCGTACTGCGAGAGGCCCAGTCTTGCGGTGAGACGCTCTTTTGACACCAGTCTGTGAGGTCTCTGAGCTGTAACAGGCTTAACTTCAACCTGCCCTGCCATTGCGACACCGTTCTTTCTGAGGCCGGACTTGTATACCGAAATGAGCGTTCTCGGGGTGAGACCCTGGTTGCACGCATACATTTCGCAAACACCGCAGCCGCAGCAATAGAGAGTGTCGAGGAAAGGCTTCACGTTGTCCGTTTTGAGGCTTACACCTGAATTCATGAAGTCGGCAGGCGAGATCGGATGTCCGAGCAGATGTCTCGGGCAGAGATCGGAGCACATCATACAGTCGCAGCAAACCGCTTTTGCCCTGGCAAACTGAAGTTTGACGTGGGGCGTGAGCGCATTGGCGACAAAAGAGCCGGGCTTCAAAAGAATGACGCCGCTTGTGGTCTTTGTGACAACGTCTGTGGGATGGGCAAGTTTACCCATCATAGGACCGCCTGAGAGATAAACGGGATCGGGAATTGTCTGTCCGCCCGCAAGATCCACCAGTTCCTTGAATGTCACGCCGATCGGCACTTTGAGTGTTACAGGATTTTTCACCTCACCGCAGACAGTGACAAATTTTTCGGTTACGGGTTTATCTTCCCGGAGTGCTCTGTAAACGTTGAGCATCGTCTCCACATTGTAAACCACGCATCCAACCGCAATCGGAATGCTTCCCGGGGGGACCACCCTTCCGGTCGTCTCGTAAATCGTAACGACCTCGTCTCCGGCGGGATAAACCTCCGGAAGGAAACCAATCTTGATCTTTTTGAAGGAAGAAAGGTTAGCCTTGATTGCTTCGACGGCAGCGGAGTAAGAAGGTTTGATGGCAATGATGACATCATTAGCTTCGAGAGCCCCGGCAACTTCTTCAAGTGCCGTCATGATCTCGTAGGCGTACTTCTCCATAACCTGTCTGTGCAACTTAAGAAGGGGCTCGCATTCGGCGCAGTTGAGGATAACCGTGTCGGCAGCTTTGTTAAGCTTTGCGTAGGACGGGAATCCCGCACCGCCGCAGCCGACTATGCCGTTGTCGCGTAATATTTCATTAAGCCTTGCAAGTTCCATAATAAAAATTACCACACATTACCTTTTGAAAGGTACCTTTTTAAATTGATGCAGCGGTCTTTGACTTGTATTTATTACTCAAGACCAATGCTGTCGTCGACAATACCTACGATAGCGGCGTCGATGGGGCAATTGACAAGACCGCAACCGATCCTTGCCGCGCTGCCTTCAGCGACCAGCACTATCTCGCCGATACCGGCTCCGACGTTGTCGATGGCAACAATTCTTTTCTTATCGGCCATGCTTTCCATAGGCTCGATAATCATGAATTTGTTTCCCACCAGATTTTCGTTTTTTCTTGTGGCAACCACGCTGCCAACTACTTTTCCTACAAGCATAACCCACCTGCTGCAAGCGTCTCCCGGGCCTCCGAAGGGCCCGCGGAAACACTTATTTTACTATTGTGCCGATATCGCCGGTCTTGATCTTTGACGCATTGGCTTCATCGGTATCGATGTGCATCTCAAGCGAGAAGGAGGGATCCACGCGGATCGAAACGTTGTTGAAGATCGTTCCTCTCTCGTTGTTGAATTTCACCGAAACCACATCGCCCTGCTTTACTCCGGCAAGTTCCGCATCCCTTGGCGTCATGTGAATGTGACGCTCGGCAATGATGCATCCCTCGTCAAGGTAAATAACGCCTTTAGGACCGACCACGGCAATCGACGCGCTGCCGTCAAGCTTTCCCGAAAGCCTTATAGGGGCTTTGATGCCGAGCTTAATGGCGTCCGTCTGTGAAATTTCAACCTGCGATCTGCTTCTGCAAGGTCCGAGCACTCTGACGTTCTCGATTGCCCTGAGTTTCACGCCAACGATGGTAACAAGCTCATTCGAAGCGAACTGTCCGCCCATAAGATCTTTTTTCTTAGTGAGCTGATATCCTTTTCCGAAAAGCTGCTCCACATGCTCCTGGGTGAGATGGATGTGTCTTGCAGACACTCCCACAGGTACTGCAAATCCGTTGTCGGACTGCTCGCCAAGCACTGCAAGCACTGCTCTTGTGATTTCTTCTATTGACTGATCCATAGTATTCCGCCTTTATTGTTTTTCCCGTCCGGGCGCCGCGGCAGGCCTTATCCTTACCGGCCCGCATCTGTCGCGGCACTCCGGGCAACAAAATCTATTGTCCATAGCGGCGCATCCGTTGAGCTGCCGCAGCGGACTTTTTCAATACGGGACAGATTACTTCAGTACAGGAAGAATTCTCTCGACATCGTTGTGAGGTCTGGGGATGACGTGAGTAGCTACGAGCTCGCCGAGTTTAGCAGCGTTTGCTCCGCCGGCTTCAACAGCAGATTTAACTGCGCCGACATCGCCTCTTACCATAACGGTAACGAGTCCGGAACCGATCTTCTCGGTGCCAACGAGCTCAACGTTTGCAGCTTTGAGCATTGCATCGGCTGCCTCGATAGCAGCTGTGAGTCCTCTTGTTTCAACCATTCCTAAAGCCTGTTGTACCATTTTCTTATCCTCCTTGGTTATTTCAGCTTTTCCGATTTTCTCGGAGTTGATTTTAACTTCTTCTGCGGGAATTTTCTCCGCCGCAGGTTTCGCCGCGCTCTTCGGTGCGGCAGTCTTTCTTGTTACGGGTTTTTTCTCTTCTGCCATAGCAATCACCCTTTCTGACTATTGCTTGCGCGCCATCCTGCTTGCGCTTATCTCCACGATTCTGGCAGTTTCCTCGTGGGGATTGGCAATGACCGCATGTGCGCAAGGTTTCACAAGAGCTCGTCCCATTGCGGCTTCGACGGCCTCGGTGACTGCGGAAACAGATCCCTTGACGATAACTGTGACAAGTCTTCCGCCAAGTTTACGCTCCCAAGTTACGAAGCTCACATTTGCGGTCTTGCACATCACGTCGAGAGCATCCAATGCCCCGGTCACGCTTGACACCTCAATTAATCCCAATGATTCCATCTCTTGTCCTCCTGAGATTATCCTTGGCCCTGCTTTAAAACGGGACCTTCGGCAATCTCAAATTGTTAATTTTTTAACCATACTTGCGTAAAGAGTCAAAAATTACAATTTTTGAACTATTTTTGCGTGCGCGACCCCGAAGATGTACGAAGGTACTTCGAGCGGGGAGCTCGCGCAAAGCAAGTTGCGAGTAATAGTCGCAAGACACATTGTGTGCTTTGAGAACTATCGTTTGTTATTGTTAGTTATCTCTCCGCAACTTGCGTAAAGAGTCAAAAATTGATTACTTTACCTGGGGAAGAATCTTCTCTACGTCGTTGTGGGGTCTGGGGATTACGTGAACAGCCACGAGCTCACCGAGTTTAGCAGCGTTTGCTCCGCCTACTTCGGTAGCTGCTTTAACAGCTGCGACATCGCCTCTGACCATAACAGTTACGAGACCGGATCCGATCTTCTCTGTTCCGATAAGAGTGACCTCTGCCGCCTTAACCATTGCATCTGCTGCTTCGATTGCAGCTGTGAGTCCTCTGGTCTCAACCATTCCCAATGCTTCCTGTACCATGATTTTACCTCCGTATAATTTTTTGTTTTTTCTTTTATGGTCCTTTCGGACATGTTGTGTTTAAATTACCAAATCGCCAATGCTTCCTGTCACGTTTTATCGAGACCCGAAAGCTTCAGCATTTTTTCAGTGCCCGGCTCGGGATTGGCGATAATGTATGTGGAGATGACCTCCGACACCGAATTACCGGCCTCCTTCGCCGCTTCGACCGCAGCCTCGACCGCGGCCACACTGCCTCTGAATTTCACGAGAACTATCAGCGGAACCGACAGTTTTTCAGGATGGGCGGGCTTGTTCCTGTCAAAAACTTCCATGTGGACGTCAGCCGCTTTGCAGCCTGCGTCGCCGGCCACGAAAGCCGCAACAAGTCCGTATACCTCTACAAATCCAACCGCTTCTGCCATTTTCGTGAAACTCTCCTGAAAAATCCTTTTGCGATGTTCTAAGCATCAGCCCTTAGAGAAAACTCTTAAAGGGTATTACTTGTTTACGATCGCAATCTTGAGGCCTTCCTGCCTCAGGTTAACTCCCATTGCCTCGTTGATCTGGTCAAGCGGGAACTTGTGGGTGATGAGCTCCTTGATCGGGAGTCCGATGCCCTGTGCCCTCTTGAGGAAATCGAAGGTGGTCGCGTAGTCTCTGAGCGTATATACCCAGGAGCCGACGATTGTGATTTCCTTCGAGCAGATATCGAAGTGGGGGTTGATTGTTGCGTCGCCGCCGTTGATGAAGAAACCGAGCTCGCAAAGTCCGCCGCCGTTGCGGATGAACTTGTAGATGTTCGAGTGTCCTCCGGGAGCGCCGGTGCACTGGAATGCGAAGTCTGCAAGGTTGCCGCCGCAAGCTTCTTTCACTGCATTGGCGAGTGCTTCGATTCCGTTGTGATCCTTGAAGTTAACAGATGCCTTTGCGCCCATACGCTTTGCAAATTCGAGCCTCTTTGTGTTTCCGTCAACTGCGACTATAGTCTCAACACCGAGTGTTCTGAGAACGGCGATGCAGATGAGTCCGATAGGACCGCAGCCCTGCACAACAACCTTGGAGTTGAATCTCAGAATGTTTGTGCTCTTGGCTCTTTCAACTGCGTGTACCAGAACTGCACAGGGTTCGATGAGGATTCTCGAGTCGAGGTCAAGGTCGCTTACGTTGAAGAAAGTCGAGCCCAGTTTGCCGCGGATGAGAATGTAGTCCGAGAACCAGCCGTTGAGGTGAACGTCGTCGTCCGGAAGAAGTCCGTAAACGTCAGCGCCGCCCACGTTCTGCTTGTTAAGGTCGAACATGGTGATGGCCGGGTTGTCCTTGAAGATCATGCATGTGACGATCTTATCGCCAACGCCAACAGGCTTTCCTGCGCTGTCAACCTTTACGTTTTTACCTATTTTTACGATTTCGCCTGTTCCTTCATGTCCCAGAGCCACAGGGATGAGGCTGAAGGGATCCTTGCGGAATTCGTGAGCGTCTGTGCCGCAGATGCCGCAGCCTTCGACTTTAACGAGGATATCGTCGTCGCCTACTTCAGGGATTGGATATTCTCTGATTTCAAATTTTTCAAGAGCTGTCAGGAAAGCTACGTGAGCCGTCTTCGGAACAGCACCCGATGCCGCCGGAGCAGAATATGAACTGCCGCTCGATGCGGGTACCGGAGCGCCGTTCATGGCCTCAAGCACTTTTTTGACAATTTCTTGAATGTCACGTTGGTTGTCCATAATGCTTCCTCCGTCTTTATCTTATGCACAGGCTGTCTGACATGATGCAGTGTCTGCGCTTTGTGAACGTCTGAGCGGACGTGAGTCCCTCGCCGGTTCTGCTGGCGATCGTGAATGTGCAGTATCCTTCGCCGCCGAAGCCGAGCGCCGCATATGAAGGAGCGTTCTTGACGAGGATTGCGGTGTCGATCGCTTTTCCGTACTTGGTGATATTGTCGATGTTCTTGGAGTGGATGTGAGCCGAGTGGCGGTTGCCGTGCTCGAGCCACACAGCCTTCTCGATGGCGTCGTCAATATCTTTTGCTCTTACGATACCGAGGATCGGCATCATGAGTTCTGTAGCGATGAGCGGATGTTCCTTCTCGCCTTCGAAAATGATGCAGCGGACATTTGAAGGAACGTCCACACCGATCATCTTCATGAGGGTCTTCGCATCGCGTCCCACGCACTTGCGGTTCAGCGCGCCCTTCGGGGTGATGACCGTAGCGGCGAGTTTTGCGATCTCGTCGGGAGTTGCCTCGTAGCAGCCGTTCTCAAGAAGTTCAGCCTTGAGCTCGTCGGCAATGCTCTCCACCGCAACAATCTCCTTCTCGGCGATGCATGGAAGGTTGTTGTCGAATGTGCATCCGTTTACGATGTCTCTTGCAGCTTTAGCGATGTCGGCGGTGTCGTCAACAAGTGCCGGAGGGTTGCCGGCGCCTGCGCCGATTCCTCTTCTTCCCGATGAAAGAACTGTCGTTACAACACCGGGGCCGCCGGTTGCGGCGATAAGCTGAATTGCTTTGTGAGACATCATTATTTTTGATGTTTCCATTGTAGGTTTCACAACCGATGTTGCCACGTTGCAGGGTCCGCCGGCTTCCATCGATGCTCTGTTAACAAGCTCGATAGCGTATTGGGAGGTCTTTATGGCCGCCGGATGGGGATTGAACACAACCGTGTTTCCGCCTGCAATCATACCGATGCTGTTGCAAAGTATGGTTTCGCTGGGGTTCGTGGTCGGTGTGATAGCTCCGATGACGCCAAAGGGTCCCATCTCGATAAGAGTGAGTCCTCTGTCTCCGGACCAGACTCTCGTTGTGATGTCCTCTGTGCCCGGTGTCTTCTCGGCAAGAAGCTTGTGCTTTAAGATCTTGTCTCCGACATTGCCCATGCCGGTCTCTTCAACACCCATTCTTGCAAGAAGCTCTGCGTTCTCGATCGTGAGCCTTCTGATGTTGGAGATAATTCTCTCTCTGAAGTCCATAGGCATCTTCTGCATGACCTTCTGTGCTTCGATAGCGGCAGCGATGGCGTCGTTCATGTCCTCGAAAATACCGAGTCTCTTCTCCGCCGGACTGTCCTGAAGCTGCATATTTGCGATCACCTGAGCGACTATGGCCTGAATCTCATTCTCGTTCATTTCTTAGCGATTGCCTCCTTAAAAAGTTTTAATCCGTATTCAGCAAGAAATGTATCCTGTTCCTCGCTTCCTCCGCTGACTCCGATGCCGCCAATCACCGTGTCGCCGATCTTCAGCGGTTCGCCTCCTCCGAATATCACTATCCGGTTGTTATTGGTGAACTGTATGCCGTAGAGGGGCTGTCCGGGCTGGGCAAGCTTCTTCAGCTGAGACGTTGACATTTTCAGCGCCGCCACGGTGTAAGCCTTCTGAAAAGCTATGTCGTAGCTCGCTATGTAGGAATTGTCCATGCAGTGAACGGCCACCGGATTTGCGCCTCTGTCAGAGACCGCTATCACGGCGTTGACGCCAATCTCTTTCGCCTTCTTCTCAACTCCCTCAATGAGCTGCTTGGCAAAAGCCAGTTTCATGTTCTTGAGGTTTGAGAAGTTGTTTGCGTCACCGTTTGCGGGCAGTTCGGCAGCCGCTCCGGCGGAGCTTTTGTCAAGAGCCGCTATCACTTCTGCGACGATCTTTTCGATATTCTCATCAGTGAACCGCATTTCTGGGATACCTTTCCTAATTGCGGAAAAATCCGCGAATTCTGCCAAATTTACCGTCCGGGAAGAGCTTACTTGTTAAGCTGCTCCATAACTTTTCTTGTGATCTCTGCGATAAGAGCGTCGTCGCCGCCCGCAGCTTCACTCTTGTGAGAACCGCTGCAGTGTCCGCCGCAGTTGTGGCAGCTGGGCTTGCCTGCGAGAGTGTTGGGGCAGAGGTTTGCGGGGTGACGTCCGGGCATACCGAACTTCCTTCTGATCTCGTAGAGGTCCTCTACCTGCTGAGGGGTGAACTCCTTCGGGCCGCCGAGCATCTTGCTCTGGTAAAGAAGCTGAGCGTAGAACTCTGTGGACTCCATCTTGTAGTAAGCGTTGAGGAGTGTGTTTGAATATGTGAGAGCGCCGTGGTTCTCAAGGAGAACGGCGTCGAAGTACTGAACGTACTCGGAGACGGCGTCCGGAATCTCTTCGGTTGAAGGTCTGCCGTATTTTGCAATCGGAACGCATCCGAGAGCGATAACTGCCTCAGGCATGATGGGCTGGGTGAGCGGGATGCCTGCGATAGCGAAAGATGTTGCGTACATAGGATGTGCGTGAACAACTGCATTGACGTCAGGTCTCTCTTTGTACACTCTCATGTGCATCTTGATTTCCGACGAAGGCTTGAACCCTGCGTTAGCCTGGATAACTTTTCCGGTAGCGTCGACTTTGCAGATAAAGTCGGGGGTCATGAAGCCTTTGCTGACTCCGGTCGGTGTGCAAAGGAACTCGTTGTCGCTGAGCTTAACGGAGATGTTTCCGTCGTTTGCGGCAACCATTCCTCTGTCGTAGATTCTACGGCCGATGTCGCAAATCTCTTTTTTGATCTCATACTCTGATTTCATTAGAATTGCCTCCCTGTATCTTATAATACTGTAATTGTTTTATTTAATACCCCGCAGGTTTAATCCCGCTCAAGATATTCTTTAATTTTGTCAACACCCTCACCCGCGACGGAGTCCACGAGGAAGATTTTGTTAGGTTCGACCCCCATGATTTCCATCCAGTTGAGTACCAGCGGCAGGTTTGCGTCGGGGTCGTTGATTTTTGTGATGATCCCTATCACATCCCTGTTGCAGAAAGCCGTGCTGCCGGGGTCGAAAAGGCAGTAGGTTTCATTGGCGGCAATGAGGAACCCGACAACGTCGGCCTCATATGTGTAAAGTCCGATGGCCCTTGCGAACTCCCTGCTCTGTATGTACTCGCCGGGTGTGTCGATAACGTCGTCATCGTAGTTCACATACTGGGTCTTGTGGTACCTGATCTCCTCGCCCCTTAGCGCCTGGGTGAGAGTTGTTTTTCCGGCCTCGCTGCGACCTATCAGAATGATTTTTTTCATCCTCTTTCAAAGCCTCCAAAAGCCGTTCTCAAATCGCCAATGCGTCAGGTCTTGGTGATCGGTACGATGGTGAATTTCAGCGTCTCCCTAAGGTAGTCCACCACGGCGTGCACCGAAGCTTCCACCTCCGAGACTGTTCCGGTGAGGATCAGTGTTCCGCTGAACCTGTCCACAAATCCGATTTCGGCTCCGGATGCCTTCATCGCGATGTCTCCGGCAATTATCGACGTCTCCGCAGGCGTCATTGTCATGATTCCGATGGACGACTTGGAGTAATCGATGGCCGGGTTGAGTCCCATCTTTCTGTAAAGAACGGGTTCCGGATTCGCTATGATGTGGGCCAGTGTCACCTGTTTTCCGGGAACAAGCTCCTGGACTATGCGCATCTTCTTATCGTCTTCCTGCTGAATAAGTCCCTGCAGATCCATATCAGCCGCCTCCGATCTGGCACTTAAGACCGCTTCTCTTAGCGACCTCAAGCAGCGATTTCATGTATTCCTGCGACATCGGTTCAATACCGTCAAGGGCGTAGTCACGGCCGAGACCTGTGTATTTGTCCTGTCCCAGTCTGTGGTAGGGAAGGAGGTGAAGCTCCTCGACTCCCGGAAGAGTGGCCGCGAACTTGGCGATTTTGTCGATTTCCTCCGGAGTATTGTTGAATGTCGGTATCACCGGAACTCTGATAATGAGGTGGGTGCCGCTCTTTGCGACCTTCATCGCATTCTCAAGTATCCTGTCGTTTCTCTTTCCGGTGAATTGCTCGTGTTTTACCGGGTCCATGTGCTTGATGTCCATGAGGTAGGTGTCAAGCCACGGGAGCAGTTTTTCAATGTTTTCGTAGGGGAGCGTCGCGGCGGATTCGATGGCGGTGGTTATTCCGTTCTCCTTGGCGGCTCTGAGAAGCGCCGCTGCGAAATCCGGCTGGCAGAGACATTCTCCGCCCGAGAGCGTGAGCCCTCCCCCCGAGTTCCGGTAGTAGTCCCCGTCCTTCATGACCTCTTCCATGACTTCTGCGACGGTGACGTCCCTGCCGATTATTTTTTTCTTTCCTGCGACTACCATCTCCTGGATATCAAACTCCTGGGACTCCGGGTTGCAGCACCATCTGCATTTCAGCACGCATCCTTTGAGGAAAACGATGGTCCTTATTCCCGGTCCGTCATGTATTGAGTACCTTTGGATGTCGAATATCCTTCCGGTCTGCCGCATGTAATCTTTTTCCATAAAACTTACTTCTCTGATCTCTTATCTCTTTCGCAGATGTTTCCTGCCGCCAATGTAATCCGCGCGTCAGAAAGTGTTCGCCTGAGTCGTTCTCGAGATGATGTCATCCTGGAGCGACCTTGAGAGTGTCGTGAAAAGTGCGCTGTAGCCGGCAACTCTTACCACGAGAGTCTTGTACTTGTCCGGGTTCTTCTGTGCGTCGAGCAATGTTTCGCGGCTGACGACGTTGAACTGGACGTGCATACCTTTTCTTGAGAAATATGTGCGGAGGTATGTGATGAAATTGTCAATGCCCTTCGCTCCGACGAGTGCCGACGGGTGGAACTTCTGGTTGTAGAGGGTTCCGTTGGAAGCGATCATGTGATCGATTTTGGCGGTGGAGTTCGCTGCTGCCGTCGGGCCCAGCTTGTCTCTTCCCTGTGCGGGGCCTATTCCGTCTGCGATCGGCTGGCCCGAAAGTCTTCCGTCAGGAGTTGCTCCGGCCTGTTTGCCGAGCGGAACATTGGCGGATACCGGGTAGAGACCTGCCTGGAATATGCCGCCTCTCGGGTTCTTGAAAGTCTCAAGAGGCCTTGTGTATGTGTAGGCGACGTCTCTTGCGAAATAGTCGACCTCGTCAATGTCATTGCCGTATTTCGGAAGGTTCTCGATGTCCTCGAGCATCTGCTCGTAAAACTTGATTCTGTCAGGCGAGAGCTTCTTTGACTCTACTACGCTCGCGTAAACGGCTCTTACCACGTCGGGTGTGATCTCGCGGCCGTCAACCTTGAGATTTGCGCAGACCGCCTTGACCATGTGCTCGGCGTCAAGGGCTGTGAGTCCTTTTCCGAAGTTGTCCGAGAGAGCCTGCTTGAAGTCCGCCATGGTGTATTTCTTCTGTTCGAAGACGAGTTTCTTGATTGCGAAGAGACCGTCTGCGACATTGGCGATACCGAAGCCCTGAGGACCTGTGAAGTTGTATATTGCGCCGCCCTCTTCCACGCAGAGGCCTTTCTCGAAGCAGCCGTCAACGAGACACGACTCGAAAGGCAGCGGGCTTCTCTGAGCGTGTGCATAGTCGATTGCGTTGATTGCATTGACCATGAGAGCGATGGAAGTTGTCATCTGTTTCTTGTAGGCTGTGTAGACTTCGTCGAACGTGGTCATCTTTGTCACGTCACCTGTCTCAAGCGTTACAAGCTCGCCGTCCTCGTAGCCGTTTGTGAAAGTGAGTTCGAGAGGTCTCAGCATATTGAAGAATGCGGCATCGTGCCATCCGTCTGTCTTTCCGGGCACCTGAGGCTCGACACAGCCGATAATGTTGTACTCGCGCGCTTCCTCAATCGGAATGCCTCTGTTCATGAGGGCGGGTATTATTACTTCATCATTATAATAAGCGGGGAGACCGATGCCGGTCTTTGTGAGTTCGACCGCTTTTACCATTATTTCGTGGGGAGTTCCGTTCCAGACTCTGATTGAGAGCGAAGGCATCGGAAGTCCTGTGTGCATGGACGCTTCGATGCACATTGACGAGAGGTCGTTCGTAACGTCGCGTCCGTCTTTGTCCTGGCCGCTTACGATAAGGTTCTGGAAAAGGCTGTAGCCTGCAAAACCTTCTGCCGAAGCTGCGTCGCGGCACTTGTTGAGGTCGTTGAGTTTGATCCAGATGCAGTCCAAAAGCTCCTGGGCGCTCTCTCTCGTAACAATTCCTGCATCAAGATCCTTCTTGTAGTAAGGATACATGTACTGATCGAATCTTCCGGGGGAGATTGAGTGTCCGCTGGACTCTACCTGGAGAAGCTGCTGAATGAACCAGAAGGACTGGCAGGCCTCGTAGAAGGATCTGGCGGGTTTTTCGGGAACATTGCGGCAGACCTCGGCAATTTTAAGGAGCTCGGCTCTTCTTTCGCCGGAAGCTTTTTTAGCTGTCTCCTCTGCCAGATCCGCATATCTGTGGGCGTAGTTAATAACAGCCTTGCAGCTTCTGATAACTGCCTCGTAGAAAATCCTGCGCTTGCAGGCATCTTCTTTTCCTACGCAAAGCTCTTTAATGCCCTGCTCGGCTCTCGCAATGACGCCCTGAAGACCCTGTCCGAGAACTTCCCAGTATTTGACTGTGATGTGACCGATACCGTTGTAGAAATAGTTTCCGGGTGTGAAAATATTGTGATTGATGGCTCTCAAAGCTCTGGGATCCATGTAAGCCGTAGCCAGCTCGCTGGTGGTTTTGTTCTTCCAGTACTTATTGGCCTCTTTGAGTCTCTTTTTAGTTTCGTCTTTGATGTTGAAAGGATCCGCAAGTCTTCCGGCAACGGTCTCAAACTCAGCCTCGAGCCACTCGTATGAGAACTCGGGATAAGTCTGGCAGCCTCTCATCTGAAGAGTGGTGGAACCGACTATAAGTTCATCGTCCCTGATGATGATCGGGATACCTGCGAGAATATGTTCGAAAGCCTTTGATTTTCTTTCAACCTCAGGCATGTTCTCAGTGCTCTTGTAAGATTCAGTGAGAAGCTCGGCTCTTGCCGCTTCGATCTCCGGCTTTGCATTGTAAAAGGCGTTGAGCAGTCTCTCGATTCTGGCTGTCCTTTTGATCGGGCTTGTATCGAAACTCATTGTGATCCCTCCGGCTGTAAAAAAGCACATTCCATGCTTCGTCCATTTCGAATCCGCCAAGGCTTTTCAGCCCCCGCGGCCGTTTTAAATCCGTATTTCAAACATTTTTATAGGTATATCGTCTCTTTGCGAAACTTCGCCTATTACCGAGACTATATATAGTATAACACAAGGCAACCCCCTCTTCAACCGGTTTCTGATGTTTTTTGTTGTTTTTAGCAATTTTTTCAGCGTTTTTATGTTGTTTTTTGTTGAGTCCACAATGCAAACCGTTAAATCTCACAACACAAAACCACATTTCGTCGATTTCACGCCGAAATCGTCAAGACACAAAACAACGGCGCCGCCCACAATACCTTGTGTGCAGCGCCGCCGTCCTTTTTCCTTTTGCCTGTGGCTTAGATTATTACACTTTCGATGCCGAGCATTTCATTGGCCTTGGCGATTTTTTCGCTCTGGTCGCCGTAAACAAGGGCCCAGTGGCGTCCTTCGTAGTTCTCGGCAAGCTTCTTGATTCCTCCGGGCACGTCGATTTCAACCTGGGTGCGGCAGCTGGGGAATGCGGTGTTTCTGACGAGGTTTCCGCGGACGATGACCATTCTGTCCAGCTTGTCATGGGAGATGCCCGTAACTGTTACGGGGCCCGGCTGCTTCAGAATCTGAAGTCCGCAGGGGAGAGTTCTCATCTCGAAGTATGCGTATGCGTTGAATTCATCGGTCTCGTCGTTTGAGTAGCTGCGCTTCGTTGGCGATGTGCAGTGGGAGACAAAAAGCTTATTGTCCATGGGGAACAGGTAGGGATTCAGCATGAACGAGGGCTCGCCGGACGCGTAGGAGGTGATGAGCATATCCATGAGCGTGGTGGCGTCTGCCTCGCAGGCTGAGATTATACCTTCGTCGTTGAGTCTTGAGAGAGCAAAGCAGGATGTGGTGTGGCAGGAGGTGTGGACCGTGGACTCAAGGCAGTTGACGGTGAATGCATTGACGTCGTACTCCTTGATGAGTTTCTGATAAACTCTGTGGGCCTTTTCGCAGTCCGCAGCGGAATACTCCTTGGGGATCCGGTCGTTCTTGGCGATTTTTCTGATGTAGTCGGGATCGCCCGCTTCAACAGCCTCGTACTCCTTCAGGAATTTGTCCTTGCCCATGTGGTACCACTTGATGCCGAACTTCGCCTGGATGAGCCTGATGATTTCGTAGCCCCAGTTGAAGCTGTGGTAGGGCTCGTACATGGCCTCGCCAATGCAGAGCACCTTTGTGTTCGTAATCTTGTAGCGCACGATAAGAGCCGCCATGTAGTCGGAGAAATCCTTCTCGCTGTCGGCAAGGTAGACATCCGGGTTGATGCCCATGTAGCTGTCGATCTTGCGCACGTCTCTCATAAAGTAGGGATAGAACACGTTGCCGTAGGACCAGATGTCGCTGTACGGCGCCGTGTAGATAACTATCGGCTTGTTTTTGGAGTGAAGGACGCCGAAGACCTTGTCAATGGCGTTGAAGGGCATCAGCACGTAAGCATCTGCCTCTGCCACATCAATGGCATCGTTTTCCGATTCGACTTCGCAGGAAAACGAGTCAACGCCCTCGGGAAGCAGACTGCGGATGGCGGCGGAATACTTCGCCTTGAATGCGTCATCAGTCAGAAAATTGAGCTTTTCGGGATCGCTGAGGTCGCAGTCGACAACCTTTCGCTCTTCTTTGGTCGGTGTGTAAATTCTGCCGACAAAAACAATTCCGATTTTCATATTTTTCATAGAAGTACTCCCTCCGGAAATATTACCGCATCCGCGGCTTTGAGTATTATCGTTTTTCAGGGTGCCCCCCGCAATGGGCAATAGTGGCTTTCTTTTGGGGTATTCTGCACAAGCTTCTCCGAAATCGCCAATGACACCGCTCCCGGTTGTCTTTTTCACGGATTTATTGTAAAATTTAGGGGTGCGGGCGGATGCATTGGCGTCATTCAAAACCGCCAAGTATCAATTGCCCAACAAATCAGGTCGCGGCCGCAGGGGGTCTTTCATGAGCCATTATTATACTGAGGGAGACACGATTGTCCTGTCGGAGAGGGACGAGATAATCGTGGAAAAAAGAGTGGTTGAAAGAAGCGTCAGTCTTCACAAGCACGGTTTTATCGAGATTGCCTACGTGGAATCAGGCGAAGGTGTGCACGAGATTGCGGACGGCACCCTGTCCCACATCGAAAAAGGGGACCTTGTGCTTTTCAATTCCGGCGTGGCCCACGGCTACCGTGTGACGCCGCCCTCGTCCCTCACGGTTTACAACTGTCTTTTCGACCCCTCGGTCCTTGACTCCTCTGTCAGCGCCGGCGACGACTTCATAAGGATTGTGTACAGTTATCTCTTCGGAGCCCAGTCAAGTGCCGATCAGAAGCCCTATATTCTGCTTTCAAACGCCGAAGCCGTTTCCAACATCGTCAAGGAGATGTTCCGTGAATACACCGAAAGGCAAAACGGTTATTCAAAAATCAACACCGCCAATCTCACCCGCCTTCTGGTCACCATCTTCAGGCTCAAGCGGGGCGCCCGGGAAAACGATGCGCCTGCCTACAAAGCCGCCATCGCGGAGAGCGCAGTCAGATACATCAACGAATACTATTCCTCTAAAATCTCCTGCGAAATGCTGGCTGCCCGTGCTTTCGTAAGCACCGGCTACTTTCACCGGGTGTTCAAGGAAGTGACCGGCATGACCCCCGTGGAGTATATCCGGGATGTGAGGCTGAAGGCGGCCGCGCAGCTTCTCCGTGAAACCTCCTGTTCCGTCAGGTGCGCGGCCGAGTCCGCAGGCTATTCGGACCTTAAATACTTCTACGACATTTTCCAAAAAGAGTTTAACATGACCCCCGGGGAATACAAAAAATCTGCGGGGAGCCGCAGATCGTAACAACTTTTTTATTTGAACACGAGTTCTTCGGTCTTTCGGGCATTCAGTCCTTCAGCACAAGCTCGTTTATGGTTCTTACAGCGTCGGAAGTCACAAAAGAGCCTTTCTCCTCACGGGCGGCGGCGCTTCCCTCCACCGCATAGGAGCAGCCTGCGACCTCAAGCATGGTAAAATCGTTTTCGCCGTCGCCAATCGCCAGCACCTCGTCCCTTGACAGCATGTATTTTTCCATCACTATCGAGAGCGCATAGCCCTTGTCGGTGTTTTTCGACACAAATTCACACCAGTTTCCCCTGCGGTAGACGCAGTTTAAATAGCTTTCCCAGTCTGCAAACAGATAATCGAAATCCCTGTCTGTATCTGAATAAACGGATATCTTGTAGATTTTTTGGCGGATTTCTCTCGGATCGGAAATCTTTTTAACACGGCCGCGCATCGTATTGGCGTTTCTCAGAGCCCTTTCGGCGCTGTCGCCGATGATAAAGCAGTCGGCCGCAGTGTAGAAAATCAGCGAGCATCCGGGAAGACCGCTTCTCGGGAAGGAATCAAAAAAGGCTTTTACGATGCTGTCGTCAATGGGTCTGTCCAGAATAACGGTGTCGCCAAGGGTCACAATCGCACCGTCGTAGCTTGCCACCAGTGTTTTCTCCCTTGCCTCCGGGTACATTTCAAACACATCGGCAACAGACCTGCCCGTGGCAAGCATGGTGAGAACGCCCTTCGCTTTGAGTTTGCGAAGGACCTCGCCGCCGTCTTTGTTTTTCCTCAGCGTATTGTCGATGTCCGAGCAGACAAGTTTGATCATAAATCCACCTCACGGTTTCCGCACCGCTTTTTCCGGCACCGGAACCGGTTCAAATTGTACCCGAAAAATCCTATTTGTCAAGTTCGGTCTTTTCAGCAGAGCTCCGCATCTATGGAAATTTTGAAATTCTTTACGGGTTTTCCCTTCGGCGCCGCAGTCCCTTTTTTAATGGCCGGGACGACAGTTTCCTCTTTGAAGCCGTTCATCACGTCAAGAAGAAGCTCTTTGTCCTTTGATTTTACCGTAAAAGACCAGAAATAGTTCTCGTCAACCCTCGGCACGCGGCTTCTCGTCACTGTGAGAACGTCAAAGTTTGCGGGGCTGTTTTTCATGTATTTTTCCGCAGTTTTGTTCAGCGCCTCCTTCAGGGCCGCCGCATTGTCGCAAATCGCCCTGTCGTCGGCGCCGCCCACGGTCACTGTGGCAAAGTTTGAAAAAGGCGGGAACTCCAGCATCCTTCTGTACTCGGTCTCGATGGAAACAAACTTGTCGTAATCCTGCATCGAGGCGGTCTTAATGACGGAGGACGAAGGGTTCATTGTCTGGAGAATGCACCTTCCGGGCTTGCTCGGGTCTCTGCCCGCCCTTCCCGTGACCTGTGTCAGAAGCTGAAAAGCCCTCTCGGCGGCGTTGTACTCCCCCACCGCCATAAGCGAGTCCGCGTTCACGATGCCCACAAGGGTCACGTTGGGAAAATCCAGTCCCTTGGCCACCATCTGGGTACCCACCAGTATCGGCACTTTTTCGTTTTCGAATTTGTTGATAAGCTTTTTGTGTCCGTCCACAACCCTTGTGGTGTCGGAATCCATTCTCACAATGGCCGTGTCGGGGAAAAGCCTCTGTATCTCATCCTCCGCAAACTCGGTTCCGAAGGTTCTGCCTTTTATATTTGGCGAGCCGCAGGCCGGACACTTTTCCGGACTGGGTTTTGAAGTGCCGCAGTAGTGGCACACAAGTCTCTCGTAGTTTTTGTGGTAGGTCATGGGGATGCCGCAGTTTTTGCACACTATCATTCTGCCGCAGCCGCCGCATATCAGCTTTGAGCTGTAGCCCCGCCTGGGCAGGAAAACGATTGACTGCTCGCCCCTCTCAATATTCTTTTTGAGTTCACTCGCCAATGCAAAGGAGATCGGCGATTCATTGCCGGCTGCAAGCTCCTGCTTCATGTCCACGATTGTGACATCCGGAAGCTTCTGGGCAAAGGCCCTGTTCTTCAGAAAAGCATACCCTATGCTGCCGTTCTGAGCGCGGGTGTAGGTGGTAAGCCTTGGCGTCGCTGAACCGTAGACCAAAAGGCCGCTGCTTTGCCTCATTCTCATGGCCGCCACCTCCCCCGCATGGTAGTAAGGCCGCATGTCGTAAGATTTGAATGAGGGCTCCTGCTCCTCGTCAAGGATTATAAGCTTAAGGTTTTTAACCGGTGCGAAAACAGCGGACCTGACGCCAAGGACGAGCCTCACCTCGCCGCTGTCGATTCTGGCGTATTCCAGAGCTTTCTTTCTGTCGGTCATTCTGCTGTGGAGCACCGCCACGTTGTCACCGAAAAAGCCTCTGACCCGCTTTATCATCTGCTCCGTGAGAACGATTTCGGGCACGAGGAGAATTGCACCGCAGCCCGCATCCAGAGCCTGTTTAATGAGCCTGAAATAAACCTCTGTCTTTCCGCTTCCGGTGACGCCCCGCAGTAAAAACTCCGAGAATCTGCCCGAAAACAGGAGCTTTGAGAGCCTTTCGAGGGCCTCGGACTGCTCTTCGTTTAAGACAACGGTTTTTTTGGTATTATCATCTGTTTTTCTGTTTCCGGCATCCGCCTTCGGCGAAATAGCCTTTCCGGAATCAGTTTCAAACATTGATGCAGGCGCATCGATTCTTGCCGCAACGGCGTCCGCAACAAGCCTTTTTATAACTCCCGCGGAAATCTCGCATACGGTCATAACCGTCTTTTCCGGCAACCCTTCAGGGTTCTCCCCCAGCATTTGAATTGCAGAAAAAACCCCTTCTTTTACGGATCTCCTGTTTCTGACGTATATGTCCGCCTCTTCCGCGCTCACCGCCAGCTTGAGAACCTTTACGGTCTCTTCCTTTTCCTTGGCGATTTTTGCGGTCATGAGGCCGAATATCTCCGCAGTTCCGCAGATGTAGCGCCTTCCCATTATTTCGCAAAGCTCCATCTGGTCTCTGTCGAGAGGTCTGTAGCCGGGGTTTACATTGGCGACAGCCTTAAGGGTTATATTCCTTCCGCCCACTTCAACGCTGCCGCTCTCAGAGTCATCCGTTGCGACTACAATTCCAAGTTCCTTTTTGTCTTTTGCTCCGAATGGCACATCAACAAATACACCCACATGTACGTCCCCGGCAATTTCGTCGGGCACCATGTAGGTGTATTCTATGTCATAACTGCTATTTGAACGAATGATTCTGACTTTTGCGTTCACAGTCTGTTCTCCGGATAAAGCATCCCCGGCGAAGCAGAAGCCCGCCGGACAGCTGTTTTAAGTCTCGGATGTGTCAGATGAACTTCTTGATGAATGCGGGTGTGTTGTTTTCGTCACCGTTGATACTGATGAAGAAGCTGAGATTGTTCTGTTTCTCAAAAGTTTCAAGACCCTTGAAGAAAGCTTCGAGTCCCGCATCACCGACAATATAGTTAAGTCCATCTATGAAAATGGTCTCGATATCATAGTTCTGGGAAGCGATTCCGCAAATGAAACCGAGGAAAGCGTCCGTACCTTTTACGGGATAGTCCATCACGTTCACGAATCTTATCTCGCGTGCGAGCTTCATGAGCTGCTCGTTACTGTCGTCAATGTAGACAACGTTGCCCTTAGCTTCAACAACGATTTCGTTCGCGTTCTCGAGCATGTGTTTGGTCTTTCCTGTGCCCTTTTTCCCATAAAAAACTTTGATCATATGATGAAACCTCCACTCGGATTGATGGTTTTTGACCTCGCCAATATGATACCATCCGCCAAGGCTTTTGTCAATCGCAAACGGCCCGCAAAAAGCCCTTTGGCCCGCTTTTTAAACTGCTTTTAAGGGCCGCTCTCAATACAGCGAAAGACCCGCCGGTTCCCGGCGGGTCTTTCGAATTCAAACTGACTGTTAAATCCGAGATCAGTTCGTGATAATGTTCTCTGTATCCTTGTCGAAGATGTGCACGCGCTCTGAGTTGATGGCAAATCTCTGTACGTCTCCTACATAGAGGTTGTGTCTCGGTTTGATTCTGGAAACGAAGGATACGTCCTCTATGGTGAAGTATACCAGTGACTCCGAACCGAGAAGCTCGATAACGTCGATAGGAGCTTCGATTATGCAATCCTTGAACTGCTCAATGTAAACGGGCTCGTCGTGGATATGCTCAGGTCTGATACCCATGAGCACAGTCTTATCGATGTATCCGTAGCGCTCAAGCACTTCAGCTTTTCTCTTCGGGAGTTTAACTGTCCATCTTCCGAGTCTGAGAAGAACATCTTCGCCGGACTTTTCAACTCTAACCTCGGCAATGTTCATCTGAGGAGTTCCGATGAACTGGGCAACGAACTTGTTGACCGGTTTCTCGTAAAGAACCTGAGGAGACTCAACCTGCTGGATGTAGCCGTCCTTCATAACAACGATTCTGGAACCCATCGTCATAGCCTCTGTCTGGTCGTGAGTAACGTAGATGATGGTCGTCTGAAGTCTCTGGTGAAGCCTGATGATCTCTGTTCTCATCGTGGCACGGAGCTTAGCGTCGAGGTTTGAAAGAGGTTCGTCCATAAGGAATACCTTAGGTTCACGGACGATAGCACGTCCGAGCGCGACTCTCTGTCTCTGACCGCCGGACAAAGCCTTGATTGAACGGTCGAGAAGGTGTTCGATTTCGAGTATCCTTGCAGCTTCCTGAACTCTCTTCTTGATTTCGCCCTTCGGAGTCTTTCTGAGCTTAAGGCCGAAAGCCATATTCTCAAAAACCGTCATATGAGGATAGAGAGCGTAGTTCTGGAAAACCATTGCGATATCTCTGTCCTTAGGAGCGATGTCATTAACCAGTTTTCCGTCGATGAGCAGCTCGCCGGAGGTGATTTCCTCAAGGCCGGCGATCATTCTCAGTGTTGTTGACTTTCCGCATCCGGAAGGTCCAACGAGAACAACAAACTCTTTATCCTGAATATCAAGATTGAAGTCGTTTACGGCTGTTACACCGCCGGGATACTTTTTATAAATGTTTTTCAGCTTTAAGCTAGCCATCTGTTATTCCTCCACAAAAACTAGGACACACGTAAAATGCGCTTCCGTCATTATAACAACATTTTTTGAAAATTAAAAGTAGAAATTTTTTCTGTTTTTAAGCTTCTTTTTGGTTATCGTGCACAGAACTGCCAATAAAGCGGCCATAAACAGTCACCACCCGTTATTTTTGGCTCTTAGTCTCCCGCCATCTCGAGAAGCGCCGCCTCGTCAAGGACGGGCACGCCGAGCTGCTGGGCCTTGGCGAGTTTCGATCCCGCCGCCTCTCCGGCAACCACGTAATCCGTCTTTTTCGACACGCTGTCCGAGGTTTTTCCGCCATTTGACTCGATAAGACGTTTTGCCTCGTCCCTTGTCATTGTGGGCAGTGTGCCCGTGAGGACAAATGTCTTGCCGAAAAGCGCCCCTGAGGAGGCCTTTTTCTGCTCGGTTTCAGTCATGTTGACGCCAAGCTCTTCAAGCATCGAAAGAGTGTGGACAGTCTGGCTGTCACGGAAAAAGCTGACGACGCTCTCCGCGGTTATGTCGCCGAAATCGTCAAGGGACGAGAGAGCCTCGAAGGTGGCATTGGCGATTGCCCGGACGCTGCCGAACTCCGCCGCAAGCTGCTTTGAGGCCTTTACGCCAATGTTTCTAATGCCGAGACCGAAAATAAGCCTGTAAAAGTCATTCTTTTTAGAGTTTTCGATGGCCGCCAGCAGATTTGAGATGGATTTTTCGCCCATGCGCTCCATCGCAGCAAGCTCTTCCCGCTTGCCGCCAAGGGTGTAAATGTCCGGAATCGTCTTGATGAGGCCCGCATCCAGAAGCGCCGCCACCAGCTGGGTTCCGAACCCGTCAATGTTCATGGCGTCCTTTGACACGAAATGTTCAAGGCTTCTGGCCAGCTTGGCGGGACACTCAATTCCGGTGCACCGGTAGGCCGCTTCGCCCTCCTCACGGACCACAGGGCCGCCGCACACGGGACATCTGTTTGGCATTTCAAACTTCTTTCTCAGGTAGCCGTCGTTTCTTGCCTCCCCGACAACGCCGATGACAGCCGGTATGACATCGCCCGCCTTGATGAGCGTGATGACATCGCCGATCATTATATCTTTTTCTTCAATGTAGTCGGTATTGTGGAGAGTCGCCTTGGAGACCGTGCTGCCGGCAATAAAAACAGGTTCCATCACCGCAAGAGGCGTCAGCACACCCGTCCGTCCCACCTGCACCGCAATATCAATAAGTCTTGTGTTCTTTCTCTCTGCGGGGAACTTGTATGCGCAGGCCCACCTTGGCGCGTGAGTCGTGGCGCCCAGTTGTTCCCTTGCCGCCAGGCTGTCCACCTTTATGACGGCGCCGTCGATGTCATAGTCAAGCCTTGCTCTTGCATCTCCGATGGCGCAGATTGCATCCCATATCTCTTCCTTTGTCTTGCAAACCTTGTAATCGGGGCTTATTTTGAAGCCCAGCCGCCGCATAAGCTCGAGAGATCCCGAGTGGGTCTCCACCGCCTCCCCCTCCAGTTCCTGGAGGTTGAATACAAATATGTCAAGGCTCCTGGACGCCGTTATCTTTGAATCAAGCTGCCTCAATGACCCTGCGGCCGCGTTTCTCGGATTGGCGAATGTGTTCTGTCCCGCCTTTTCGCAGGCCTCGTTGAGCTTCTCGAAAGCCTTGTGGGGCATGAAGACCTCGCCCCTCACCACAATCCTGGTTATTTTTTCATCATCTATATTTAGGGGCAAGGACCTGACGGTTTTAAGGTTTGAGGTCACGTTTTCGCCCACGACCCCGTCGCCCCTTGTGGCGCCCACAGTCATCACACCGTTTTCGTAGGTGACGCCAACGGAAAGACCGTCAATTTTCTGCTCCACCACGTACTCCGGCGCATAGCCAAGGGCCTCCTCGACCCGGTCGCAGAAAGCAAACACTTCCTCTTTGCTGAACACATCGTCAAGGCTCATGAGGGGCACGTTGTGGGAAAACTTTTCGAACTTGTCAAGTATCTTTCCTCCCACGCGGTGGGTTGGCGAGTCATCCGTTTTAAGCTCCGGATGCTCCGTCTCAATCTCCACAAGCTGCCTGTAGAGCTCGTCGTACTCGTAATCGCTTGCCGTTGGCGTGTCGAGCACATAGTACTCGTAGGCCCATTGGTTAAGAATCTTTTTTATTCTCTCAAGTTTTTCCTTAAGTTCAGACATTGTTTTTCCCCGTCCGCCTCAAATATTGTTTTCGAAAAAGCCGAGCAGCCTGTCGCAGTCGTCTTTCGTTGTCGCAAATGAAGTCACTATCCTGACAACAAGGCTCTCGCCCCTGTCCTCCCAGAGCTCGCACCCGAACTCACTCATAAGCGCCTCGCCAAGCGTCCTTTTCACAATCACAAAAATCTGGTTGGTCACAGGCTCCGACAAAAACTCAACCCGGTCCCTCAGATTATCGCCAATGTACTTCGCCGCCCTGTTGGTGTCCTCCGCAATTCTAAAGTAGAGGTCTTCCGTAAAGGCTCTCTCGAACATGACACCGGGCACAAATCCCTTGGCGAGCATGGCGCCCCTGTTTTTCACATGATATCTGAACTCCTCCGCCAAGGCCTTGTCTTTGAACACTATCGCCTCGCCGAAAAGCATTCCGTTCTTGGTGCCGCCAACGTAGAACACATCGCAGATTTTACCTAATAATTCGGGTTTTATGTCATTGGCGCCACAGGTCAGCGCCACCCCGAGTCTGGCTCCGTCAAGGAACAAAAGGAGCCCGAGTCTGTCGCAAATCTCCCTGATTTTCAGTATTTCCGCCTCGCTGTAGACAGAGCCCACCTCGGTGGTGTCTGAGATGTACACCGCCCGTATCTTCACCATGTGTTCGTCGCAGTGCTTCTTCACCGCAGCCTCGATTTCCTCCGGAAGAACCTTGCCGTCCCGCCCGGGAACGGTTACGACTTTGTGCCCCGATGCCTCCACTGCGCCGGTCTCATGCACATTTATGTGTCCTGACCCGCAGGCCAGCACCGCCTCGTAAGGCCTCAACAGGAACGAGAGCACGGTCATATTTGTCTGGGTCCCTCCGGCAGTAAAAAACACCGCACCGTCCCTGACGCCAAAGCGCTTCAGCATCAGTTTCTCGGCATTTTCCGAGTGTTTATCCAGCCCGTAGCCCCTGTTCTGACCGATTCCGATCTCCGCGATTGCATCCAGAATCTCCTTCCTGCAGGTCTCACTGTAGTCGTTTGTAAAAAGTCTTCCCATGCTGTCCTCCGACATGTTTCAAGCTGCGTTTATCTAACACGCCAATGCAATTTTATCACCTGATTTAAAACCCTGTCAACAAAAAGCAAGGCCACTTTTTCCGCCCTTCTCCGGCCTCCTCACGCCGCTCTTTTTAATAAAACAGCTTTACTTTTTTTCCTATAAATGGTATATTGCAAATCCGGCTTGGGGATGTTCCGGTTTCGACGGGGTCGTCAAGGGTCGGATAGCGAGTAGAGGGCCCCGTTGGCCTCTTTAAAAAACGGGAAACTTAAAATTAAACGCAAACGATAATTTTGCACTTCAGGCTGCCTAATCGCAGTTTGCGCCGCCCCGCGGGTTCCTCAAGCCTTCGGCAAGCGGTGTCAGCAATTTGAGCCCCGCGGGTTTAAGGGTTAACGCCGCCAACCTCACACGCAAAGCTTTGAGTGCGTGAGGACCCCATGAAGCTACCGAAGCACCGAGCCGGCCGTTTGGCGCGGCGTTCCGGGAAATCTAAACAGACGGCTACACTCGTAGAAGTCAGGCTTGCGTCGGTTTCGGACAGGAGTTCGACTCTCCTCATCTCCACCACAGTCCTCATCTCCACCACAGAAAGAGAAGCGCCAAATCGGGGCTTCTCTTTTGCTTTGTTGACAATCATCAGGGGCCCCCGCAAAGAGTTGATACACATTTATTTCCCGTCAACTCTTTGTGGGGAAAGGAGCTGCAGCAGCGAAAACGGAGTCTTTCATGCATTATGTTAAATCATCGCATGGAAGACGCAGTCAACGATGCTCGCAGCGACGCGGAACTCCGAAAGGACGCTCGCCGTATAGAAAACGATCCGGTGAATCGTTTTCAGGCGAGGGCACGC
>CACZNV010000041.1 GCA_902782645.1 uncultured Ruminococcus sp. | reverse complement strand
TCATGAGAAACCAGGCGCTGTACGCCGCCCTTGGGTCGGTGTTCATGATCGGCATCTCATTTGTGGACTACAGATTCTACAAGAGGCTTTCAGGCTATTTTCTCATATTTGCTCTGGGAATAAACTACCTGACGGCTCTCGTGGGCCAGGTGAGAAACGACGCTCAAAGATGGCTTAAAGTCGGATCATTTTCGTTCCAGCCGTCAGAGATACTTAAGATTGCTCTCATATTCTACCTGGCTGCCACTCTTTCCGACGAGAGGTGGGGCGAAAAATCAAGAAGCTGGTCGGGTATTCTTACGCTCCTTTTGCCCACGGTGGCTTCGCTCCTTGCCGTGGTGCTTCAAAAACATATAAGCGCCACCATCATCATTTCACTCATCTGTCTTTCAATTATGATTTACGGCGGCGTGAAATGGTACGTTTTCCTGACTGTTATAGGCGGCGGAAGCGCACTGCTGGGGCTTGTTGTGATAATTAAACCGGACCTTATCGAGCACCTGTCGGCAAGGTTCGCAGTGTATTTTGCCACCTTCCTCGGCAATACTTCAAAAGTGCCTGAGGGAGTATCCGAGGAGGCTCTTTCCCAGATTCACAACTCCATCCTGGCGATAGGAAGCGGCGGCGTCTGGGGCCTTGGCTTCGGCAAGAGCATTCAGAAATATTCATATCTCCCGGAGGCCTACAACGACTTCATATTCGCAATAACCGCTGAGGAACTTGGCTTCTTCGGAGTTCTGGCCATCATCATTATATACGGCCTTTTCTTCGCAAGGGGATTCAAGGTGGCGGCGAACTGCAGCGACAGATACGGAACGCTTCTTTCGGCAGGCATCATGACCATGATGGCTCTCCAGACCATCCTCAACATGGCCGTCGTGTCGGCGCTGATCCCTGTCACGGGCGTAAGTCTTCCTTTCTTCAGCTACGGCGGCAGCGCCATACTTATCATTCTCGCCGCAATGGGCGTCCTCCTCAATATCGCAAAACAGAGCAGCTATCCTAAAATATAGGGAACCTTATGCTTTTAAACCCGCCAAAAGGCTTTAAAAAGGACTATCGGCATGGAAAAACTTCTACTGGTTGACGGCAACAGCATAGCAAACAGAGCTTTCTACGGCGCAGGCGCCAGCATGCTGCGGAACTCCGAGGGCGTGTACACAGGCGCCGTCCAGGGCTTCCTCCACATCATCACAAAGATACTCGATCAGGAAAAACCCACAATGGTCTGCGTGGCCTTTGACGCCGGCAAGCACACCTTCAGACACGACATATACACAGACTACAAGGGAAAGCGCAAGGGCATGCCCGACGAACTCAGAGTTCAGATGCCGCTTATTAAAGAGGCCCTCGATCTTCTTGGCGTGTCAAGATGCGAGCTCTCAGATATAGAAGCCGACGACATTATAGGCACACTTTCCGTGAGCAGCACCGGAAAAAACATTCCATGCCTGATTCTAACCGGCGACAAGGACTCCCTCCAGCTTGTAAACGACAATGTAACCATCCTCCTTCCCATAACTTCAGAGGGTTCCACCACCACAAACAGGGTGACTCCCGCCAATGTGAAGGACGTTTTCTACGGCGCGGATGCAGACATGGTTGTTCCCATGAAGGCCCTTATGGGCGACAGCTCCGACAATATCCCCGGCTGCCCCGGCATAGGCCCGAAGGGTGCGCTGGCTCTTCTTCAGCAGTTCGGCTCCATTGACGGAATTTTCGAAAATATAGACAAAGTTACCGCCAAGGGCACCAAAGACAAGCTCGAAAACGGTAAAGATCTTTGCTATCTCAGCCTCAAACTTGCGGAGATTAAAAAGGATGTCCCGCTTACGGATATCTGCGGCGGGGACATTTCTAATCTTGCCGTTAAAGAGCCTGACTACAAGGGGCTTCTCGATTTCATGAGAAAGCTTGAGCTCAGAAAGCTCATGAAATCCATGAAGATTGAAGAGCGTGCAAACGAAACCGCTGCAAAGTCTCAGCCGGCGGAGGATGAAATGCCCGGGACGCTTTTTGATTTTGCATCCTCGGAAGAGGGCGGCGGTGTCCTGCCCGAGGCAAGAAAACCCCGGGGAGAGTATATAAAACTTACAAACAAAGAGGAAATGACCGAAGCCATGAATTCATTTTCTGGCGCGGAAAACCTCTGCATCATCGTTAAAAAGCAGAAGGGCGCCCTTGCGGAGGTTATTCTCCATGCCCCCGACGGACAGGCGGAAAAGGCTTACACCGTGGATATGGCGGAGGGAGGAATTGCAGGGGAGTTCATTGGCGTGTTCCGGGGAATCCTTGAGAATGAAAAAGTTGCAAAGTACTTTTTTGACGCCAAGCCTTTCATCACCGCCTGCCTCAGACAAGGGGTGCTTGTGAAGCCTGTGGCCAATGATCTTGCCATCTGCGCCTACCTGTCGGACTCCACCAGGGGCCTTGACGAGTACGTTTCTGCCGTGAGGTTCTACACCGGCGTTGACCGGGAGGACATATTCTTCATGCCCGAGGCTTTCAAAGCCGCCAATGAGCGCATCTCCCGTGACGGAATGAAAATCCTTCTCGAAGAAATCGAACTGCCTATGATTACGGTGCTGGCAAAGATGGAGTGCCGGGGCGTCAGGGTGAACGCAGATGTTCTGAAGGAAGAGGGCAAAGTTTACGAAAAGAACCTTGAGGAGCTCAAAGAAAAGATATACGGGCTCTGCGGAACCGAGTTTAACATTAACTCTCCCAAGCAGCTTGGCGAGGTGCTTTTCGACAAACTGGGTATCGAAGGCGGCAAGAAAAACAAGACCCGCACAGGCTACAAAACGGGCCAGGAGGTGCTGGAGGAGCTTCTCGACAAGCACCCTGTGGTGCCGCTGATTCTTGAATACAGGCAAAACGCAAAACTTAAATCCACATACATTGACGGTCTCCTTGGCGTCATCGACGAAAAGACCGGCAGGGTCTACACCACATTCAACCAGACCGTGACCGCCACCGGAAGATTGAGCTCCAGCGAGCCCAACCTCCAGAACATACCCGTGAGGCATGAACTGGGCAGGGTCATCAGGAAAGCTTTTGTTGCCGGTAACGAAAACATGGTCCTTGTGGACGCGGACTACTCCCAAATCGAGCTCCGCCTCATGGCCTGTATGTCCGGTGACAGAACCATGGTGGAGGCGTTTAAAAACGGTACTGATATACACACCCTCACCGCTGCGGACGTGAACGACGTTCCCCTCGAGAATGTAACTTATGAGATGCGCTCTGCCGCCAAGGCAGTCAACTTCGGCATCATCTACGGTATGAGCGAGTACGGCCTTGCCGCAG
>CACZNV010000040.1 GCA_902782645.1 uncultured Ruminococcus sp. | reverse complement strand
GTAAAACAAAAATCCAAATGGAACTTCCTGTAAGAGAGAAATCCACTTGGCGCCCCCTGAAGTGGAAGTTAACTTTTCACTTCACGAATACGACTTATGCGCGAATTTTGTTTGACTTATCGTCTTCACAAGACTATAATACAGGATTTATCCCGATAAAACAGTACTTGGGAGGAGGGAAAAATAATGGAACGTGTATATAATTTTTCTGCGGGACCGTCAGTTATTGCCGAAAGCGTGCTTAAAAAGGCTCAGGCAGAGCTTGTAAACTACGGTGACGCCGGAATGTCCGTTATGGAGATGAGTCACAGATCGCCGGTATATCAGGCTATCATAGATGAAACAGAGGCGCTTCTTCGCGAGGTGCTTTCCATCCCTGATGATTACGCGGTGCTCTTTCTTCAGGGCGGTGCATCATCTCAATTCGCAATGATTCCTTTGAATCTCGCCAACGGCAGCGGCGCGATTGATCTCGTGCTCACAGGCCAATGGGCTTCAAAGGCAAATCAGGAAGCTTCTAAGTATTGTCAGGTAAACATTGTCGGCTCGAGCAAGGACAAGACATTCAGCTATATTCCGAAACTCGACAAGAGCAAGTTTAACCCTGACGCCGATTATTTCTACATCTGCTCAAACAACACGATTTACGGAACAAGGTTCGCCACGCTCCCTGAGTGCGGCAATGTGCCTCTCGTTGCCGATATGTCTTCCTGCATCCTCTCTGAGAAGATCGATGTTACAAAATACGGCCTTATCTTCGCGGGCGCTCAGAAGAACATGGGACCTGCAGGTCTCACAGTCGTCATCATCCGCAAGGACCTCATCGGCAAGGCAAGAGACATCACTCCTACGATGTTCAACTACGAAATCCACGCAAACAACGGCTCGATGTACAACACACCGCCGACGTTCGCAATCTACATGTGCAAGCTGGTTCTCGAGTGGCTGAAGAATGAGATTGGCGGCATAGAGGCTATGGAAGAAATCAACCACAAGAAAGCTGCTATCATGTACGATTACCTTGATTCATCGAAGGTGTTCAAGCCCACGGTAAGCGGCGCTGACCGTTCATATATGAATATCCCGTTCATCACCGGCAACGAAGATCTCGACAAAGCTTTCGTCAAGGCTGCAGCAGCTGCAGGCTTTGTGAACCTCAAGGGACACAGAAGCGTTGGCGGTATGAGAGCTTCAATCTACAATGCGATGCCTGTTGAGGGCGTTGAAAAGCTTGTGAAGTTCATGAAAGACTACGAGGTATCGCTATGAAGTATCAGATTAAGCTTATGAACAAGATCGCCCCGGAGGGAACAGGCGTTTTCCCGAGTGCGAACTATGATGTTTCAGAGGATATTGCACAGCCTGACGGTATCATGGTCAGATCCGCAAGCCTTCACGAAATGAATTTTGAGGACAATCTGCTCGCAATCGCAAGAGCGGGCGCAGGCGTAAACAACATCCCCGTAGAGCTCTGCTCCAAGAAAGGCATCGTTGTTTTCAACAGCCCCGGAGCAAACGCCAATGCGGTTAAGGAGCTCACAATCGCGGCACTTTTCCTCGCGTCAAGAGACATCTCCGGCGGTATTGCATGGGCTAAATCGCTTGCCGGCGACAGCGAGTGCGCAAAGCTTGTCGAAAAAGGCAAGTCACGCTTCGAGGGACCCGAGATTCAGGGCAAGACCCTTGGCGTTGTGGGTCTCGGTGCCATTGGCGTCATGGTGGCAAACGTTGCTCACGACCTCGGAATGGACGTTTACGGATACGATCCCTACCTGTCGGTGGACGCCGCATGGCATCTTTCACGCAAAATCCGCAGAGCCGAATCCATTGATGAAATCTGCGCTGTCAGCGACTACATCACGATTCACGTGCCGCTGAATCCTTCTACAAAGGGCTCCTTCAATTCCGAGCTCTTCGCCAAGATGAAGGACGGCGTCAGAATCCTCAACCTGGCAAGAGGCGAAATCGTCAACTACGACGACCTCGGCGCAGCACTTCTCTCAGGGAAGATTGCAAAATATGTGACGGATTTCCCGTCCCCTGAGGTTCTCGATATGACAAACACGGTGGCCATTCCTCACCTTGGCGCTTCGACACCTGAATCGGAAGTCAACTGCGCTCTTATGGCTGCAAGGGAACTCAAGGATTACATCGAGTACGGCGTCATCAAGAACAGCGTCAATCTGCCGAACGTGGAGCCGCTGCCTGACTGCGCAGTCAGAATCTGCATCATCCACGAGAACGTTCCCAATATGATTTCTCACATCACGTCGATTCTCGGAGCCGAGAAGATCAACATTGAGCATCTCACAAATCAGTCCAAGAAGGACATGGCTTACACGGTTATCGACACCGATTCCAACGTTGCCGAAGGCCTTGTGGACAAGATTGCGGCTGTGGAGGGCATCATCCGCGTCCGCACCATCAAATCAAAGTAATTTATATTTAAGATGGCCCGCCGCTGAATCGTTTGAGGCGGGCCGTTTTTGTACCTTGGCGGGTTCAAGAAAAAAACGGGTTCTTCAGATGTACGACGACAGTTTTGTGATAATCGAAAGCGACGGGCTGGTCCTCACGGAGATGACCGAGGGCGCGGCGAGGGTGATTGCCGGCTGGAGATACGGCGGCGAGTACTCCATGTACGACTTTGACGGAAGCGAGGAAGAGCTTTCACAGGTCATGAACGGCCTGCATTTCCCTGTGTATGAGGCGGAGGGCTTTGACAGGAACAACAGGAAGATTATCACCGATCCGATTGGCTTTGTTGCGATTGGTCCCGCAGCTCAGGTTATAAGCGAAGAGTCGCTGCCGCTTTATGAGAAAAGCGACTCGACGGACATTGCTTTAGGGCTGAGACCCGACCTTTGCGGCCTGGGAAAAGGGCTGGGGCTTCGTCTGACGGGCCTTGCCGTGAATTTTGTGCTGCAGGAGTTTCCGGAGGACGGCGTTAGGCTTGCGGTTTCAAGCGACAACAGCAGGGCGATAAAGGTTTACGTAAAAGCCGGGTTTAAGAAAACGGGCACGTTCAGAGCGGTCCCCGGTGAAAACGCCAATGCAAAGGAAACAAGCTTCCTACTGATGGAAATGTGACTTTTAGAATATAAACAGCGAAGAACCGCGCCTTTTCAAACCTTAAAGTTTCAAAGGCGCGGCTCTTCGCTGTTATACGGTATAGGTTTGATTACGCCTGTGCGGCAATTTCAACCAGTCTCTCCGCTATGAGCTCAGCGGTGCTGTCGTTGTTGTTCATAGAAACATAGAAGAAGCATCCGAATATCGATCCGATGGTGCTGTAAACTTTAATAATAGCCTTTTCATCAAACATATCGAGTCCGAAATAGGTCTGATAGATCTTGACCATGAAATCGACCTCAGAATTGAATGCCAGCGTAATCATTCCGGCAGACATGAGGTTTTCGTTGACCGGATCTTCACGGACAATCTTTATAATCTCAAGCCAAAATGACTTTTTCGTGAAATCCTGCTTGCTTCTGATCTTTGACTCTGCCTCTGCAAGTACTC
>CACZNV010000039.1 GCA_902782645.1 uncultured Ruminococcus sp. | reverse complement strand
CCGGGCCAAATTGGTGGGAATTACAGGGATCGAACCTGTGACCCCCTGCTTGTAAGGCAGATGCTCTCCCAGCTGAGCTAAACTCCCAAATTCACCTTTTAGAAGGAGCCCCTCGCGAGGTGCTTTGCAAGTATACTACAAGGGAAAGGTGTTGTCAACACTTTTTTTCTTCTTTTTTTCACATTTTTTTATGAAGATTTTGAGGGTACATGTAGGAGTTCCAGGGGAAGTTTTTCCATTCGTTCACTTGGAGGCGGTGCATTTCCTCGGTGAGGAGAAGCATCTTGCCGACGCAGGGTTTGTCGGGGGTGAATTCGTAGAACTCGCCTTCGACGTAGAAGGCGAACTTGGCGGTTTAGGAGTAGGACGGGTTCTCGCGGATGCGGTTCGGTATCTTGTATTTTCTGCCGGCAAGTTCATTTCTCAGTGAGCGGGTCTTTGATATATTCTTATCAATAGCCTTGATTCTTCAACTTTGCTTTGATTGACTCTACATACCGCCAATCGCTTCCGCAGCAGCCGCCAATGTAAGTCGCATAGGGGAAGGCCGGGGCCACCAGCTCTGCGAACTCCTCGGGACCTATTGCCGATGCCTCTTTGCCGCCGCCTTTCGATATCGGGAGACCTGCGTTGGGCTTGAAGAAAAGCGGAAGAGAAGTCCTTTCGGAAAACTCTTTGATAACCGGTATTGCGGCGTCGGGACCCAGGGAGCAGTTGAGGCCTACAGATGCGATGCCCAAAGGCTCAAGGGTCTTCACAACGTCCTCGACGGAGTTGCCGAACATGGTTTTTCCAACTTTTTCAAAGGACATGGAGCAGAACACGGGAACGCCCTTTTTAACCGCCCTCTCCGCGGCAACGCGCATCATGCCGAGGTCTATAAATGTTTCCAGGAATATGGCGTCCGGCTTGTAAGGCATTCCGGCGTCAAAAATTTCCTCGTAGATGTCGCCGCACTCGTCCTCTTCAAGGTCGCCGTAGGGTTCAAGCATCTGCATGAGCGGACCGCAGCTGAGAGTGATTTTAACGTCTTTACCCTCTGCAGTCTCCCGTGCAATCCTCATTGCGGCCGCAACAACGTCCCGCACATCGTACTTTGAACTTCTCTCCACCGCAGGTCTGTTGGCTCCGAAAGTGTTGGCCTGAACATAGTCTGCACCTGAGTCGATATACCGTTTCGTAATCTCGGCAACGAATTCCGGATGTTCAATGTTGTAGCGCCATACAGGCACTTTTTCCACGCCGTGGCTTGCGGCAATGTCCCAAAGGGTGGTCCCCACAGCTCCGTCAAGTATTATCTTTTTCATTTTCCCCTCCTCGCAAATTAAATAAGCTTTTTTATCGTCTTGGTGATTTCTTTGGCCATCATGTAAAAGCCAAGATCGTTAGGATGCGTCATGTCGACAGTGCAGTTTTCCCTGTCAAATTTTCCGAAAAGCCTTTTCCCGGACATAAATATAACATTTTTATCGCCGTTTCTTCTCGCCAATGCAAGCGTCCGCTTTATCACCCTTATCCTTGCGGGAGATGACGGGTCGGTGTCGTAGTCCGGGTTGGAGATGAACAGTATTGGCGTGTTCGGGTGTTTTTCCCTGAAAATGCGATAAAGTCTGTAGTGTGTCTCTTTGAGGTGCTTGGCGTCAGGCGCATTGTAATCGTAGTCGCACACAAACACCGACGGGTCGAGGCTCGCAAGGTATTTGGCGATTTCCACCTCGCCAAGGGCAGAGCCGGAAAAGCCAAGATCAATGAAGTCAACGTCAAGCCACTTGGAGATGTAGGCCTCGTACATATTGTCGGGTCTCGACGCGCAGCCGCCGTGGGTTATGGAAGATCCGTAAAACAGCAGCGGCTTGATGTCCCTGTACTTCGGTCCGTTTTCCACCGTCGCCTCCTCCGGAACTCCGATAGTAAGCTCCCTGAGGTCCGTGAAAAGAGGCAGGTAGAGCGTGTAGGAGCGCATCTTGCCGCCAAGAAGCGGTTTTTCCGCATAATATCCGTCTTCGGTGTGGGACTCCTTGAGATTGGCGTAGTGGTTCATCATGAAGGCTGCGGCAAAGCAGTGTTTGTCGCCGTCATCTTCAACAAGGGTAAAGCCGTGGGTCCCTGAAAAAGGCATATGGGGCATCTGGGCCAGAGACGAACATCTCATGGTGATTGAAAGCCTTGCCGCATCTGTCTTGAACCTGATTCTGCCGCCTGCAGGGTGCTTGTTGAGTTCCGCAACAGACGGGCTGACCGAAGCCGCAACATCTGCCGGCATTCTCAGAAAGCGGCCTTCTTTTTCGTCAAAGAAGACTCCGTAGAGATCAAAATGTTCATCGGGTATCTTGTAGAACTTCTGCCCGGCCGAAACGTCAAAGCCGGCCGGAGGGGTCAGGGTTTTCATGGTAATTCCTTTTTCAAAGGCGCTTTTCCGGAGAAAAGCGCCAAGTGGTTTTTAAATATCAGTTGCAAGCCGCTTCCAGTGCCTCGTAGAGCTGAACTCTTACGGCGTGGAGGTAAGCGTCATCGTTCGTGTATGTAAGAACGCTTGTGCAAACCTTTTTCAGCATATTGTCAAGGGCAGCCGAACCCAGCTTGTCTTCGAGCATCGTGAGCATCTCGTAGTCCTCGATACCGTCTCTGATTGACTCGAGCCTGATCGTCGGAACAGGGTAGAGGCTGTGTTCGATGTGGCCGCTGTAGATGAGCATACCGTCGCCTGCCTGGTTGTTTTCCATAGGCTCGGAGATTCTCCAGTAGCTTGCCTTCCAGACGTTGACGGCCCAGTAGAGCATGCCCGTGACGTCAAGCTGTTTCATCTGCCAGAGGCTGACGATCGCTTCGGTGCCGTCGCTGTTGATCTGCCAGTTGACGTAAGGCTGCGTGGGATTGATGCAGATGTAAGCCCAGAGCTCGCCGCCGTTTTTGACGCCCTCACGGACTCTGTCAAGGTATACACCGTATTTCTTATCTTGAGCGATACTCTGCAGGAATGTTGCGCCGCCTCTTCTGGAGAGTACTCTGGGAGTGAAAGCGTCAACCTTCGGGCAGTAGATGTTTGTGTATTTGAGGAGCATTCCTACGGAGTCTGTATCGGAATTGCTGATGTTGGTGACAGTTCCGTCATTCTTAAGTTCAAGGTCTCTCTCCAGCGGTATGACCATTCTGTAGTCGGGGTCGATTGACTTGATCTGATTGGCGACCTGAATGAGAGTCTTGAAGTGGGCCTCTGTTCTGGGCTCGTCGACTTCACCGGGGTAGTAAATGATCTTGCTGAGCCACATCGGCTTCTCTGTGTAGCCGTCGTTCTGGAGGTCTGTCCATGCGCTGTAGTCCCGGACACTCCATCTTGCGGTGTTAATTCGCTCGTCGTTCATGTAAGCGATTCCGCGGCCCGAGGTCATGCCGTAAGGAAGATCGGTGACGTTGATGCGGTAGTTGAGGAAGAACTCGTAGTAGTTCTGAACAACCTTGTTCCACTCTGCGCTGTCATAGCCGTCGCCGCCTGCCGGATAGCCGCTTGAGATGTAGTTCGGCCAGAGAGCGAAAGCAGTTCTCAGCGTCGTAGCTGTGGGCAGCGAAAAGTTGTACACCTTGACGGCAATCGGAGATCTCTTAACCTCTTTTCCGGTGTCGGTGTCATATACATGAATCACAGAGTTGTATGTGCCTGCGGGGGTGTTCTGCGTTGTGGTGACGCGGATCATGAACGCCTGGACGTTGCCGGCTTTAACCGGAACTGAACCGTTGATGTGTAGAAGCGCGTCGGGTCTCATGACGCCAATGACATTGTGGTAGAACTCGTAAGTGAGATCGGCTGTGAGCTTGTGGCCGTGGCCGTCGTCGAAATCGTCAATTGTGACATTGAGATTTCTGTCCGTTGACGGAGCAATGAAAAACTGGGCGTTTTCGCTCTCGTTCTTGGCCATGCTGATCGTGTAGCCGGAGAGACCTGTGGGCTTGAAATTGTTCTGAACGGCCTTCTCTGTGGAGTGGTCGAACCAGACTTTCAGCGAGGAGTCTTCGTTCTCGGCAGTGAGCTTGGATGATGCCAGCGGATCTGTGTAGGAAACATTCTCGTTGTTGAGTTTGTACTCGGAGAGGCCGCAGGTTTCCAGGGCCAGGTTGAGGTCATCGGTGATGACAATCTTGCCGATGGTTACCTTGCCGGTGCCTTTGGTCAGACTTGAGATTCTGAGCATTATCTTGGCGATGCTCTCGTGATCCGTGTAGCAGCCGTTAAGGTCGAAATACATGCCCTGCCAACCTGTCTCGTCGGCAGTGAGGTCGCCCTTGGAGTCAACGGTTACGAGTTTGCCTTCAAGGTCGGAGTAAGCGTTGAGGGCTACGGTGCATGTCGCGTTGCCGGCAGTCTTCATTTGGATGGCAATGTAGCGCTTCTGTGTGGGATATGATTTCTGAAGAGCCGCCAATTCTCTGACGCCAATGCTTACCTTGATTGTTGCGGAGCCGGGAACGATTTCAACACCGTTCACACCGCCGCTGCTCACAGCGCTCATGGTTCCGTTGTCAACGGTGACATAAGCTTTGGGGTCGAAGTTTGACGGGAACGAAACGGACGAGGTCATAGAGCCCGAGGACGAAGGATCCAGCGGGATATCTGCAAGTGCATATGCATCGGCCTTATTCTCAAAGAATGCGATCTCGGATATTACCATGTATCCGCCCTTCTTAATGTAAAGGTTGGACCAGTCGATGCGCATTGTTGAGAGGTTTTCCTTGGTAATAAATGTTGTGCCTGTCATGTCGACGACAACGTACTGCCACTGACCGTTTTGGATATAACTGGACTTTCCGCTGTCCCCTGCCGCGGGTTTCTGAGAGAACAGCTCAAAATCGCCGTCCGTCAGTTCGGTTTTAACTTTGAAGACAACGTATGAGCCCTGTGCTCCCGTAAGAGCGGTCTTTCCGGTGAGGGAAGAGTATTTTGCGATATCAAAAACAACGTTCGGGTCCCCGGTGCCGTTTGTGGTGTCGTAGTCAAATCTGAGACCTTCAGAAGTCATGGAGACTTGTGTCTGTTTGAGTGTTCCGATAGCGCTCTTCAAGGAGTTGTTCCACACGTTGAATACATTGGCGGCAGACACAGGAGTCGGCGTAGGTGTGGGTGTGGGCGTCGGTGTAGGAGTGGGGGTTGCCGTGGGCGTAGGTGTAGGGGTGGGGGTTGCCGTAGGCGTGGGGGTTCCGGCCGAGCCTGACGTGGCCGTGGGAGCGGGAGTTGAAGCATCCGGCGTAGAAGTTGCCCCGGACGTAGCCGTGGGAGATTCGGACTGAGCAGTGTTTTCCGGTGTGTCCGCGGGGTTCTCTGTGGCCTCAGCCGTGGGCGAATTTCCTGCGTCGGGGGTGGATGTGCCGGGCGCAGCTGTTTCATCTGTCGAAGCGGGAGTGCCGTTCTCAGGGGTGTCAACGGGTGCATCCGTCGGTGCGGGTGACGGTGTGGAGCTCGTGCTTTCGGGTTGTTTTGTAGGCTCGGCAGGTTTTGAATCGCCTGCGCAGCCTGCGAGGACCACAGTTAATGCAGTCAAAAGAACCGCTATAATCACTGCGGCGCCTTTGACCTTTGTTGAACGGATGTTTTTTTGTTCAGACATTTCAGCCTCCGTAAAATGTTAGTCTTCCGCGCGCCTGTCCGCGCGCGTCAATATTTTTTATAATATCACGGGTAAACGATAACACAGAGAAATGCTTTCGTCAAGGAGAATAAGCTGCATCTGCTTTTCCGGGTGCCGCCAAAGGCATTGGCGGTTTCTCTCCGCCTGTTACTCTCCCTCGCCGATGCTGCCGCCAAGGTTCAGATCAAAGAACGACCACTCGTCCTTCTCGGGAAGCCCTTTGAGGACCCCGTTCTTCTTCAAAACCTCGATGACGGTCTTGTTCACCTTCGCCCTCGTCTGCAGATCGTCCACGCTGCTGAAGGGTTCACCCTCCGCGGCGGCCTTTTCGATGGACTCGCCCGCAGACACGCCAACGCCCTGAAGAGCGCAGAACGGCGGCCTCAGTTTGTCCTCCTCCGGCACGAAAACGGTTGCTCTTGACTTGTAAAGGTCCACAGGCAGGAACTCTATGTGCCTTGCGTACATCTCCATGAGCTGGTCGTAGATTGTGAGAAGATCCTTCTCTTTTTCGGTCAGCTTTCTCTCGGCGGATTTCAGGTCCTGCATGGCAAGTTTTGCCCTCTCGAGGCCGTGGAGCATATTGTTTCCGTCAAAGAAATCGATCTTGAGCGTAAACCTTGTGGCGTAATAGGCCAGAGGCTCGTAGACCTTGAACCAAGCCATACGCACGGAAAGCAGCACGTATGCCACCGCATGAGCCTTTGGGAACATGTACTGTATCTTTTCGCAGGAGCCCAGGTACCAGTCCGGCACGTTGTGGGCCTTCAGCTCCTCTTTCCACTTTGGCCAATTGCCGCACTTGCCGGCTGCCACCTTGCCCTTTCTGACCGCCTCCATGATTTCAAAGGAAGTGCCCTTGTCCACGCCCATCTTGATGAGGTACATCATGATATCGTCGCGGCAGCAGATGCACTCCGAGAGAGTCGCGGTGTTGTCGGCAATGAGCTCCGAGGCATTGCCCTGCCACACGTCGGTTCCGTGGGAAAGACCTGATATTCTCACAAGCTCGGACACCTTTTCCGGTTTTGTGCTCTTGAGCAGTCCTATGGCGAAAGAGGTTCCGAATTCCGGGATTCCGAGGCTTCCCGTCTCAAGGGGCTCCGGGAGCAGGCTTTCATCGACGCCAAGGGCCTCCGGCGACGTAAACAGCGATAAAACCTTCGGGTCTGAGATGTCCACCTTCATCGGGTCGATGCCCGTGAATGTGCCGAGGAGCTTTATGATTTTCGGTCCGTCGTGGCCGAGTATATCAAGCTTAAGGATGGTGTCGTGCAGAAAGTGGTAGTCGAAGTGGGTCGTTATCTTGCCGGATCCGTCGTCGTCCGCCGGGTGCTGTATTGGCGTGAAGTCAAGGATATCCTTGTCCCGGGGCACAACCATGATGCCTCCGGGGTGCTGACCGGTGGTCTTTTTCACGCCTTCAAGGCCTGAGGACAGTCTCAGCTTTTCGGCTTCGTTGGCCATTTTTCCCTTGACCTCAAGATACTTTTTGACATAGCCGATGGCCGTCTTCTCCTGGAGTCCCGAGATTGTTCCCGCTCTGAAAACGTATTCAGCACCGAACATGACCTCGCAGTACTTGTGGGCCTGCACCTGGTCTTCCGAGGCGAAGTTGAGGTCGATATCAGGGGTCTTGTCCCCCTTGAAGCCAAGGAATGTTTCGAACGGAATGTCGAAGCCGTCTCTTATGAGCTTTGTGCCGCAGTTCGGGCAGTCCTTTTCGGGCATATCGCAGCCCGCCTCGTACTCCTGGTTGAAAAAGAACTCGCTGTATTTGCAATTCGGGCAGCGGTAATGGGGCGGAAGCGCGTTGACCTCCGTGATGCCCGCCATATATGCCGCAAGAGAGGAGCCCACGGAGCCTCTTGATCCTACAGTGTATCCGTTCTCCGCAGAGTGGGCCACCAGCTTCTGGGCCGCCATGTAAAGAACCGAATAGTGGTTTGAAATAATTGCGTCAAGCTCCTTGTTGAGCCTCGCCATTACGTGTTCAGGCACCGGATCGCCGTAGGTAGCCACTGCTTTTTCATAGCAGATGCGCCTGAGGTCGTCATCCGAGCCTTCAATGGAAGGCGGGTAGTTGCCGGCGGGCACAGGACGGATTACCTCAATCATATCGGCAATCTTATTGGTGTTTTCCACCACCACCTCGTAGGCTCTGTCCTCAAGGTAAGTAAACTCCATGAGCATTTCCTCTGTGGTGCGGAGGAAAAGGGGAGCCTGAAAAGCCGCGTCCGCATAGCCCTGGGCAGTCTGCATGACCTCACGGAATATTGCGTCCTCCGGATCGAGGAAATGCACGTCGCAGGTGGCCACGGTGAGCTTTCCCAGGCTGTCGGCAAGATTCACTATCTTTTTGTTTATATTCTCCAGCTCTCTTTCGGACTCCACCTTGTTTTCGCGTATCAGGTAGCGGTTGTTTGCGGTGGGCTGGATTTCAAGATAGTCGTAGAAGGAGGCGATCTTGGCGAGTTGTTCGTCGTCAGCGCCGTCGACAATCGCCTGGTAGAGCTCGCCCTCGGAGCAGGCGGAGCCTATTATGAGCCCTTCCCTGTTGGCCTCGATGTCAAACCGGGGCATTCTCGGGCGCCTGTGGTAGTATTTCAGGTTTGAATTTGATATCAGTCTGTAAAGATTCTTGAGTCCCGCCAGGTTTTTCGCAAGGATGATGCAGTGCCAGGTGCGGAACTTTTTGGACTCCTCGTCGGGGGTGTCCTCCGGAAAATCGGTCAGGTAGCACTCAATTCCGTAAATGATCTTGATGCTGCTCTTGAGGTCCTTGGCGGCGTTGAAAATGTCCGGATAGGCCTGCACCACCCCGTGGTCCGTAATTGCGATGGCCTTGTGACCCCAGTCGGTCACCCGCTTAATAAGCGCCTTCGGTCTTGTGACCGCGTCAAGAGCACTCAGGGAAGTGTGGAGATGCAGCTCCACCCTCTTGGTCTCAGCCTTATCCATCCTCTGGACCGGCGTGTAGGTGGCGGCGTTCCTTATCTTGAGACTGAGCTCCTTCGAGTATTTGTCGTAGGCCACGTCACCGTAGAGAGTCACGTGTTTCCCCACGGAAAAATGCTTCTCCACATAGGCCTGGTCCTCGGGCTCGTAGTAGAATTTGGCGGCAAGGGAATATGAATTGTCGGTTATGAATATCGAAGCGAGGCATGATTTGCTGGGCAGGAGCCTGGTCTCGAGCTTAAATATTTTTCCCCGCACGGCAATAAAACCGATGTCTGCGTTGACCGTATCCATCTTCACCGGCTCGTCAATAATCTCACCGCCAATGAGTATCGTGTTCCCTTTGGAGTCCTTTGGAAGCTCCTCGCCCTCCGCAGGCGTCAGTATGCGCTTCCTTCCGGAGCCCCGCCCTTTGTAGGTGTCGCCGTGGAAAGAGCCCGCATGGCGGTCGTTTTTGTCCTTCTTCTTGTTGTTTTTTATGGTCTCGGCAATCTCTTTGTTGTAGGCCTCTTCGTCAAAGACGAACTTTTCCTCATCGGCCTTCTTTTTACTGTCGCCGCTCTTTTTCCCTTTGGGTGCGGTCTCCGCGGCAGTTATGGACACGGGCACGGTTTCTCCGAACACCGTTTTTAAAAACTGAGCAATCTCCCCCGCAATCTTTTCATTGGTGAGTATCGAATAAGCGATGGGGTCGACGGCGATGAAAAGGCCCTCCGGCGTGATTTTGTGCCCGGAGCCCTCAAGCCTCAAGAGTGCACAGGACGCGGGATGTCTGTCGCAGACAAACTCTTTTACGGTGTCCCAGAGCTTTGCTCTAAGGGACAGGTCGGTCACAACTTCCCCGTACTTCACATCCCACATGATGCGGATTTCCAGATTGTCCCTGTTTATATCTTTAGCCACATTGTCAGAGACAAACTTTTTAGCCTCGTCAAAGCCGAACACATGGCCGCTGACAAATACTTCAACGGCGCCGTCGCTTTTCCTGATTTTGAATTTTTCGATTTTGAGATTGCTTCCCAATGTTTAAACCTCCCGCTTCGGGACCTGATTCTGTGAACAGGCTAAGCTGCTGCAGGAGCCTTCGCTTGACGCCCGCAGCCCTGTTCTAAGCTTGTTAAATCGTTTAAAACAGCGGAAAAGGTCTCGTCAAGGGTCCTTTTCCGCGCTTTTCAGTGAATCTGCAGGTGCTTAATCTGCGGATGCGATTATCTTTTTGAGTCTTGCAAACCTGGGAAGTCCGTCCTCGCGAACATAATTCGGCTCGCCCTGAATAAGGGGCAGCGCGTATTCGATGAACTTCTCATTGACAAAGTTGCCCTCCTCGTTGATCCACTCTCTCGGAACCTTCTTTTCGGTGTTCGCAATATCTGACAAGGGTATGAGCTTCATTGCGCAGGTGTATTCGCCGTTCTTAATGACCCGTTCAAAGCCCACGCAGTAGTCGGTCTTTCCTGAGGTGGCCATCTCCACAGCCGTCTTTCCGGCTTCGAAGGCCTCTTCCACGTCTCTTCCCGATCCGCAGTGGGCGCCGCATCTCTGGAGAAGGCTGAGTTCTATGGTTCTCACCCGATATTCCGGTATCTCCTCTTTAAGGATGACGCCAAGGGCACTCGCCACGCCGCCAAGCTGCGCATGGCCGAACTTGTCCTTCACTCCGCTGTCGGCAACATATTTCCCGTCCGGATACTTTATGCCCTCGGACACGGCGATCATGCAGTTTCCGTTGTTTGCCTTGGCGATGCGCTTAACGTCCGCAAGGAATTTTTCTTTGTCAAAAGGAAGCTCCGGCAGGTAAATGAGGTCCGGGCCCGCACCCTTTTCTGCTGCGAGAGCCGCGGCGCCTGTCAGCCAGCCCGCGTTTCTTCCCATGATCTCAATCACTATGATGCAGCCCTTGTCGTAGACTCTTGCGTCGCAGTACACTTCCATGAGGGAGGTGGCGATATAT
>CACZNV010000038.1 GCA_902782645.1 uncultured Ruminococcus sp. | reverse complement strand
CTACAACATAGTTTTCGAGAATTCGGAGATTTTGAGAATCTGTGTGAAAAATGAGTGCAGGCGCAAGGGTATCGGAAAAAGCCTTATGGATTTTTGCGAGAGGAAGGCCCGGGAGGCGGGATGCGAGAACATTTTTCTGGATGTGAGAAGCAAAAACCTGCCGGCAATAAACCTCTACGGTAAGGCGGGCTTTGTGAAATTTTCGGAAAGACGCCAATACTACCCGGACGGGGACACCGCCCTGGAATATGTGAAAAAACTCTCATAATGCGGTTTTTTCGGATTTGGAGAAGCTTATGAAATTTGTGTATCAAACAAAGGTTGCCGGCATGCTTGAGCCGCCGGCAAGGGACACCTACAGGAGTGCGGCGATGAAGCTTGCTGCCATGTGCCCCGACAGGACCTTTTTCAAAGGTTCCTTCATAAAGGACCCCTTCCGGGAAACTCTCGGACTTCTCAGCAGGGCAGGTGCAAGCGCCATCGAACGCAGCAGCGGAAGCGCCATAGCACCCGCCAAGAACCCCGAGGCCGCCTATGCTGCGCTTTTCGCAAAAGAGATCGAGCGCTTTCCTTTGATTGTTTCCGAAAAGAATTTCACAAAGGAGGCCGAGGACAGACAGGGGGGATTTGACGAGGATCCGTTCTCCGTTAGAAAGCTCATAAGAGAGGCCACCGAGGAGGAAGAAATCAGCCTGAAACAGGCTGATTCCGGAGAAAATGAGGAGTCAGACGATGCTGAGGCTGCCGAAATGCCCGAGAATGCCGAAATAAGCGAAAATAAGGCACTTTTCGACCGCAACCCGTCTGATTACATCTGTTCGAGAGATGTACTCTATTTGGGCTCTGAGACCTGCGAGGACGACGTGCTTGCGGTAATTGCCCTTGACATTCTCAAAAAGCATTCCCAGAAAATATACCTGGAGCTCCCGCCCGAGAGGACGGAGACCCTCATAGATTATATTGAGGCGGCCAATTCCCTTGGCGGCGAGGTGTCCGTAGACGACTCCTTCATGATAAAAGTCAACGGCGAAAAATCTCTCACCGGAGGCAGCAATATCCTCCCCGGGGTTGACTGGAACGTTGCGGTGCCCGGTCTCTGCTGCTCCGCCATAGGCTTTGACGTTGTGGTGAAAAACACTTTCGCGGAGTCTCCTTTTGCGAGGAAAAATGAATTCATCGACATGCTGACGGCAATGAAGCTCATATACATCGAGGATGAAGACGGCAACGCCTTCTTCAAAAACGCCGCCAATAAAGTTCCCACACGCTTTGACGCCAGGGCCTGCGGCGCAAGCCTTCCATACATCCTTTTTGTGGCCACCCAGACTGACGGGGTCACCGAGTTTTACAATATCGACGAAGAGGTCATTGAAGGGTTCAACAGGTCGTTCTACTATTCGGTGGTGGAACTGAAAAAGCTGGGCGTCGAGTTCACGTCAAGGTGCAAAGGCTCCATGTTCGTCATCGGAAGAAACACATTCGAAGGCGGCATCAGAATCGACTGCCACAACAATTACGACGTGACCGCCGTTGCCGTGCTCTCGACTCTCTGCTCCAAAAAAGCCAACGTGCTGGAAAACTGCGACGTTGCCGACTGGGTCTGCCCGGACTTCTGGCGCCTCTACAAAACTATAGGCGGCTTTGCGGAATAACAGCGTCTTAGCGCCTGATTGAAGTATAATAAAAGCTCCTGCCCGAAGCCTTAATCTTAAGGTCCCAAGGCAGGAGCTCTTTTTATAACCCGAAAAAAACTATTCGAATTTAAGCCAGGACAGCGGTCCGATAAGGCCGCTCCTGGGTATCGCCAGGTACTGGGTGAAGGGGTCGTGAACTGCATTGGCGAGAGTGTTGGAAACCTCGATGATCAGCTCGTTTTTCCCTTCTTTAAGAGCCTCCGAAAGGTCGTAGCGGTAGGGGCTGCACACCCTGACGCCAAGGTCTTTGCCGTTCAGCCACACATGAGCCGTCATGCCCGCCTCGCCAAGGTCAATCCCGTTCATGCCGTCAAGGTCTTTCGAGTCAAACTTTGCCGCATACCTGTATTTGCCCGAAAATTCCACAAATCTGTCGTCTCTTGAAATCTCCGGAAGCTTCTCTGAGGGGACGGCTTTTTTGTAGCTTTCAAAGGCGCCCATATCGGTGTAGGGGGCCAGGGAAATGTCGAAGGTGAGATTTGCATTGGCGGCTTCTTTAACGGTTTTACGCGCCTTCACGTTCTCCGGGAGACCATCCTTGTCGAAAATGACTATGCAGGACTGGTAGGGGAGAAGGTCGAGGGCTATGGAACCCTTGGCGGAGGCGCCTTTCCACATTTCGTCGTTTAACATATCAAGGGCGATGTAGGACCTGCTGCCTTTTACAGACGCAAGCTTGACGGTCGTCCGGACGGTCTCCCTCACCGACTCGTTGAAGAACATGTAAACGTCAGATGTTTTGCCGTAAAAGTGTATAGCCCTGAGGGTCTTGTATCTCCCTTTTACGGAGATATCCTTCCTGATGATTGCCTTGACGTCTTTGAGGAAGGCCTTTTTGTCAAAGTCTTTGGCAACTTTTATGACGTTTACTCCTGCGGCTTCAAGGGATTTCAGGGACTTTTCAAGCTTCTTCGGGAGGTATTCCGCGTAGGGCACCACAAGAACTCCGTAGGTCTCGTCTCCGCAGACCAGTTTGCCGTCTTTTGCGAAAGCTTTGTAAACACGGCTTCCGGTGCCGGAGATGAAGCAGTCCGCAGGCAGTATGTCAAAGTCAATCTGGTCGTCGTATAGGACCTTGGCGGGTTCCTGGAGCATCATGGCGCCGCCTTCGTAATTCATCCATTCAGCGTCTGCGTGGTAGAGCACCGCCGCGTCCGCCTTGTGGGTCATTCCGCTCAGAATGTGGGCCGCCCGGTTTGTGTAGTTCATGATTTTGGTGAAGCCCTCAAACTGGGGATCCTTGTCGTCGGCGCCGAAGTGGGGCGGGCAGTCCGGGTCGGGGAAATCCGGGGAGAATGCGTGGGGAATGAACCTGTTGACGCCTCTGACCAGCAGAAAATCAATAAGCCATTTCATAAGGGGCGTGCCCTCGGCCCAGCCGTATGCCCCGAAAACCTCGCACATGGCCCGGCCCTCCATCTGGGTGCCGATATGTGCAAATGAAGCCGCCAATTTCCCTAAAACAACGTCATAAAACTCCGGATCCG
>CACZNV010000037.1 GCA_902782645.1 uncultured Ruminococcus sp. | reverse complement strand
TGAGGTGCCTTGTCATGACATCGGCAACATTGTCAAAGTGGCGGTAAAAAGTCATTCTTGAAAGGCCCGCTTCGGCAGCGACGTCTGTGATTGTAATGTTTTTGTATTCTTTTCTTTTCATCAGTTTCACAAGACCGTCGTAAAACTTTTCTTCTGTTGTTCTTTTATTCCTAGGCTTCATGTTGTTCTTTTAACCTCTCTTTTCTATTAATCTTACGGAACTGCTCCGTTGTTTGCACCATGTAAAAAAAGTTACATCTGTCAACATTTGTATTATATCAGCATCAGGCCGTATTTGAAAGTACAAAATATTAAATTCTGTAACTTATTAAGAGTTTTATTTGACACTTTAGTCTTTTTTGTCTTCCTTATCCCAGTTCAGCCTTTTTTCCTCAACCACCAGAGGTCTGTGGGTGACCCGCTTGTTGACTGACACCACATATTCTCCCACAAAGCCGGTGAAGAACATAAGCACGGAGCCTACGAGGAAAATTGCGATTAGTATCGGAATGACCCAGATGCGCCAAAGCACCGGAACAAAAGCCGCGGTGATTATGTAGGCGAGGGCGAGAATGAAGTTGAAGACCGTGAGGACAAACCCCAGGCACACCGCAAGTCTTACGCCCGCTCTTGTGTACGAGGTTACGCTCAGCATGGCCGCGTCAAGGAGGCTGACCCAGTTGTTGTGAGTCTTGCCGGCTCTGCGCTTTTCCTGGGTATACATGATATCCTTGCGCTTGAAGCCGTATTCGGCAACGATACCTCTCAGGAAGGGCGTTGGGTCATCCAGTTTCCTCAAAACGTCGAGGAACTCATTGTCGTAGAGACCGAAGCCTGTGAAGTGCTCGATCTGCTCGACAGTCGAAAACTTTTTAATGAGCTTGTAGTAAATCGTGCGGAGGCCGTAGAGAAGCTTGCTCTCCTTGCTGTGGTTTTTGATGCCGCAGACGATTTTGTAGCCGTTCTCCCATTCTTTTACAAATGCGGGGATGAGCTCCACAGGGTCCTGGAAGTCGCAGCAGAGCAGAATCAGGGCGTCGCACTCGGACTGGAGCATTCCGTAGAACGGGGAGTTGAACTGGCCGAAATTCTTAACGTTGAAGATCGCTTTTACGCGCTTCTCGTTTGCGCAAATCTCCTCCAGCTTTTCACGGGTGCCGTCCACGGAACAGTTGTCGATAAACTGAACGTCGAAAGAGTACTTCTTCAAAGTCTCGTCCGTCTCGAAAATACCAATGACAGCCTTGGCGATGGCTTCTACGTTCTCTATTTCATTGTAGCACGGAATCATTACCGTTATTTTCTTCATATGACCTCCGTCAATTATTATCTGACGTTTTATTGACGCAGTATTTTAAGGCCGCGTCCGCCTTTATACTCTCCGCATCCAGCTCCGGAAGCCTTCGCTCCAGGTTCCTGTAGAGCCTGGCAACCGATTCTTCGTAATTGAGGAACCTGTATTCGCGGCCCAGATTTTCACGGAGAAGTGCGTTGTTTCCCGTGTACTCGGGGCTCATGCCGCCGTTTAAAACCGTCACTGCGGGGTTTTTCCCGGAAATGTTTTTCACGATGCCGCCAATGCGTTCAAGCGTCACCGACTCGTCCGGGGTTATGTTGAATATCCTGTGGGGCAGTCTTCTGCCGCAGAGAACGTCCGTGAGGAGCGTCTCCATGATTCCGCAGAAATCGTCAATGTAAAGGTAGTCAAACTTTACGTTGCGGTTTATTACAATGTCCATCCCCAGCAGCACTTTTGCACAGGCGTTGGAAATAAACTTGTAAGTGTAGTCCTCGTAGGGTCCGAACAGCCCGAAAATGACGGGCATGCATGTTTTTTCCCTGCCGTCCGCCCTGATGCGTTCGGCGATTTTAAGCTTGCCGAGTCCGTAGGGGTCCCCGGGGATGTTAACGCCAATGTCGCTCTCGCTGACTTTGACGAGAGGGCGGGATTTGTCGTACTGGGCGCCGCTTCCGAAGATGAAATGCGCCGTGCCCGGAAGGTCTTCGAGGGCTTTTTCAACGTTCTCAAAAATCCGGCAGTTCTTATCGGCAACGTCGTCTCCGTCGCTGTAGCCGTTCTTCCTGGAACCGCCGCAGGAGGCACAGTTTATGACAGCATCCGGCTTCAAATCTTTGAAGAACTTTTCCACTGCCGGTGCGTCAAGCAGGTCCGCCTGCTTCCTTGTGACAGGGATGACTTCAAAAGCTTTTCCGTCCTGAGAGAGATATTCTGTTAGGCTCCTGCCGACGAATCCGCCGGCCCCGAGAACGGCAATCTTTTTCATGTCTTCATTGGCGATTTTGACGCTGAAACCGCGGGAAAAGGGCTCTTTTTGAGCTCTTTTCGGCCGCGTGTCCGCAAAGTATATAACTTTAGGGGGTTATTGTCAAACAAACCTCTCTGCGGAGCCTTTCCTTGTTTTCCATGCGCCTGCGGTGAAATCGGGGATTTCAATAGGCGCGGAACCCTTGGCGATGGACTCTGCAGAGATGGGTGTTATTGCCATCAAAATGGCTGCGTCGTAGACATCGATGGGGTAGGGCTTGCCGAGAAGGGTATCCTCAAAGAACTCGTTGTAAATGAGGTAGTCCATTCCGCCGTGACCGCCGCGAACGCCTTCCGTAAGGAAACGTTTCCAGATGGGATGGTCGTATTCCTCCTCGTACTTCTTGGCGTTGTTCCACTCGGGGGACCAGTTCCAGTGAAGCTCCTCGGGGTACTTGCCGTCGATGAAGACGTAGTTGCCGTCCTCCTGGTACATGCCCTTGGTGCCCTGAATTGTAAAGCCCCTTGAGTAAGGTCTCGGAAGGGTGGTGTCAAGCTTCAGCGTCACCGTGGCGCCGTTTGCGCACATGATGCTGGTCACCACCACGTCTCCCTGCTTGAACGCAAGGTCACGGAACTCGGGATTGACCTCCGGATGCTCCTTGGCGTATGCATTGAGGCCCGCAGCGCGGCTTGAAATCGATGTGAGGTAAACCGGTCTGTTGCCGTAGTTGAAGTCAAGGATGACGCCAATGGGTCCCAAATCGTGGGTGGGATAGTTGTGGCAGTTGCGGTTAATGTAGTTGTTGAGCCTGTAGTGCCTGTTCTCCCTGCCGAAGAGGACTTCGGTGCGCAGGTCGTGCATATACCCGCCGCCGGCGTGAACGATGTCGCCAAGGACACCCTGCTGCACCATGTTCAGAACCATGAGCTCGGTCCTTCCGTAGCAGCAGTTCTCCAGGAACATGAAGGGTGTGCGGGTCTTTTCATAGGTGCGGACAAGCCTGAAGCAGTCCTCCACCGAGTAGGCGCCGCCGACCTCAAGACCCACCGGTATGCCGGCTTCCATGAAGCACACGGAAATTTCGACGTGATCTTCCCAGCTTGAGGCTATAACCACCGCATCGCAGACCTTCTTTGCCGCAATTTCCCTGTAATCGACGGTTTCAAACGGCTTTGCACCGCAAGCGGCCTCGACTCTCTCCGAGCAGCTCTTGACCCTGTCCTCGTAAACGTCGCAGAGCGCCGTCACGGTAACATTGTCCATGGTAAGAAACAGGTCAACAAGATACCCGCCCCTTGCGCCGAGTCCGATTACGCCAAGTTTTAATTTCTCCATAACAAATCTCCTTGTCTTATGCATTTAATCATTATGCATAGTTTGGCATATTACTTTAGGCTTCTCCGAAGCCTTGAAGCTTTATTTAAACCGAACGACGAAGCAGTCCTCAAGCTCGGTTATCTCCCCTGTCTCGTTGAAAGCAGGGAAGCTGTCCGCGGTCTCGGACAGTTCCTCATATCTCTCCATGGTTCCCTGCCTGAAGCTGTAGCCAAGCTCTTTGAAAACCAGAAGCAGTTCCTCATTGCAGCTGAATCTGTCCTGAATGCCCCAGGTTATGACCGAACCGAAGTCGCTCAGGTTTGTGGCCACAACATATTCCTCGTCAAGGTCCGTGGTGTCAAGGCTGAATCCCATCCCGTTCGCCGCGTTTTTGACCGCCTTGTAGAGCGGGTCGTCGGACCTGACGTATTTTTGGCGCATGACCTGCTGTGACAGGGTGTACTCGCCAATAAAAATCACCGGCTTGCCGCCAAGGTCAGTCTTGGCGAGTGCCTCGCCGCACTCAATCAGCAGCGCTTTCTCCTCTTTCCAGCGCATGTCGTTCTCAAAAAAGTACACGTTGAGGGCAACCGCCTGGAAGCAGACCGTGAACACCGCCAGGAAGACGGCAAGGTTTCTCAAAAAGACTCTCCCCGTTCTGCGGGTCTTTCCTTCGGATCCTTTTTTGTACCAAAGGGACGCATAGTGGAGAATGAGCATGAATACGAAGGCCACAAAAGGCGCAAACGAAAGGCAGGTCCTGTATTTTACCGAGCCGCCGGAAATGACCGCAAGCCCGAAAAGCCCCGCCATAAGACCGCCTGCGTACAAAAGCACCGAGGGTCTTCTCTTGTATATGCCGACGCCGATGAAAAATGCGGGCATCACCAACACGCCAAAGGCAAACACCCTAATAGGGTAGTACCACAGTCCGGCGAAGAAAAGCTTCCTGAATATGGAATAGAACATGTTGACGAAGTATTCCCCGGAGAGAGACGACGGTATATAGACGCCGCTGCCTGCGGGAACCGTGATGCCGAAGTCGAAAATTGACGTCAGCAGGAGCCCTAAGAGGTATTCGAGGATGATGCCGAGAAGCATTGGCGACAGGAAAAGGAAAAACTTCCTTGCGGATTTTGTGCTGTCGGCTTTGGAATCATATTCGGTGCCCTTAGTTCTTCTTTCGCTGAAAATGACTGCTGTGAATACGTGAAGGCTGACCAGAACAAGGTAAACCGCCGCAAAGGCCTCGTAGAGAGAAACGAGGAAGATGCTGATGAGCGTTGACGATATAAGCCTCAGCACAATGCTTCTGCGGCGCTTTTTAGGGTCTGTTGGTGATTCCCCGGATGAGACGTTCTTGAATATGCCGGAAACCGAAAGAAGGGCGACGGCCGTGAGAAAATAACCGATGCCCGTGTAAAGGTCGGATCCTTTGTAGACGAATATTTCGCTTATTAGAGGGTAGGAAATAAAGATGCAGGCGAAAAATGTGAGAGTGCTCCGGGACAGAAGACCGTTTGAAGCTCTCTTGAAAAGAAGAATCATGAGGAACGACGCTGCGGTCAGAAAGATGACGGCAAGAAAAGGCTCTATAAAAGGCATTGCCTTCCACTGGCCGAACATATAGCTGACGATTGTTGAACTGAAGCGACCCTGGGAGAACAGTCCGCCGTTTAAATAGCGGGACCTGACTGTGTCGTCAATACCGATGTTAAACCTGACGATCTGCCAGCCGAACGAAAAAAGAGCCGTGAGAAACACAGGCAGGGAACAGCGCCAATCGCATATGATTTTTTTCATGTCACTGAAAAAAGTCTTCATTTTGCACCGTGAGGGACCGAAGTCCTTGTTGTTGTCAAATAATCAGCAGCCGAATGAACAAGTGACGGCCGCAAATACCGCGATTCCCTCCCCGCGGCCGAAAGCCGTAAGTCCTTCGCCGGTGGTCGCTGTGATGCCGCAGCGGTCGGAAGGAATACCAAGGAGTTTACCGATGCTTTCACGCATTTCTGGAATGCGGTTTTTAAACTTCGGGGTCTTCGCTTCTACGGACACCGAAACCGAAACTATGCTGCCGCCAATGCCGGAAAGATCGGAAAGGGCGACTCTGAGATACTCGGAGGAATCGGTGATGCCCCTTGCGCACATTTCGTCCGCAATGCCGCCGAGTATGTTCCTGCAGGTGATGCCGGAGACTGCATTGGTGATTGCATGGAGGATAACGTCTCCGTCGCTGTTGGCGGCAAGACAGGGCATGTTCTCAAACATTATTCCCCCCAGAACAAGGGGCTTTTTGAACTGTTTGTCCGGATCCGTCTCAAAAGCGTGGGAATCCTGACCGATGGCAAACCGCACCTGCATGGCTCCACCTCCAATCTCAATGCAGTTTAGCACGAAAGGGACAAAATAACAATTAAAATAAATATATAATTCCTCTTAGGGAGCGGGAAAAACGGGTGCTGCGTGTTGACAAAGTTATTTTTTGACGTATAATCAGGCATTCCCGCGGAGACGTCCGACCGAGGGTCGAAAAGACTTGGGCGGCAACGCTCCGCACCGGAGGGTGCTTTTATTATGGAAATACTGCTTTCACTTTCAATTGCTCTGCTTGCCGGCCTCGGGCTCTCCAGAATCACCAAGATTTGGAACCTGCCCGCCGTGACGGCTTATCTTGTTGCCGGCATTCTGATCGGCCCCTTCTGCCTCGGAAGGCTTGGCATAAACGGCCTTGGCTTTGTGAGCGCGGAAAACGTATCGTCTTTTTCAATCATTTCGGAGGTGGCTCTCGGCTTCATCGCTCTTGCCATGGGAAACGAGTTCCGCCTGTCATCCCTTAAGAAAACAGGAAAAAAGGCAGTGGTTGTGGCGATATTTCAGGCGGTTGTGGCCGCTCTTCTTGTGGACGCGGCCATGATTGGGCTCCACTTCATCATGCCCGGTGTGCTTCCGCTTTCCGCGGCAATCACTCTCGGCGCCATCGCATCCGCAACGGCTCCCGCAGCAACTCTCATGATTGTCAAACAGTACAAGGCAAAAGGCCCTGTCACGGAGATGCTTCTTCCGGTGGTGGCCCTTGACGACGTAGTGGGTCTGGTCCTTTTTGCGGTGTCTTTCGGCATCGCCAAGGCGCTGGAGCACGGCACAGTTGACATCTTCTCCGTCATTATCGACCCGCTGATCGAAGTGGTCCTTTCGCTTCTCCTTGGCGGTGTCCTTGGATTCCTGTTCCATTTTACAGAGCGTTTCTTCCACTCCAGGAGCAAAAGGCTTTCGATATCCGTGTGCTTCACGTTCCTTGCCGTGGCTTTCTCCATGCTTTCGTTTAAGATCGGACCGGTTACCGTGGGCTTCTCGTCCCTTCTCGTGTGCATGATGCTGGGCACGGTTTTCTGCAATCTGTGCGATTTTTCGGAGGAACTCATGGACAGGCTGGACCGCTGGACGGGCCCCCTCATGGTGCTGTTCTTTGTGCTCAGCGGCGCGGGGCTTGACATTGCCGTTTTCGGCAGCTGGCAGGTGGTACTCGTCGGAGTGGTGTTCATCCTCGTCAGGTCAGCCGGCAAGATTCTTGGCGCCAATGTGTCCTCCAAAGTCATGAAATGCGAGCCCACAGTTCAAAAGTACCTGGGCATCACGCTCCTTCCTCAGGCAGGCGTGGCTCTGGGCATGTCCCTCACGGCAATGTCTCTCGGCGCGCCCGGGACGGTAATCAGAAGCATTTCGCTCTTTGCGGTCCTGATATATGAGCTTGCCGGTCCGCTTCTTACAAAGATTGCACTCGACAAGGCAGGCGAGATCACGGAAAAAGAGGTTGCCCCGAGAAAAAAGGCAATCGAGGAGTCAAAAAAAGCCAAACAGTCCCAAAAGGCAAATTGATTTTTGCCGCCAATGCAAGGCGCCGCCCCGCGGCGCCTTGTTCCGTATCGCCGGGAACATTTCCCGGAAATATGATTTTTCTTGCCCGAAGGGCAAAAAAATGATAAAATCACATCTGCGCGAAAAGGCGTGCCGCCGGACTCCGGAAAGCTTTGATGGGCCCGCCGGCATTGGCGTTTTTGATATTTCGGACGGAAGAGGAATGCTATGGACACTTTTGAAGCGAGAAAACTGTACTATGAGAAAGCTGCAAAAACCGTTATTGCGAACCTGAACAAGAGACACATGGAAGGCTACTTTGCCTCCAGCGCTGCGGATGCGCTCAAACTGGCTCTTTCGCTCATGCCTGAGGGATCCAGCGTGGCCTGGGGAGGCTCCATGACCTGCACGGATATAGGCCTTATCGACGCGGTGAAAAAAGGTCCCTACGAGGTCATCGACCGCCTGGACGCAAACCGCGGCACCCGTGAAGAATACAAGGAAATTTACGGAAAAATCTGCACCTGCGATTTCTTCCTGATGGGCACCAATGCAATAACCCTGGACGGTGAACTTGTAAATATCGACGGCACAGGAAACCGGGTGGCTTTCCTTTGCTTCGGCCCCGAAAACGTCATAGTGGTGGCCGGAATGAACAAGGTTGTCGAGACTCTTGACGATGCTCTCTCGAGAGCGAGAAACATCGCCGCGCCCATAAACTCGGTGAGGCTCGAAAGAAAGACCCCCTGCACCGTAAACGGAAGGTGCGGAGACTGCTGCTCGCCGGACTGCATCTGCGACCAGACGGTTATCACAAGGCAGTCGAGAAACGGCAGAATAAAAGTTATTCTTGTAGGAGAAAATTTAGGATTCTAATATAAGCAGGCCGGACGCTGCCTTCAAACTAAAAGCGCTCCATACTAAAGATTCCGCCCGCAAAAAGGCGTGAGCAACCACAAAAGATAACGGAGGATAATAATGTCATATAACGCAAGCAACATTTCTGTTCTTGAAGGTCTTGACCCTGTCAGAAACCGCCCCGGCATGTATGTCGGATCCACGTCGGTTAAAGGTCTCAACCACTTGCTTTACGAAATTCTCGACAATTCGGTAGATGAACATCTCGCAGGCTGCTGCGATAAAATTTCGGTGTCGCTGAACAAAGACGGCTCCGCCACAGTCATTGACAACGGCCGCGGCATACCTGTGGATCTCCACGAAAAGGGCTACCCCGCAGAGCGCGTAATAATGACCACTCTTCACGCTGGCGGAAAATTCGACAACAACAGCTACAAGACATCCGGAGGTCTCCACGGAGTGGGATCCTCTGTTGTTAATGCGCTCTCAAAGCGCATGGTGGTTGAAGTAAGCAGGGACGGACAGATTCATTACGACGAGTATGAAAAAGGAATCCCGGTGGTGAAACTTAAAAAGGGCGATCTCCTTCCCGTCACCGGAACCACCAAGGCCACAGGAACCAAGGTCACCTTCTGGCCCGATCCCACAATATTTGACACAGTGGTGTTCAAGGCGGACGCCATAAGAAACAGGCTTAAAGAGACCGCTTATCTCAACCCCAATCTCACAATAACCTTCACAAACGCAAGAGACGGTAAAAAAGCCGAAGTGTTCAGCGAGCCGGAGGGCATCGCAGGCTATGTGGATTCCCTTGCCGCCGCGAACCCGGAGGTAAAAAGGCTCACCGAAACCGTGAGCATATCCGGCTGCAGGGACGGCATCACCGTGAACATCGCTTTCTGCTTCCTTCAGACCTTTGGCGATACAATCGTGAGCTTCTGCAACAACATCAACACAATGGAGGGCGGAAACCACGTAAACGGCTTCAAGGCGGGATTCGCCAAGGTTATAAACCAATACGCCCGTGACCTCGGAAACCTCAAGCCCAAGGACCCCGGCTTTACCGGCAACGACACCCGTAACGGTATGACAGCAGTTATCTCGGTCAGCCACCCGTCGCCGCGCTTCGAAGGCCAGACCAAGACCAAGCTCGACAACACGGACGTCCAGAACGTGATCTCCGCGGTTATGAACACGAGCCTCCAGCACTATTTCGACAGAAACCTCGAAACTTTGAAGACCATCATCGGCCGGGCGGAGCTGTCTGTGAAGACCCGGAAAGAGGAAGAAAAGATCCGGACTAACCTTGGCGATAAAAAATTCGCCTTCGAGGGCAACGGAAAACTTGCCCGCCAGGAGTCAAACGATCCCTTAAAATGCGAGATTTTCATAGTTGAGGGCAACTCCGCCGGCGGCACCGCTAAAACCGGGCGCGACAGACGCTTCCAGGCCATTCTGCCCATAAGAGGTAAGATTTTAAACGTTGAGAAACAGACTGTCGACAGGGTACTCGCCAATGAAGAAATCAAAGCCATCGTCGCGGCTCTCGGCTGCGGATTCCTCCAGGGGTACGGAAACGACTTTGACATAAACAAGCTCAAGTATTCAAAGATTATCATCGCCGCCGATGCCGATGTGGACGGCGGACACATCTCCGCCTTGCTTCTGACTTTCTTCTTCAGGTTCATGCCTGAGCTCATCTACGCAGGGAACGTTTACAGGGCCATGCCGCCTCTATACAGGGTGAAACCGAAGCGGGGAAAGATGGAATATATTTATGATGACAAGGCCCTTGCCGATTACCGCAAGGAGCACGGAAACAATTTCGACATCCAGCGGTATAAAGGTCTTGGCGAGATGGATGCGGAACAGCTGTGGGAGACCACAATGAACCCGGCCACCAGAAAGCTGAAGCAGATCAGCATGGACGATGTTGTCGATGCGAACAACATCACATCGATTTTGATGGGCGAGACGGTTGCGCCCCGCAGACAGTACATCGAAGAGAATGCCGACAAGGCTAATGTTGACGTGTGAGGTGATTGAAAATGGCCAAGAAAAAAGAAATCCAGCAGGAAGAGATCGTTGAGGAGATAATCCGCGCCGATTATTCCGATGAAATGTCATCTTCATTCATGGACTACGCGGTGAGCGTTATCACGGACAGGGCAATCCCGGACGTCAGGGACGGATTGAAACCGGTTCAGAGAAGAATTCTCTGGGCAATGAAACAGCTGGGACTCTCGTCCACAGGGGACTACAAGAAGTCTGCGAGAGTCGTTGGCGAGACCATGGGTAAATATCACCCCCACGGCGACTCCTCGATTTACGAGGCCATGGTCCACATGGCCCAGGACTGGTACTTCAACCACCCACTCGTTGACGGACACGGCAATTTCGGCTCTGTGGAAGGCGACGACGCGGCCGCATCCCGTTACACGGAGTGCAGGTTGTCAAAGATATCGGAGGACATACTGCTTTCCGACCTCGACAAGGAAACCGTTGATTTCGTGCCCAACTTTGACAACAAGGAAAAAGAGCCCACCGTGCTTCCGTCAGTGATTCCGAACATACTGATCACGGGCACGGACGGTATTGCCGTCGGCATGGCGTCAAAGATGCCGACACACAACCTTGGCGAGGTCATCGATGCGGCCTCGGCTCTCCTTGACGATCCCACTCTCACCACAGACGAGCTGATGGAGTACATCAAGGGACCGGATTTTGCCACGGGAGGCATCATTGTCAACAAGAGCGAGCTTGCCGAGATATACAGGACAGGCCAGGGAAAGATAAGGGTGCGCGGAAAAATCAAGGCCGAAAAGGGCGACAGGGGAAAAATCAACCTCGTCATCTCGGAGATTCCCTTTACAATGATAGGGGCCATCAGCGGCTTCATGAACAACATCGCCAAGCTGGTGCACACAAAGGCCATGCCCGACGTCACGGATATTAAGAATCTGTCCGGCAAAGAGGGTATAAGGATAATCGTCGAACTGAGAAAAGACGCAGATATAGAGCAAAACATCAATATGCTCTACAAGAAGGCATCTCTTGAGGACACCTTCGGCTACAATGCGACACTGCTCTCAAAAGGCGTTCCGTCACAGATGCCTCTTGACAGAATTCTGCGGGAGTTCTGCGAGTTTTACCGGGAGACCCAGACCAGAAAATACACGAATCTCCTTGCAAGGGAGAAGAAGGCCGCCGAAATAAGGGAAGGTCTCATCGCCGCCATCGACGTGATCGACACGATCATAGAGATACTCCGGGGATCGGAGACTGTAGCCCAGGCAAAGGCCTGCATGATGAAAGGCGAAATCGGCGGCATCAAGTTCAGAACGGCGGAGTGCAAAAAAATCGCTTCAAAACTGCATTTCACAGAGCTCCAGACGGATGCAATCCTTGAAATGAAGATGCAAAAGCTCATCGGTCTTGAACTGAACGTCATCGTAAAAGAGCTGGAAACCTGCCGCAAGAATATCGAGACATACACCGGATATCTCTCCAGCAAGGCAAAGCTCAACAAAAAGCTCAAACAGGGTCTTGCTGAAATCAAAGAAAAATACGCCGTACCCAGAAAAACAATCATCCTTGACGAGGAAGCGGTGGTGCTGAAGAAGCCTGAGATGAAAGAGGAAAAAGTATTTGCTCTCGTCAACAGATTCGGCTACATAAAGCTCATAGACGATGCCACGATGGAGCGCAACCGCGAGAACGTTCCGAAGGACTACCGCTACGTGATGGAAGTCATGAACACCGGCCGCATGTACGTCTTCACCGAAAACGGCAAGTGCCACCAAATCAAAGCCAAGGAGGTTCCCATGGGCCGCTACAACGACAAGGGCGTTCCTCTCGAGCAGGTCAGTGCGCTTTCCACCAAGGAAAACCACGTCTGCGTGGTCTCCGACTACAGGCCAAAGGAAAAACTTCTGTTTGCGACGGCAAACGGCGCCGTGAAAAAGGTCCAAATATCCGAATTTGACACCACAAGGCGAACCACAGACGCCACCAAGCTCGCAGAGGGCGACTCGGTTGCAGCGGTTCTGCCCATAACCGGAAAGGGCAATATAGTGCTCATCACCGAGGGAGGCTTCATTGTCGCCTTTGAGACGGCAAGCATCAGCGTCCTGAAGAAAAACTCCGTTGGCGTCACCGGCATCAAGCTGAACAAAGGCGACAAGGTCATATTTGCCTGCGAGACCGACGAGAACGGCTGCTTCGTCTTTGACGAGAAACAGTACAAGCTGAGCGAACTCGACTGCGGAAAAAGGGCGACGAGAGGAAAGCCGCTTCACCCGTAAGGCTTTATGGAGAACCCGGCCGGAAAACCGGCCGGGTTCCGCTTGTTGAAAGGGCCCGGATGTGGTAAAATAGGGTAAAACAAAACCCGTTAATGAAGACGGGTCACTTAACAACGGAGGTTAATTATGAAAAAGATAATCGCTTTGACGGCAATAATCGTACTGTCGCTTGCGCTTTGCATTGGCGTGTTCGCCGATGAAAGGTATTCGATTGACGGCTTGTATATAAACAACAGTGTTTACAACTCAGGTGACTACGAGTTCGGAATTGGCCAGGCGGGAACCCTTGGCGAGGCGCTTAACACCGAGATAACCATCACTCAGGGTGACAAAATGTATATTCTCGGCTGGTTTGCCTGCACTGATTCCAAGGTTGACAGACTCGTGTACAGAATCGATGAAGAGACCGAATACGAGTGCCAAGACAACTATAGGGACAGAACCGAAATATATGATTACGCATATCTGTTCTCATGGGTCGAAGAGAACGGCTACGAGAAAGAGGACTTCATTAAATCCGGCTTCGGCAAGGACCTTGAAATGATGGAACTCACAGGCATCGGAAACCTTCCCGCAGGTGAATACGAGCTTGAAATCGTCGGAAAATTCACGGACGGCGAAGAGATGGTGCTTCACACATATTATCTTTTTGTCGAAGAGCGCCCGCTGAACATCCGCGACTTCAATGCGGAAACCGATAAACAGTATTTTGACCAGATTCTCGTCAACGGCGAGGAAAAAGCCAACGGAAACGAAGCTGTTGCGGCCCTCAAGGCTTTGATTGACGGCTCGGACGGAAGCGTAAACACAATCACAATGTACGGATGGTTCGGATGGGTTGATGCAGAGACCGCTTTCGGAGATCTCCTCGACAGCTTCGGATACGTGATCGACGACGGCACCCCTGTTTTCGACAAGTCATTCACATTTGCAGAGACAGAACAGACGGTGCTTGACTCGAACGGTATGCGCTACAAAACCACTGTGGACGTTTCCGGCCTTGACGACGGACAGACCCACGTTATCACCGGCTGCGTCAAGCTGACCAACGGCGATGTTGTGCTGTTCAACAGGGAGAACCGCGAGGCTATTATTAACTACAAGGCACCCGAAGCTCCGGAAGAGCCCACTCCCGAAGTCATCGCGACTGAGGAACCCATCGATACCACCGCGGAACCTGACAATCCGACTGAGGAACCCGCCAATGCAACCGAAGCCCCCAACAACGGCTCCGAAGGCACCGAAATCAAGAATGACGGCGTAAAGAAGGGCGGCGGATGCGGCGGCATTATCGGCAGCGCATTTGCTCTCATTTCTTCAGCTGCCTGCGTGCTTATCATCAAGAAGAAACATTGATGGGCTTCATCAAAAGAATGTGAAAAACGCTGAGGGCTTACAGCCCGGATACGGTGAAATTAGCGCTTCGATCTTAAATCGCGGCGCTTTTTTGTTTATTTTGCACGATTATGACAAAACGACACATGAAAAGCAGACAAAAAATGCTTTTTCTTCTCAAATGGAAAGAAATGCTTGAAAGAATATTGAAAAGAGTTTATAATGCGTAAGAATCTATTAGTAGATGTGCCGCAAGGCACAAAAAATTTCCATGGAGGTAACATATGAAAAAGTTATTGGCAATTATCACAGTAGTTGCTCTTGCTCTTGCTCTTTGCATCAGCTCGTTCGCAAACCTCGACTGTGTTTACGTCAATGTCAACACTCTCCAGATGAACGGCTCTGCCGTAGACGCTGGTGTAGCTGGTGATGCCACCGTAAACATCAATCCCGGTGACAAGATTTACATCCTCGGATGGGCTGTAAAAGACGGAACAAATCTTGACTGCGTTTACTGGACCTGCAACGGCGAAGCTAAAGAGTGCGACGGAACCACCAGCTATCAGCCCAGAGCAGACGTTGCCGGTGTTCTCGGCGTAAGCGCAGACTATGCACAGAGATCATCCATCGGTGCAAACGATGCTATGATGGAACTCCTCGGCGTTGACGAGCTTGCTAACGGTAAATATACCGCTCAGATCATTGCAAAATTCCAGGACGAATCCGAACAGGTTCAGAAGGCCTTCACACTTCAGGTTGGCCCTGCAGCTGATCAGATTTACAAGCTGGTTCCCGGAACGACATCTACTCCCTTCTATTGGCTAACAAATGACGGAGACTTCGCTGCAGTTGAGTTCACAACCACAGTTGCGTTCAACCAGGTTACCGTTCCCAATACATGGGCTACCCGCAAGGATCAGAACAGAGAAGCCACAGTTGTTCTCTCTCTCTACAAGTTCAAGTACAACGCTGAGTACTCAATTACTCAGGAGCCTGTTGCAACAACAACCTATGAGACCGTTCAGGACGGCTATCCGGCTTGCATACTCGACCTTCCTGATTTCGTAGATGCAGGAACATACATCTTCGAAGTTAAGACTGTAGGCGAAAAGATGATTGGCGACACCTCAACAGGCGGCTATTTCGTTCTTGACAAGCCCCAGGCAGATGCTGACACCGATTACTTCAAGTTCTTCGGCACAAGCGAGAAGCAGTTTGCTTTCGCTATCAACGCTATGGTTACTGAAGGCGACGTTGTAGCAGTTAACCCTGAGGACACAGATGTTCCCACAGAGCCTGTTTACAAGAACGCTTCCTTCGACTCTCTCTTCATCGACGGAGCTCTCAACTTCGGCCAGGGCGACGGATCTGCTTCCGACAAACTTGACGGTCAGAGCAGAACAGTCGGCAACGGCGACGGTTCCATCCAGGAAATCAGACTCCGCGGCTGGATCGGCTTTGAGCAGGAAATCGATTCCTTCGGTTACCAGATCGGCGATGCAGAGCCTGTATTCGACGCAAGTTTCACAGAAACAACGGAGCAGGCTGTTAAGAACGCAGGCGGCGAGAACGCTCTCAGATTCAATGTAACAGTTCCTGTTGCAGGCGTTGAGGGCACACAGACAATCGTTATGGTTGTTAAGCTCGTAGACGGCAGCGTTGTTAAGATCGATGACACTCTCCAGGCTACAGGCGTTGCTACAACTCCGAATACATCATTCACATTCGTAGGTGTTCCGACTCAGAACCCGCCTACGGCAGATGCTTCGATGATAATCTTCGTAGTTGCTGCTGCAGCTATCGCTCTTGTAGTTCTCAAGAAGAAAGTTTTCTGATCTAAACGCAGATAGCTTTTAACTAACCAAAAAGCGCGGCTCTTTTACGGGGCCGCGTTTTTTGGTGTACGACGGGCATGCCGTTGGTCTGTGGTGAAAGTCCACAAGGGGCGTAGTTGCCGACGAACCCCAAAGCGACTCCCAAGGTTTACG
>CACZNV010000036.1 GCA_902782645.1 uncultured Ruminococcus sp. | reverse complement strand
TCACGCAGACAGCGATGCGGTGTACACTCTTGAGGACGGGGAAACCGGAGAAACGTTCAGTGTAAACGGGGACGATCTCATAAACGGCTTCAGTATAAATATCCCTAAAAGAAGCGGAATTTTGCTGTTTTACAAGAAAGCCGGAACGGCCCTGTGACCGCCGGCCTGAAATACAACGGAGAAACAATAATGAACAACGTAACGTCTGACAACGACAAGATAATCACTGCTACCGCGGCGGACGGCCTTGTGAGGATGATTGCCTGCAGCTCCACACGGACCTGCGAGGAGGCAAGGCGAATTCACGGCACTTCGCCGGTGGCCACGGCAGCCCTCGGAAGGGCTCTTACAGCTGCGGCCCTCATGTCCGGCCAGCTCAAAAATGAAACCGATTCCATAACCCTTAACATATGCGGCAGAGGCCCTCTGGGCAGCATACTCTGCGTCTCCGATGTACACGCCAATGTGCGGGGCTACGTCACCAACCCGACAGCAGATTTGCCGATCAGGGCGAGCGACGGCAAGCTTGACGTTGGCGGCGGCGTCGGCAAGGGTTTTCTCCGTGTCATAAAGGACCTCTCCCTCAAGGAACCTTACGTGGGCACAAGCGCACTTGTGAGCGGCGAGATTGCCGACGATCTTTCGTATTATTTTGTGACCTCCGAACAGGTGCCTTCCAGCGTTGCCCTTGGCGTCAGAATAGCCGGAGACAGGAGCGGCAGCGAACCCTTCGTTGTTGAGAATGCAGGAGGCTTTATCCTCCAACTGATGCCCGGTGCAGAAGGCGAGCTAATCGATCAGCTTGAGGCGAGGGTGTCGTTCATGCCCAGCGTCACAACGCTCCTCTCCGCGGGAGCCACGGTCAACAATATTGCGGAGGATGTGCTGAAGGGATTTTCTCCGGAAATTAAGGAAGAAAAGACCTTTTCGTACAAGTGCGGCTGCTCCCGGGAAAGAATGCTCGGAGCTCTGGCTGCCATAGGCCGCAAAGATCTGACCGAAATATATGAAGACGGCAAGGGTGCGGAGCTCTGCTGCCATTTCTGCAACAAAAAATACAGTTTCAGCACCGAAGAAATCGGAAAACTTTTGGGCGTCTGAACCCCGGCACACCGGCACAACGCGTAAAGAGCCAAAAAGATTGACTTTGTATGGTTGGATAAAGTACAATCGGGGTTACAGTAGCAAAAGATCGGAAGGTTTGTTATGGAATTTGCATCGGTACTTTTCATAGAACTGTTTCTGCCGGTTGTCCTTGTCGTCTACTACCTGCTGGGCTTCATTAAGAACGGTAAGGTTCAGATGACCGCAAGGAACAGTTTTCTTCTGCTTGCCAGCGTGCTTTTCTACGCTTTCGGCGGCATAAGGGAACTGTTCATTTTTTTGGCGGTGATCCTGGTGAATTTCTTTGCCGGGTTCACAATGGGGAAAATCGGACCGGACAAAAAAGGCGCAAGGAGGGCGGTGTACCTGACGGCATTGCTGACGGACATCCTGACTCTCATCGTCTTCAAATATACGGCCACTGTCGTTAACTTTGTCGACATGATAAGGAAGGGCGACGGTGTGAAGAATGCGCTGGAGGGCCTCCTCAGGTTCGACGGAAGCGGATTTTTCAGCCTGGCGGTGCCCTTGGCGATATCCTTCTTCATATTCCAGGCGGTTTCCTACCTCTCCGACGTATACTTCAACAAAATCAAGCCGACGAAAAACTTCCTGACGTTCTCGCTGTACATGACGCTGCTCTGCCAGCTCACCCAGGGGCCGATAATGAGGTTCGGCAACCTTGGCGGACAGATCGAAAACAGGTCCCACTCCCTCGACATGTTCGTGTACGGCATGAAGCGGTTCGTCTACGGTCTGGCCAAAAAGGTGCTCATCGCCAATGTGGCCGCCGAGCAGGTCAACATAATTTTTGCCTCAAGTGCGGAACAGGTCAAGGACACCCCGACGCTGTTTGTCAACGTCACCGAGATGGGCGCTCCGATTGCCTGGCTTGGACTCATCCTTTTCACAATCCAGATTTACTACGATTTTTCGGGCTACACCGACATGGCTATCGGCGTCGGCAGCATGCTCGGGTTCAAAATAGACGAAAACTTCAACTATCCTTACACCTCCCTTTCCGTGCAGGAATTCTGGCGCAGATGGCATATTTCGCTGTCGAACTGGTTTAAGGATTATGTCTACATTCCTCTTGGCGGCAGCAGATGCAGCAAGGCGAGGGCCTGCCTCAACGTGGGCATCGTATTCCTTCTTACAGGCGTGTGGCACGCCAGCGCGGGCCTTTTCACCTTCGTAATCTGGGGACTTATCTTTGTTGTCGCAAGCATTGTCGAAAGACTTTTCCTGGGCAAGCTCCTTAAGAAGAACCCGGTGAAGCCCATCAACTGGATCTACACAATGCTTGTGGTAATGATCGGCTGGGTGTTCTTCCGGGCGGATAACCTTGACTACGCCGGCAAGTTCATCGGCCAGCTCTTCTGCTTCCACGGCTCCGCAGGCGCAAGACCTCACTACGTCCTCGACTATCTGTCTGTCAAAGTGGTTCTGGCCCTTGTGTTCGGCATCATTCTCTCCGGATTCCTCCAGAGGCTGCTCACGAAGCCCAGAGAAAAGATTGGCGGCAAGCTGCCGTTCCGGATAATCGAACTCGTTTTCGTCATTGCCGTGTTCGCAATATGCATGGTCGAGGTTGTGGGCGGTTCCTTCGCCTCGTCAATCTATCTCAAATTCTAAGAGGAGGTGCTCACGATGAATAAAAAGACCGCAAACACCGTTTTTTCGATTGTCGCCATCAGCATCTTCGCAGTGATCCTGATCCTTCCGTGGGTGCTGTCCGCAGCAGGACTTGACACGGGAAAACCCAACGAAAACAGAGAGCTCGCCACACTTCCCAAGGAGTTCTCAAATGACTATTTTGCGAAGCTGAACTCCTTCATGGACGACCACTCGCCAATGCGAAACACCATTCTCGCCTTTAAACAGGATTTGGACGAGAAGGCGCAGACATACTATACAAACCTTGTGGAGCCCATTTACGCCGCTCTGGAGGAAAAAGCCAATAACGGCGGTAACCCGGGCGACGTAACCACGCCCAACCCGGGCGAGACGGCGGATCCCGCAGCTACAGCTGACAATCCGGCGGAAAACACTCCGGATTTCGGCGATCTTTTCGGCGAGGAGACAGAGGAACCTACGGAGGAGCCGACACCGACGGCCACGGCCACGGAGACAGAGGCCCCCACCGAAACAGCTGCGGCTACAGAGACGGCAGCTCCCGCGGATACTCCGACACCCGGCGGACAGGAGACTCCCACCCCTGAGAACCAGGGAACCGAAAATCCCGGCGGCGAGGAAACTCCAACTCCCACTCCCACTCCAACCCCTACCCCTACCCCCGCACCGACTCCTACCCCCACGCCAACCCCAACACCTGAACCCTGCCGGCACACATACGGTGCGACAAAGGTTATAAAGGCTGCTGACTGCACCCATGCGGGAACCGGAGAGCAGGTCTGCTCCAAGTGCGGTGACAAGAAAACGGTTGATATCCCGGCAACGGGTCACAGCTATACTGTTATCAGACAGCAGCAGGCCTCTTACGCCCACGACGGATATACTCTCAAAAAGTGCTCAAAATGCTTAGGTGTCTCCGTCGATAACGTGGTTTACAGAACCAGCGTCACAGGGTTCTATGACGGAAGGAAAAGAATCGCATACAGCGGCGCAGGATTCAAGGGCCTCCACGACTGGTATTTCTATGCCGGCAACGACAGTGTAGGCTACTATGAAGGAACCAACGTGCTCTCCGACGATGAGTGCGAAGCCTGGATGAGGACATACGAAGCTCTCCATGAGGAGTGCGAGAAGAGGGGTATAAGCATTGTGTACCTTATCCCGCCGAACAAGGAACAGGTTTACGGCGAATATATGCCGTCAGGTCTTCTGACCGTTGCGGACTCCGCAAAGCGCCAGCCGAGGTTCGTACAGTACCTGAAGGACCACAACAGCCCGATTAACTATATCTATCCTCTGCAGGAGATTAGATCCGCCAAGATACTCTACGAGACATACTATCAGCAGGATACCCACTGGAACGGCGTCGGCGGTTTCGTGGCGGCCATGCAGATTTATAAACAGCTTGGAATGAAGGTCACGCCCATCCAGAATGTGCAGGTGGAAGAGGGAACAAGGTTCGGAGGCGATCTTGTCAGCCTTGGCGTCGGAAGCGGTACGTCGTATACGGATTACGGAATCACATACAAGCCTGAAATAAGCTATTCCACGACATACTACACCAACACTGTGACTTCCGCCGGCTATGAGAATCCCAATTCGGAGCTCAGAATGCATGTTTCGGATGCGGACAACGACAGAAAGTGCGTCATCATCGGCGACTCCTTCAGACATTCCCTTGCTTCTTACCTCGCCAAGGACTTCAAAAAGGTGACAGTCACACACAGAGGCGATTTCAATACCATCTCCGCCAAAAAGCAGAAAGACGGCGGCCCGGTGGCTGAGTGCGGAAGACCCGTCATGCAGGACGCTCTCTCCGACCTGAAGCCCGGCGATGTCATAGTTCTCATGGCCGTTGAAAGATACGACGGCGACAATGTCCAGATGGCTGCGACGCTTCTCAACTTTATGAGAAGTCTGCCTTAAAACAATACAATACTGCGCCTCACGCCGTAAACTCCGTTTTCCTTGTGTGAGGCGCTTATTGCTGTTAATTTAGCGGAAAACGAATGATATGGCATAAAATGTGCCTTGGCGGTAACCTCGCCAAGGCATATTTTTTTGCGAACAATAAACAAAAAATGAGCCTCAAAACCTTAAAATTTCGGACATATTTGCCAAAAAGCCGTTGACACCAATATATAAAACTCTTATAATAAATTTGTTTATTTTGCATGAATGGTTCCTATTACTGGAATCTGCTTCCGAAAGCGTTTCGGAACGGAATAAAACGGAAGCGGAAATTTCCGGATATTGGTGCTGAAAGGTTGAGTGTATGGACAAGAAACAAAAACGTAGAATCATCGTTTTGTCAGTTTCGGCCGTACTGATAGTGGCTGTTATTGTGGCTCTTTTCGTTTACGGAAGCCGCAAGGCCAATATCAGACAGTTCTGGGTCGAAAATGACGACAAGCTTGCCTTCAACCCCTTTGTCGAAAACGAGGAGAGATCTGACAACAGCCTTCTCGAATACGGAAAGGTATTGACAAAGTACGGCGACAAGTATTCTATGTACTCAGGTGAAGATATTGTCATGAACGCTGCCGACTTTTACGGGATCAGTTTTAAGATCGACAACGGCGAGACAATTTATCTCTACCGCGGCGAAGACGGCTCCTACGAGAGAGTCTCCTACCGCGGAAAGTACTACGATTACGCAAAAGTCCTGGCAGGCGAGTTCACCTTTGCGACGGAGAGCGTTGTAGAGAAGATCGAAAGAATCGTTAACCACATAAGCTTTGACGAGGATTACGGTTTCACTTACAACGTTGACATCGAGGAGGGAAGAGACGGGAACGGCTATACCAAAGCCGCAAACGGATCCGAAAGATACGAGACAAAGACCGGAAAGATCGAGGCAGACGCCAATGCAATCTACTTCGGAAGAAGCGATGCAGGCGATTCTTCATCCAATGCGATCGAAGAGATCACTTTCATTTATAAGCCCGACATCCCGGAGACAGCTCTCTACTCTATGAATGTGGAGTATTTCCTCCCCGCAAACAGGTCGAACAACACCCTCGTCCGTTTAAGCGTAGACAACAAGTACCCCTTCAAAGAAGCTTCCGGTATCGAATTGAAGCGTCTTTACGGTTTCTTTGACAGCAAGAGTATCGACGTTGGCGGCAATGAAATCCGCAGCCAGCAACAGGAACTTTTCCGCTGGCAGACAACGACTCTTTCCAACCCTGACGGCCTCTACAGAAATCCCTACAGGTTCCTCATCAACGCAAGCAGCCTCGCATCGGCCGAAAAACCGAGAACGATTTCGCTTACGTTCGGAAGAGAACCTGTTGTTGTGAGAAAAATAGTTCTTACAGCTCCGCTTTCGTCTCTCTCATACGACGAATACAAGCTCCGGAACGGCTTCTCCGATGACAAGATTGTTAAAGACAGCGCTTCGCAGGTTGAATTT
>CACZNV010000035.1 GCA_902782645.1 uncultured Ruminococcus sp. | reverse complement strand
GCTCGAACCCGCGGTAAGTTTAATTCCGTTTGCGATCTCTGTTTCGCAGCCGTCGGTCAGGATGATATTTACATCGCCGTCAATCGTAATCTCGTTGGGAAGCTCGGTGCAGTCATCCGGAATGAAGTACCAGCCTTTCCTGAGTGTTATATCTTCGGAGGTCAGCGGGAGAGCATAAACCTCATGGGTTCCGCCTGCATATTTGTACTCCGTCAGTGTCTTGTCGCGCCATTGAGCGTATAGGAAGAAATTGGCGTTAAGCGCAAATTCATCCCCGGGATATACCCAGTCGGAGTCTCCGTACGGACTGAGATTCCAGCCTATAAACGCCTTGTTTTCGGGCTCTTTAACATCCGACGAGATGCGGACAGTCGTTCCCGGTTCCACGCCAATCGAGAAGGGGGCGGGTGAACCGTCATAGTTATAGTCGCAGATTAGGAAGCAAACATCCTCCGATCTGCCGCAGTACCTGCACTCTCTGAGTCCCGACGAAACGTTGCCGTAGTGAACGGTGCACGGGACAATGTCAACCGTCTCCATTTTGCAGAACCAGGGAATGCGATCGTAATCAACTTGGCTGTTGCCGTCGTAAACCGTAACACCGGTGAGAGGATAGATCATCGAAAGGTCGTATTCGCAAAGAACGTTGACGCCAATCGCACCGGCCCTGTAGCAGACATCCGCGCTGCCCGTGGTGGTTTCCGCATGCACCGTTGCTTTGCGGAAGGAGGTTACATAGCTCGTGAGGCCGGTGTTGACCGCGCCGTCAACAATTCCGGGGGCGCCCGCGCCGATAGCTGCAGAGGAGTAATCCTTGCCGTTTTGACGTATTGCGCTGCCGTAGGCCTCCGTGAAGCCGCCTTCAAAGTAAGCCGATCCGCCGTTGCCGTTGAAGCCGCCGCCAATGGCAGCAGAGCCCTTTCCGCCCTTGGCGTATACGCAGGCGTTTGAGACGGTTACCATGCCGCCGCTTCCGTTCATGCCGCCGCCGATGGCAGCACCGAGTTCAGCCTCAGCCCTGATCACGCAGCCGTAGAAGCGTATTGCGCCGGGCTTCTCGCTGATGTCGCCGCCAATGGCAGCCCGCTCGGCAGCAACGTTTGACGTTGAAGAAATATGATTGTACGCAGTCAGTTTTCCCGTGCCCCGGATCTTGATGTTTTTTCCGGGCACCGAATAAAGTTCGCTCTGTCCGTACACGGTGAATGAGCTTCCGAAAGGTACATGGATGCCCAGGGGAGCGGTGACCTCCACGCCGTCCTTAATGATCAGCGTGACATTACCGATTATCTCCACCCGGTCTGTGAAAGTGATGTCTTCGCCTGCGAAGTATGTGCCTTCCCTGAGAGCTATTTTCTCATTATTAAGCACAATACAGCCGTTTGCAGTTTGAGTTTCGCCTGCGGCGTCAACATAAGCGACATCTTCGGTTTTGGCGAAAATCGCGTAGAGGGTCAAAGGCTCATCCCCCGGAACCATCGCCATGTCCGCATAGGCAGTTCCGCTGCCGTCTGCTTCGGTGTTCCACTGAATGAAGGTCTCTCCTGCTTTTGTGAAGGTGCAGGCGGGAAGGTTGCCGCCAAAGTAAGGACTGATCCAGTCCTCCATAGTGCCTTCTGCGCCGTTTGCGTTGAATGTGACCGGATTGCCGTCGTTCTTAACGATAACTGCGGGGCCGTTTTCCGTCATTTCCCAGACGGATTCGAAGTCCCAGCCTGAGAAGCTTGACGCATTGGCGTATTCATTCGCGGTGAGAGCATCGGCATATCCCGGTCCGTTGTATCCGTGGCCTGCATCAAGAATGGACATTTCGCCTATGCCCTCGTCGTCATGGGAGAGAACGCCTGAAACAGTGTAATATGTAAGGCCGCCCGCGAGATAGTAGCAGTGTTCAAACTTGCTGCTCAGCATATTGCTTTCCTTGTAGCCGATCACACCGCCAACGTACAGATATCCGGTAACTGCGCCGCTGTGGCAGTCGTTTACCAGATCGCCGCCGTTGTAGTATCCTACGATTCCGCCGACACGGCAGGTTTGGCCCTCGCCAATCACGGTTCCGGTATGGACGCAGTTATAAATGCCTCCGTCGTAAAGTTCACCGGCAATGCCGCCCACGTCCTTTGAGCCGCCCGTTACATTGGCGACAGCGGAGCATTTTGAAATATCGCTGAAATAGGCATGGCCGGCAATACCGCCCACGCACTCGCCGCTTCCGGTAACCGAGCCTGAGAATGTACAGTTTTCTATAGTTCCGCTGCCAATGTAACCTGCCAGGCCGCCCACATACATTCCGCCGGAGACAGTTCCTGTGAAGGTGCAGTTTTCAATTGTGCCGCCGTCAACATAGCCGGCAATGCCGCCGCAGCTGTCTTTGCCGGAAACAGTGCCCGACACGTTCAGATTCTTAACAGTTCCGGAAAGAGTTCCGAAGAGGCCCGCAAAATTGCCGTCCGAATTGACTTTCAGACCTGAAATTGTGTAATGCCCGCCGTCGAAGGTTCCGGCAAAAACCGCATAGTCCGTATAACGGCTGTCGCCAATGGGCAAAAAGTCCTTCTCGCCAAGGTCTATGTCGTTTGTCAGGCGGACGGTGACCCCTTCAAGCTTTGCGCCCCGGGAAACCGCTTCGCCAATCATCGCCAAGTCGTAGGCGTTCGAAACGTTAACGACGCCTCCTTCAACATAACCGCCCGCATTCCTAATTCTCGGGCCTTCGGATGTCATCTTCCAGAGGCTGTCAAAGTCCCAGCCAACGTAACGGTCTGAGGCTCTCGTTTTGTACTCGTCTTCGCTCAGTCCGTCAATCTCGTCATAATCATATTCGTCGGCGCTCTTTCCGCCGATTCCGGAGGGGTGACCGGAGTAAAGGAGGTAATGGTTTCTGCCGATTTTGCAGCCTTTACCAAGCTCTCCTATGACCGTACCGGCCTGGCTGTCGGAATAAACCTTGCCTACGGAAATACTGTTATTGAGATTGGTCACGTACGTCCTGCCGACCAAACCTCCCGTAGCTTTCTTTCCGGTAATTTCAGCGGTATTGATGCAGTTAACGGCCGTCACTCCGGACGACTGCCCGCAAATACCTCCGGCATAACCGGTTAAAGAGCTGACTTCGCCGTAGTTTTCACATCCTGTGATTGTAGTGAGCTCACAGTTGCCGACAAAGCCGCCCCCATCCGTAAACGCTTCTATTTTGCCGTAGTTTCGAGACCGGGAAATAGAAACCAGATACTGGGTGTAGCCGGCTATACCTCCGGCTTCACCCGTTTGACCGGGCATTGCCAGTGAGAGAACATCACCGTAATTGGTGCAGTTTTCCACAACACAACCGTTGTCAAAAAGGGAACTGATAGATGCGGAGATACCGCCTGCGATTCCGTAAGACACTACATAGCCCCAGTTCACACAGCTTTTGAGTTCTTCCGCATGGCAAAATGTTTTTCCGGTGATTCCGCCGGCCGAAGTGCAGGCTGCTAAAACTTCTCCAAAATTCGTACAGCCAACAACCTTATAGCCGTTCAATCCCACAATTCCACCCACTTCACTATTTCCGAATATATACGCATAGTTTGTACAGTTGCGCACATATCCTTCGCCGCCGCCGCTTACACCGCCGACATTGTAATAACCGATTATCTGGCCGGTATTGACGCAATTGTAAAGCTCGGCGTCATAATGAACCTGATAACCCACTATTCCGCCTGAACCGGCCTTTGTCTTGTCTGTCTGGTTTCCGCTGATACTACCGGAATTATAGCAATCTTTGATGATGCCGTGGGTGATGTATCCCACGATACCCGCGCTTATATCAGCTCCGGAAATCCTACCCTCGTTGCGGCATCCGTAAACGTGGGTATTAAAGCAGTAGCCTACAATTCCGGCGCTGGCAAAGTTTCCTTTTACTATTGGGGTTGAGATTTCTCCCGCATTGAAGCAGTTTTCTATCAACACATCGTTCAATGATTTGCCGACGATTCCGCCTGCGGTATCTTTTACTTCGATCCTGCAATAATTTGAACATCCGATGATCGAACCGCCCTTAAAACAATATCCGGCGATGCCGCCCACATAATTGTTTGCGGAAATATACCCGTTGACCGAAAGGTTTTTGATTGTGCCCGTTACTCCTCCGAAGAGACCTTTGTAATTGGCGTCGCCCCTGTAATAAAGATTGTGTACGGTGTGACCGCCGCCGTCGAAAACTCCGCGGAATGGGTGATCATCGTCAAAGCCAACAGGCTCCCAGTTTGTGTTTATATTCTCACCGCAGAATTCGGACAAATCTATATCGTTTGTCAGGAGGAAGTAGCACCCCGCAAAGGACGAACGGCCCTCAATACAAAACGCAGACACTCTTCTTAGATTGCCTGCGTTTTTGATAAGGAACGGGTCCTCTTCGGTTCCCGAGCCTTCCCACTTCTCCCTGTACCAGCCTTCCGTTCCGTCGAAGCTGAATCCCGCATAGTGGGACGTATCCATGGTCGAAACGATGTTGATCTCGTTGGGATCCTGGTTTTCCACCTGGATCTCCTCAGGATCCTCATCGTGTGTATGACCCGATATTTCTACAGTGTTGGGATCTTTCAATTCAATCACTATACCACCGATGTCGCCGTCTGCTCCGGCGGTCAGCATCATGGCAGGAATCATTGAAAAAGCGATCATAGTTGCCAGAAGCAAACTAATAAATCTCTTGACTACCATTTTATCCTCCTATAACGGTTTACATTCTTAGCGGAAGAGTTTAAGCCATCAGTTTGAAATACTTCAGACAGAATAAATAAGCTTAAGGCTCCCTAAATGTAGGTGACTTTTTTTGTGATATAATCTAAGTGTCATGAAAACATATCACGGGTCTATGATACAACAAATAATCTGAATTTCCAACAAAAAACCGACATAATGCAAAAAAAGCCGAGGATTTTTCAGTTCTTCAGCTTCTTTTTTAACATCAAACCGCGGAGCAGCTGTTTTTCGTGCCCGCTTTTTCACGGTTCTGCTCTCTTTCCCGTCATTCTGCTCTCTTTTTGCGCAATATCATTGACGCCAAGGCGCCGGCGGCGAGCACAACCGCCACCGCAATGAACCGGGCGCCGCCGTCTCCGGTGGGCGGGTTCACAGAACCGCCGGACTGCCCGCCGCCAACCTGTCCCAGGGCCACATACAGGTCATAATAGTCGTCGTACAGCCCGAGGCATGCGTCCATTCCCACGTTGGCGCTGAAAGCTTTCTCAATGACTTTCTCCCATGAGCCGTACTGGGTGTAAAGCTCGTCAGGCAGCGGACCTTCCTCGTGACCGTACTTTTCAAGGTTGCGCTGCTTGAGCATTTCAAGCCCCTCCGGGTTGTCCTTGTAGGCTTCAAGCCTCAGCTCGTTGCGCCTGCTGCTTACTGCCCTTGCAATCTCTTCTACCGTTTTCCCTTCGCTCTGCATCTGCCTAAGGATTTCGTACAATGACTCAATGCTCTCGTGGTATGCGATTCTTTCCTGACGTCCGGGCTCGACGATTGACGGGTCTGACCAGTCGGCAGACGCATACTGCTTGAGGCTGCCTGTTTCGCTGGGGCGGAATCCGTATATTGCGGTTTCGTCCCTCACAATATCCTTCATGGCGACCGGGTTTTCCTCCGGGTTGTGGACGTATTCAAAATAGTTGGCGGTTATACCCGAAGCGTCGGTCTCTCTCTTTCCCTCTGGGTCAAGGAAAAGCTTTTCGCAGGTTTCGCAGCTCCAGTACTCCCGGGTTCCGTCTTTTTCCTTCGTTGCGGGCACCGCCACGTGGCGGGTGAGGTTGTGGCCATTGGCGGGTATAGGGTCGTGCACAATCTCGTAGCACACCGTGCACATCAGTTCTCTGGACCCGGCTTCTGTACAGGTGGGCTGGGTTACTGACAGTTCCATCAGGGAGTGCTCAGCGCAGGACACGGTGTAAAGGCTTGCCGGCGTTCCGAAGTAATCGCCAATGCCGGCCACCATCAGCATGGCCGGTCCCGGCTCGGCAAGTCCGTCAAACCACACCACGTAATCCGTATCCTCGGCGAGTGTTTTCCCGTCGTAAACCACCGTCACGGCGGGCTTTTGGAACTCGCCGCTGTAAACCACCTTGCCCACTTCGATTTCCGCAGAGGCAATGCTGCGGACCACATCGCCAAGCTCAGCCTTTTCGTCCGCTTCCTTAAAGAACTCCGTCACATCGTTGTGTTCGCCGGTTCTGTAGATATCGTCAATATGAAATGCGTCGCCGACCTTGACCACGTCCGCCACCTGATCCGTGGGCATCTCCTCTATGTGAATGCCCCAGTTCGGCTGATCCGTCACCGTCCCGGTGAAAGTACTGACGGGAAGTGCCACGGGAACATAGTACAGTTCATCGTACACAAACACCGCAGGTGCAAAAGAACAGTCCTTGAAGCGGTCGCTGTCCATAGGTATGAAGGACCTTTCGGACATATCTTCCCGGTCCAGGGTGAGACCCTTTATCTTCATTTGGCCATCTTCTTTTGCAACCAGCAGATAACCGTATTTATAGGTGGTTTCGTCGGTTTTAACGAGGATGACGATGTAGCCGGATTCACCCGCATCATCGGTAAAGGTGATGTTTGCCAGGTGGGCGTTTCCGTTGGCGTCAACGATTGTGTAGCACTTTCTTTCCGCCAAGGGCACGATCCAGGATATCCTGTCGGAGGCATAAAAATCCCTCATGAGGTCGTACTGGACATCGAGCTGATAGTCCACGAACTCCGTCATGTCGGCCTTGCCGTTAACCTCACCCGTTACGAAATGAATTCCCTCCGGATAGAGGTCGCTCATGGGGATGTCGTCGTACACCTTGGCGACCAAACCGGCAAGCTCCGGTATCTCCATAGATATGTACACGTCCATGGACGACCCGACAGAAGCAATGTTGTGGGCCGAGATATTATCTATTGTGACTTTATACGTGTCGCCCGAGTCAAAATAGGGCTCCCGTTTTTTCACGGATATGTTGTCCATGTGCAGAACCTCGCCGCTCTGCTGGGCCACAATCTCCGCCAGGTAGTTCTCCACGTCGGAAGAAGAATCAAATTCTCCGCAGGAAACAAGGCTGTCGATGATCATTTGGAGCTTGTACCACTCCCATTTTTTCACATTGAGTCTAGTTTTGATTTCGCTGTAATCCAGACCGTATTCCTCTTCACAGGCCCGGTCCGAAATATAACTGCCGAATTCGTGGATCAAAGCGTAGAGGGCCGGTGCGGCGATGCGGCGCTCCAGATAGTCCTTTTGAATTCCGTCCGGAAGTAGATCCGCTGCAGCAGCCACCTCAGTAACAAAGGCAAGGGTGTTGGTTTCATTGGAATCGCCGAAAAAGATGCTGAGCCCGGTGGGATAGACCGTAATCATATCGGAACTGTCCGCTTGAATAAGCTCCCTGTCAAGTCCTCTCACGGTCACACTGTTCAGCTTTTTGCGCATCCAGGCGGTGTATCCGGAATAGATGACATCGTCGCCGCTGTTGTCGTTGTCGGCAAGCACCTCAAGTATCCTGAGGGCCGCGTCCGTGTAAACATTCTGCGAGCCTCTGATCCCGTCATCCGTCAGCACGTCAAACTCGGTCTGAGGGACGCTGAGGGCGCCGGCAAGATTTCCCAGGTCGTACAGCGAGTACTCGCCAAGGGCATAACCGATGGAATAATTCAGCGAATAAAGCTCGTCATAGAAGTTGTACCTGCCGTTGGCTGTCCCTTTCTCCGTTGCCTCGCTTATAAGTATCCCGTCAAGCTCAGCCAGGGCCGGAAGCATTCTGTCCAAAAAGTTTGCAGTGTCAATGACGGCAAGGGTGGCGTCGTCCACCTCAGTGTTCGTATAGTAGTCCACGAGCCCGTCCACCATGCTGCGTCCGATGTCAAATCCGCTCATTGACGGATTGTTCGCAAGGGCATTCAGCCAGCTTCTGTAGTTCTGTCCCGCTCCGGGTTCAGTTTCCGCGGAAACAACGAGATAATCCGCATACAGGCTTAGCGCCGTGACAATCTCCACGGAGCCCATGAGGCACGCGTCAAAGTCTATAATTTCAAATTTGCTGCCTGAATCTATGAGTTTGTTTGACTGAATCGCCTCTATTACATTGGAGAATGTCATCATGGACCAGTATCTGTCGTCAAAACCGAAGCCGTCTGAAGGGCCACCGCCGTGATCCCACAGTATAAGGTCGTACTGATCGGCACTGTAGTTGTCATAACAGTAATCTATAAACGCCGAAAGGGCTGCGGGATCCGCCATGTCGGTATCCTCAAAACCCGGCAATCCATCCGGCTCCACCAGAGTCATCACACCGTGCTCTTCATTTTCTTTTTTGCCCGAAAGGGTCCAAATCTGGTTCAAATCAGGATTTATCTCTTCTGCGCCTGAAAGATATTCCCCATCGGTGTGCCACTCCACAGACCCGCCGGTCATAACAACGAACTGCAGATGCCCGTTGTAGTCTGCTTTCATGCTTTCCGTCAGGTTAAAGGTGGCAAACCCGTAATCTGACTCAAGATCGGCGCCGATCAGGTACAGCATAACCGTTCTCGAAACAGGCTCCGCCGCCCGGACACCCAAACGTGCCGCAGGGAGCGATACTAAAAAAACCGCCAACGCAAGAAGCACCGTAAAAAGCTTTTTGACATGAAACATAAAAGAACCTCCTGCTGTATTTTATGTACAAAGCTTGAATCTTGAATGAAGTATAACACAAGAATCAGCGGCTTACAACATCGCCAATGCTATTGACAGAGCCCTCCCCTTGTTGTATATTACGCCCGTACTTAAATAAAAGGCAACGGCGTCTTTCACATCACCTGTGGGAGACGCCTGTGTTTTTTCAAAACACTGCATTTAAGTACTGCATTTAAACCAGGCCGGAAGCCGGCGAAAAGCGGGGAGGTTCACCCTCCTGAGGATTGAAAAACAAGGGAAAACTGAAATGGAACTACATGAGGAATGCGGCGTTTTCGGTGTGATGTCCGAAAAGCCTGTGGATGCGGCGGCAATGTGTTACTACGGGCTTTACGCCCTGCAGCACCGGGGACAGGAAAGCTGCGGTATAACGGTAAACGACGACGGTGTTTTTGTTTCCCATAAAGACCTTGGCATCGTCAACGAGGTCTTCACAAAAGACATTCTGGCCTCTTTCCCTGCCGCCAATATGGCGGTGGCCCACACCCGCTACGGAACAACCGGCGGCACCAACCGCAACAACTGCCAGCCGGTCGAGGTTAACCATATAAAGGGCCGGATGGCATTGGCGCATAACGGCAATCTTTCAAATGCCGCCAAGCTGCGCTCCGAACTCGAGCTGTCCGGCGCAATATTCCACACCACCAGCGACACCGAAATTATCGCATACATAGTCACAAAAGAGCGTCTCACCGCCCCGTCCATCGAAGAGGCCCTCAGCTGCGCAATGAATGTCCTTGACGGCGCCTACTCACTGGTGCTCATGTCACCGCAGAAGCTTATCTGCTGCAGGGACCCCCATGGTTTCCGCCCTCTTTGCTTCGGAAAAACCAAGGACGGGACCTACGCTGTCGCCTCCGAGAGCTGTGCCCTTGCCGCCGTTGGCGCGGAATTCATAAGGGACGTGGAGCCCGGTGAAATCATCATATTCAGCAAGGAAGGCATCGTGTCCCGCAGGGAACACTGCGGGGAAAAACCGAAAAAGCTCTGCGTCTTTGAATACATCTATTTTGCCCGCCCGGATTCCGTTATAGACGGGGTCTCCGTCCACGAAGCGCGCATAAGGGCAGGAAGAGTACTCGCCAAGGCCCACCCTGTCGAGGCGGACGTCGTCATTGGCGTGCCGGATTCAGGGCTTGACGCCGCCCTCGGCTACAGCAGAGAGTCAAACATCCCCTATGACACCGGCCTTGTGAAAAACAAGTACATTGGCAGGACCTTCATTGCGCCTTCGGACAGGTCCACCCAGGTCAACATAAAGCTTTCTGCGGTCAGAGACGTGGTTGCCGGCAAGCGCATCGTTCTCATCGACGACTCCATCGTCAGAGGCACCACCTCCGGCCACATTGTTTCGCTTCTCCGGGAAGCAGGCGCCAAGGAAATCCACATGCGGGTTTCAGCGCCCCCATTCCTCTTCCCCTGTTTTTACGGAACGGATATCGACTCGAAAGAGGACCTCATCGCCAACCACCACTCGGTGAAAGAGATTGCCGATATGATCGGCGCGGATTCCCTTGGCTTCTTCCCCGCCGAAAGCCTGTCTGAGCTGTGCTGCTCAAACTGCTACTGCAGCGCCTGCTTCGAGGGCAACTATCCCACCCGGGTACCCGAAAGTAAAAGCAAAAACCGCTTTGAACTGCGCCTTTCCGAAAAAGCGAAGCACAAAGCGGCTGATAACACATAGTGTTTATGAGTAATAATTAAAAAACGAACGGTATTGTGTCGGATATCATATCTCTTTTATTGATAAATTGGTTGTGTCTATTTCCGAAAACGCAGACTCACTAAAAGGAAGGTTTTGCGCTCCGCAGCGTTGACATTGTGTGCCCGTGTAACAATACCCACAATACGGGCACGATAATTCACCTTCGATAATACCATCAGACATAACAGAGTGACGAAAAATCCAGTGCCCGCCGTCTCCGCCTGTAACCTGATCCAATTCTTCATCAGTCAAGATTATGCCTTCCCCACTGTCCTGTTGTTTTTTTGAGTTGTCTTCGGGTTTCATAATAACCGCCTCCCGTGATGCTTTCTTTTCGACTGCAGCCTTTCAGTTCCGATTACCGGAATATATCTGAAGATTTATTGCAATATTCACAGCGCATGGTGGGTAACCTGGCCGTCTGCACCATCTCGTGGACCCATTTGTGCTGTCCGTCAGGGCTCTTGGGACACTTTTCATTATCTCCCCAAGTCCAGGATTCGGTATCGTACTGGTACCCTCCTGTCGCCTGATCCAGCTCGTTTTCCGCCAATTCCGCACCCGCGGCATTAACCGCCTCTGCATTATCTCTGTTCATGCCGGCATTCGCCTTTTTCTCCGGTTTATCTGTCATTTTCACCGTTCTCATTTCCCTTTACTAATGATTTTGAACATTCCGCCTTAGGCAATTCTGAATTGTCCGTTTCGGATTGTAAGTCTACCGCAGGGGTTTTGCAAGTAGTTTTATCGCCAATGTAAATTGTAAACCCGAAAAAACGTCTTTTTTGTTACACAATCCAAATCACGGCAAGTGTAGAAAGGCAGCAGGCGCTGTACTATCCGAATGGCAGCAAAATCGAACGGGATTATCTCGGTGACTGCACAATCGACAACATGACTTTTACTTTAAAACTTGTTTCCGGGAGCTGGAAGATCGTCTAGAGACCGTGACCGGATACTTAATTCAAGGAGGTTGATATTACTCTATGACAGGTTGCTTAAAAAAAGAATTCATAAAACTAAAAAACAAGCTGCTGCCTTTTGCTGTCCTGGTCATTGTCATTTCCGGAATAACTGCAGCACATCTTTGCATGGATGTCCGGGCCCTGTGGACTCTCAACTCTTCTCGCTTTGAAGGGGGGGATGCCATGACTTGGCCGCCTGAGAAAATCATAGAATCCACAGAAAAAAGCATCTCCGTATACCGCAAAACGGCAGAAAAACAGAGGAAACAAAAGGACCTCGATGGTGCGGAAGCCGCTGAAAAAGCCGCTGACCGAGAAGAAAAAGAGCTTTTGTCCTACTACAAAGACCTTTTGGAAAAGGGTTTCGCTACCGTGGGTTGGCAGTATGATTGCGTAGAATCAAGGTATATCGCTTTAGTAAGAGGCGAGGATCCGACGGTTATCGAAGGTTTTGACAGGGCTCTAAAAGAAAACGACTACAGGGCGTATCTTCAAGCCAAATGCGATACCCTTAAAGACTCAGTTGACGGTGTGGATTTGCGACAAGGCGCAATGCGGGCGACCCCGACAGAAATGCTGCGCTCTTCTATATCAGGTCACATAATTTACATGATATTCAACTCGCGCTGATGGGAATAATTGGCGTTTTCGCAGCTGCTGCGGTTTTCGGAGTTGACCGCAAAAGAAAGAAAACGCCGGCGGTTTATCTTCTGCCTGCAGGCCGTACCAAAACCAATGCTGCAAGGTGACTGCCGCCAAGGCATTACTTCTTGTCATTCTTCTTCCGCTGACCGTCCTGGCGGCATTTGCCCTCGCCCTCTCCGCCGGAAGACTGTTTTTTGAAGGTTCTGCGCCAAAAGAGGTGTTCTTAAATGCCTCCGGCGACATAAAGCTAAAGCCTTTTTCCGAAAACGTAACCGCTCAAATTCTGAGGCTCCTTTCAATGGCCGGCGCCTCCGGAGCTGTCTCAAGTCTGTTGTCCTATTTCGCAAGAAGCGAAATTGCCGGCATCGCAGCGGGCGCCGTTTTTGCCCTGTTTTCACTGTTCCTGAAAGTGTAAAACCGGCGCTCTTTCGAGCGCCGGCAGTCCATCATATAATTATTTGTTTATTTCTTCATTGTGTATAGCTTCAAGCTCGCTTTTGATGCGTATGAATTCAGGGTCCTCCCGGTAGGGGTCGTAACATTGACGCTTAATATCTTCCATCGTTTGTGTACTCATGGGTCTGCCTGATGTATTGGTATAATAACGCGACATTTCAAGCCTGTTCAGAAGCAGCGATGTATGCTTTTCTTTCTCGCTTCCCTTTGCCCATTCCAAAAAAGCTTTGAGATATTCAACCGAATTCTTCAGCTCCTCAAGGCACTGTTCTCGCTCGCCGTTCATTGCATATCTTCGCGAAAGTCTCCCGGAGTATTCGTTCATCCGCAAATAGTAAAAACCGAAATCACCCTTGGAAAACAGTCCTTTATACAGCCCGATAACGTATTTCCAAACCTCGATGGCCTCATTGTGCGGATAGCTGTCGGCAATCCTATTGATCTGATTTGCTGCGTCAGTTATAAGACGTAATATCAGCCCTTGGCCATGCTCAATCCGTTCTTCTCCCTCGAGAACATGGGAAAGCAGGAAACTGCTTTCATAACCGCAGGCCTCTTCCGCATATTTCCTGGCCTTTTCGTTATCGCCAAGCATCAGATTTGCGAAACACAGCACCTGTCTGGCAGAATTACGCAAATCCTCGTTTGGACCTTTTTGGAGCAGCCACTCGGCAAGTTCAAAGATTTTTTCTTTTTTTGAAGGATCTTCGTCGACACGCCAGAGCGCATTCAACGCATACATGTAGTAATAAACAACATCCGGATCGTTCGGGTACTCACTGTATGCGCTTTTCCAAAGCTCTAAGTTCTTTTCCATCTGCCCAGTGTGCCAATATTCGTCGGTTTCCTCTTTCCATTTTTCGATTTTCCCGCGCCTGATCTCTTCACCGGTGCCAAGAAGTTCATCAACGGTTACATCGAAAAACGCGGCAATGCGGGGCAGCATCATGATGTCCGGGTATCCGGTTTCCCGCTCCCACTTGCTGACTGCCTGGGGCGATATCATCAAATGCTGAGCGAGCTGGTCCTGCGTAACATCTTTAGCGAACCTCAATTCTTTTATTTTCTTTCCAAAGCTAAATTCCATTTTCATCACTCCTGTTGAAATAGTAACGGGCGCTCGTTCTGACATAATAATATCAACGAAGCAACATTAAAACAATGAGCTCTCTGTTGGTTTTTGGTTGGATTTTCAAACCAATAGTTTACTTTGGCGGCAAATTAACATTTGTAGCAGTCAATAAAAGCCTCCGCAAAAGACAAGCCGGCTGAGGCGTTCCCTCAGCCGGCGGCAAACCATTGTTATTCGTTTTTTATCCGAAAATCACGGGTTGTTATTCTTTTTGCAAGACTTTTTCCTGCAGGACAGCGGTATCATTGCGGCAGCTCCCGCAGCGATGACTGCAATTGCCGTCAAGGCAGTTCCGCCGCAACCCTTTTTCTGTCCGGAAGGAGCAGCGGTGGGGTCTTCCTGTTTGTCACCTGCCGTGGGCTGTCCTGCGGTTTCAACAGGGGCTGTTGTAGGATTTTCCTCAGGAGTTGGCGTCGGCTCCTCGACTGCGGGTTCGGTGGCTTCGGGCGTGGCTGACGGTTCGGCAGTCTCGGAGGGTTTTGAGGTTTCGGAGGCCTCCCCTATTTCTTCAAGCTCGCCGTACTCGATATTGATGTCGTCAAATACGACCTCGCTTCCGGCGCCCTCAAGGTCGAAACGCAATGCGCTGATGCCCAGGAAGCTTTCCGGGTAAAGTGACATGCTGTCCTGCATCATCTCCCCGTCAAGGAAAATCACGTAGTTCTGAGTGTCCATAAAGAAGGCTGCGCCGAGGGTGACAGTTGTATCCTTTTCAAAGGAGCCGATATATTGGTGAGTGGAGTTCATCACCGCTATCTTGCCGTTTTGAAGTGGTTCGAGCCTGATGACCATACCACCCCTGTCGGTGCTGTCGGTGGAGGTGGCTTCCTCGGTTCTGTTGGTGACGCAAAGGTCGAAGCAGCCCTTCAGGTCCTTAACTTTTACCGTAAAATAGACAAAAAGATCGGCATCAGGGTCATCCGCCGCAAGGATCATCCAGAACCGCATGTCAAGGAAGTCCTTGGCGGCAATGGCAATAACGTCGAAGCCTCTTTCGGAATCCGTGGGCATCACGTAAGACAGGGCGTTGACGAAGGGGGCCCCGTAGGATTTCAGGAACGGAAGCTCGCCCGCATAGGAGAAAGTCTCCGATTCATCGTTGGGCTGCTGATAGTCGCTCTCCGGTGACAAATTGTCGAAATCTTCAAAGAAGCAAAAGTCATCGCCTTTAAACCGGAAGAGTTTATTGGCGTGTTCGGAGGACTGGGCTTTTGGCGTCGCCGCAAGTCTGATGTCGTCGAAATAGACCTCGTTGACGTGGGTGCTTCCCTTCTGGGACCGGGAGATGTCGTTCTCCTCTGCCCAGTCGTGGCAGTCGAATCTGATTGCCGTGATGTTCGTCATCTTGCCAATGTACTTGAACTCGCCAATGCGCTCCCCGTTGATAAAGAGCTCATATTCGTCGCTGCCGGCCGTAAAGACGGTCTCTACGGTATACTCGGTGTCAGGGTGCAGTTCGTCCGTCACTGCAATCGACCCGCCCTCAGGGTTCACCACGTAGAGCACATCCTTCCCGGTCTCGTCGTCGGTTCCCGACGAGAAAAGGTTCCTTACGCCCCCGCCGTAATCCTCAACGTGGGTGGACTCCGGAATGCCTGCCAGAAGCACGGAAAAGCCGTAGTTTCCCAGGGTTTTATACATAAACTTGAAGGAAAAAGATATCTTGGAGCCCTCCCCCAGCGCCCCGAGACTGAGCCCGGTTATTCGCATATCGGCAACGCCGCCGTCGTAGCGCATAAGCCTCAGCGACTTCGACCCGCCAATCTTCTCCGCGCTGATAATCGCGCCGCTCCTGTCTCCGTCTCCGATGAACTCACTGAATCCGGAAGGTTTGTTTCCCTTGGCGTCGTTAAAGACGTACTCCTCTGTCGCACCGGCAGAGGCCTCAAACCCTTCAAAGTCCTGTGAATAGAACGTTCTCTCCTCCGGGCCGTCATTTTCCGCAAAAACGCATGTTCCGGAAAACGAAAACGCCGTCAGAAAGGCGACAAGGATTGCCGCAAAGGCGGAAAAGCTTTTTTTCATAATAAATCTCTCTCCTTTTTCATAAAGCGCCTCCCGATGGGGAGCGCACTGTAGAATCCACGCATATTTCAAGGATTGCTTTCGCTGTCCTTTAATTGTCCTGCTAAAGTCTGCGTTTATCCTATCATAAAAAGGAGATGTTTTCAAATAATTCTCATTGGCGGGTATGTATGGAAACACGCCAATGATTTGTCATTGGCGCGGCGCCGAAAAACCCGGGTTCCCGGTTCTATGATATTAAAACTGCTATTTTTTCGTATAATAAAACTGAAGAAGCTCTTCTGCGGAGATTGCTCTCCCAGGCTTTGAGATAGCGACAGTAAACTGAATATCGGTTGATTGACTGTACAGCCGTATCCATGCCGGAATCGTTTCCGACTCCTCATATACACTTCCTGTCATATTTTTGATTCTGTACATTTCCTGTACATACACTCCCGGAACGGGTTCGTATCTGACCATTTTTCTTACACTGCTTTTTGAAGTCAACATATAAACAGTCTTGCCGCCAATGATTTCAGATCCGGATACATCAAGGTAGTCTCCCTCCAGGTAATTCACATATTCATATTGAAAGATTTCTTCAAAGCCATCTTCAGGCAGCCATTCCAAATATACGGTTTCATTATTTGAATTAATCAGGTGAATTGCGTAATAGCAGCCGTACCACAGAACTTCCTGAATTGAGTATTCCTCCGGAAAGACCGGTATTGGCGGATTGTTGATATCAAAAAGCCGAACACCGTTTGCATCTTTCAGAAACACCGTTTGCATATGCTTTCTTTGACCGTTTGTAAAATTGTCAGTTTTAATTTTTGATACCAGTTCGTCAAGCGAATTGAAATACAGACACGCAGACATCGATCCCTCCGGAGACTTGTCTGAGGGGTTTGCTTCCTCGTTGAATTTCATGTACCACTGATTATCGACGTTTTGAAGAGTATAATGTTCCAAGTCAACTTCTTTTATTGCACCTTCTTCATTCAAGTTTGTGGGTTTCCCGTCTTTGTTTACGGTATTTCCTGCCCCGCATGAACAAAGCAACATCACGCAAATTGTTGCTGCCAGCACCGCTGTCATTTTTGATCGTTTCATATTCTCTTCTCCTCTCTTTCAATTGTCAAAATAACCATCTATTAAGCCTGAAAGCGTGTTTCTACAGTTAACGCAAAATGCATGCTTTCCGTTTTCGATTTTATTATATAAGATTTCTGCGTCATCCAGATTAAACCCCTGCATAACACATTGATATGAAAAAAGCGGATGCCCCGGTGCCATGTAAGCATCATCGTTATAATATTACTCACATGAATATTTCATTTTAAGTCTGTTCTGCCAACTGGTCATTTCAAGTGTTGTAATTATAGTAGAACACAAATTACAAAGTTGTCAATTTCTTCATTGTTTTCAAGTTTCGTTTAAGCAGAATATGTTTTTCCAGCACACTAAGTGGTCTGATATGTTATTTTGTAGTGGGTTTTTGAGCCCATATGTATACCTCTTTCATTTACTACATGCGGCCCGGAACGACGGCGCCGGCAGGCCGAAAGAATTAACGAGATTGGCGTCCGCCATGTATGCGCTGAAATCGTACGCGAAACAGACTTCCGTGGCTGCGGTCTGTGCTTCGCGCTTGCAACGCACCAGAACGGTGTCGGCGGCAACGATCTCCGCTTCCGCCGGTGCAGGCTTAACGTCGTCAACGGTGCGGATGCCGAAGCCGGTGAGCGCACCCCCATCGCCGGTCTTAAGGCCAGTGCCGGAATACTTGAATTTCACTTCAAACCCTTTTGCCGTGCGCTTCACTTCCGTGGGAACCGGTGACTCATATTCCGCGGGATCGGGCATTGCCGCCGCACCGCCGTATTCGTATGCGTACACCTGCATTGCCAGCCGCCGCCCCAGTTCCGCTTTGTGGGGCGAATGTGCCCAATCCACGTCCCCCGGCAGCGCGCCAAGATCGCGGCACACCGCCAGATAACTGTTTGGTATCGCTTTGAGTGCGTCGAACTGCTCCAGCCGTACAATCTCGTGGTACGGGAAAAATGACGGTCCCTCCGTACGGTATGAGCAAAGCTGCACGTTGTAGAACGGGAAATCTGTACGGAAGCGGGTGCGCTCATCCGCCACGAACGCAGCCAAATCGCCGCAGTACCGGGGCGCCGTCTCCGCCCAGCAGCCTTCGCTCTCACCCTGGAAAAACAACTGTCCGTAAAACTCCAGCCCCAGCAACGGACTGATCAGCGTATTGTAATAGCCGCCCACGGGCATGTTGGCGCCAAGCGTGTAGCCGCGCGCGTTTGCCAGCTCGGCCGGCATCAGTTCCCGCAGACACGCGCCGCCCGCACAGATCATGAACAGGCCCAGAGGAACGTCGGTATATTTTGACAATTCTTTTGCGAAATAGTACCCCATCGCGGAGAAATTCAGCGCAGCGTCCCGGTCGGGCCGCTGCCAGCGCCACGCGGTGTCAATGATGTCGTGCGCCGGCTCCGCGCAATTGTCCCGGAGCTCATATGCGCCGACCTGGGTCTGGCAAAAGAGTCGGAAACAATCCTCCGGCGAGATGCGGTCATACAGCTCGGGCGTGACCTGGATGCACTGAGAGAGGTGGCATTCGGCATTGGATTGACCGCCAATCAGCCACACGTCGCCCACCAGAATGTCCTCAAATTCTGCGCACCCGCAACCGGAGTAAATGACCATCCGCGACGGCTCCCGCTGCGCTTCCCGCGCTTTGAAAATCAATTCAAACCGGCCTTTTGAATCAACGATGCCCTCCGCCGTCTCACCCTGCCATCTGCCGTTCACCTTCATGCCCGGATGGCGGGAAAACCCGAATATTCTGACCGGTTTGCGGCGCTGCAGCACCATATGCGATGAGAAGCAGCCGCTGACTTTAAACTCCGGCAGCTGTTTGGTTTTTATAGCGCCGTCGGTCTGCGGCTGCACGGAGGCAACCCTCTCTTCCGCCTGCGGCAAAGCCGGCGCCCCGGATTGAGTCTCCCACGAATCAGATGATGATACCATTATGTCTACCTCCGCTTTTGTGCGCACAACAGCACGCACCGGGTATTGCTGCGCATATTATACACCAAACGGCAAGCAACTGGAAAGCCTGCCGCGACCCGCTGTTTATCACGAAAAACGTTTATTAAGCTTTGAATATTGAGGGCATCTGTGCCCTGCTCATTGGTATTCGCGAGAATGAGTTTCGTTTTATCATTGCTCATAGCAAG
>CACZNV010000034.1 GCA_902782645.1 uncultured Ruminococcus sp. | reverse complement strand
TCCAGTGGCCGCGGTCGAGGTTGTGGCGCCAGGGGGTGAGCACGTACATGTCTTTAGTCAGAAGGTGGCGGACGGATTTCCACTCGTTGAGGTTTCGGCGCATCAGGTCAAAATCGAGTGATTTGTTGTGTGTGAAGGCCTCACCGAAGTTGTAGATCGGAAGGTAGGAGGCGCGGGCGACGTAGACTGAGGAGCCCGCGCCTTTGCTCGCTTCAAGCTGGTGCTCCGTCTCTTTTGTCGACGAGCCGTGGAAGGGAAGCCAGCGGCACAGGGTGGAGGTCTGCGAGAGGCGCATTGACGACGTCGTTCTGTCGTAGTCTGAGCGCATCAGAGGGAAGCCTCTCCGCATCGATTCGATGTCGTTACGGCCGCCTCCGGACGCGCAGGAGTCCACGAAGGTGCACTTTCCGTTTTGGCGGCAGAAGTCGATAATGCCGTCCCAGAGCGCGTAGTGGCCGCAGATGCACTTGTTTTCGGTGATTCCCGACCTGGGCAGACCGAGCTGCTGCGCTTCGATGCCGTCGCGGTAGGGCCAGGCGAAGCCGGGGTCGCTGTTGTTGTCCTCGCGGTACATGTCGACCTTGTGGTCGAGCATCATTTTCGTTACGCGGCCGAGCGTCCATTTCAGGCAGTCGGGGTCGCCGAGGTTGTTCGTGCGGACGAGTCCGGTGCCGATGCTCCACTCCTCTTTGTAACCGTAGTTTTTGACGAGCTCGGGAACGTTCGTGACGCGTTCGGGCTCGAACCAGCAGAGGACCTTCATTCCAGCCCTGTGGCAGGCCTCGTTTGACTCGGCAAAGGTGTTTCCCGGCCACTTTTCGCGGTCGAGCTCCCAGCTGCCCACGGTGCCCCACCAGTCGGCTTCGACCGTTTTCCCGGAGGGGTCGCTGTACCAGCCGGCGTCGAACCACCTGAAGTCGGGAACGATCTTCTCGGAAACGACCTTGTCGAGCGTGGGCTTCCACGTGAAATACCGCTCTGAAATGCTGCCGTCCGAGTTGGGAAGGCCGGTGTCGTTCGCGAAACCCGCGGTTGAGAGCGGCTTTAAGGGGTTCCCTGCGGCGTCGGCCTTCGGGAGATTGTACTTCATAAACCAGGCGCGCCAGAGGTTGGAGGCGTCGTCGCGGTTCCGCCCTTTATAGGGGAGCAGCACGACAAGGCCTGTGCGGATCTTCTCGCCGGGAAGCAGAACGGTGTTCAGGCTGTTGTCCGTTCCCGCCGAGACGCGTGTTTTGCCGTCGCCCGGAGAAAAAAGAGCCTCCCAGGTGCCTGCCCAGCCGAGGGCAATCATCGTGCCGCCGTTTCCGTGCACGAGGTCGAAATAGGGGAACACTATGTGCGTCGCCCTGCCGCCGTCCGAGCGGAAGTATTGGTCGCCGTTCGCGAGGTCGTGAACGTAGTCCGCGTACCAGTTGTCGTGGTCGCCCATGTTGCCGCGGAGGAGCGGATTTTTGCCCTCGAAAACCGTGTCGAGGCAGCGGACGGCCGAAATGACGCCGGTGGGCTTTTTGCCCGTGTTTTCGAAATAAACGGTGTACTCCGACTGTCCGAATTCGTGAACGAACGTCGCGTCCACGCGGATAGAGAGGTTTTCGTCGACTTTCGCGTCGAAAATAACGTTTGTGGCGCCTCCGCGGCCGACCGTCATTTTGCGGGGAGCGAGAGCCTCAAGCCCGCGGAAGGTCTTTCCGTCATACTTAAAAGAAAACGGCATCTGCGCGGGATTCGCGACGACCTCGTCGAAAAGCCTGCGGCCCGCTTTAACGTTCAGTGCGTTTTTGTTCATATTCCGGCACCTCTCAGAAATTACGGTCTTATTGTTATCATGCAGCAGCCGTTGGAGTCGATGTCGAAGGAATAGCTGCCGTCGGGGTTTCTGTCCAGCTGTTTGATGCCTTCGGGGCAGAAGGCGGAGAGGGCGGGTGCGGCGCCGGTTGTCTCGAACGTGACTCTGCGGTGCTTCCTGTTTTCGCCCTTCCAGTCGTCGGCCGCGAAAATGAACAGTGCCCTGGAGCCGTCGCCTTCGCGCGAATTCATTTCGCCCACCACCAGCGGCAGGCCGTCGTCCGCTTTGAGATTGCGGAAATAACCGGTGTTCAGTGATTTGACGGAAACGATCGAAGAGCCATCGATGTCGGCGACCGTGTCGAACCCTACAAAGTGGGTGGCGGTGGAGAGGTACTTCATGTAAAGGGGCGCCATCGCGCGGATTTCGCCGTTGACGTTGCGGAGGCGGTCATACTGGACGGTCTTTTCGCCCTTTTCGTCGAGGACCTGGTTGTACCACCAGCCGGCGGTGTAGCAGGCCCAGGTGATGGCCTCAACGCCAAAGGCCATGGCGCTGTAAGCCTGGAACCTCAGCATGTTTTCGGAAATCCACCCCTGGGGCACGTGGGAGTTGACTTGGAGAACGATCCAGACGGAGCGGCCGGAGCGGCGGCAGGCATCGGCAACTGTAATCAGGTTCTCATAGGCCTTGCGGACAGTGGTGCAGTAAACGTAGAAATCGTAGCTCAGATAATCTGCCGGAACGTTTTCGCAGTACTTTTGAATGTGCTCGTCGTAGGTTTTGGTGCCCAGCTGGCAGGTGGTCTCGTCTTCACTGTTTTGGGAGACCGAGGCGTAGTTGGGGTAGAGGTTCAGGTAGGGAAACTGCTTCGGGAACAGGGTGTTCACAATGCCGAAAAGCTCGCCGTAATAGGGAAAATCCAGAGCTGAGGGCTCATCGCCGATGTCAATGCCCCATATTGCCGGGTGGTCCTTGAATTTATTGGCGGCTTCAAGAATGCCGTCCCGGGAGATGGCCTTGCGGAGGTTTCCCGCATTCTCGCCGTCGCCGCCCCACCAGTGGGGAAGAATTCCCGTCACCACGGCGCCCACACCGTATTTCTCGAAAAGATCCAGCATGGGAAGGTCGTAATCTGCGCAGACCACAAAGTCGATCCCGCAGCCGGCAAGGTCTTTCACATGCTGCTCGGTTCGTGCATAAGGCCTCAAAATATAGGTTCCGATGTTAAGCTTGTTGCGGTCCATCCTTGTGTTCATATTCTTCTCCTTCCCTGTGTTTCATTCAAAACGGCAGACAGAGCTGCCTTCCACGGATTTGATTGCCTGATGGGTTTTAGGAACCTCATCATAATCGAAAAGGGCATATTGCCAGTCGTAGGGACAGTTATCCAGATAGTTGAAAATCAGATGCATTATCTTGAACCTTTTCTCCTCCGGAGCCGTCTTGTTGAACCGGATAACAAACGGGCTGCAGAAGAATTCGTCTGTGATGACCTTGCGTACCAGAAAGACCTCTGCAACGCAGTTGTCGGAAATGCTTTTGATATAGTTCAAAATGTCGTCCAGCCGTCCCTCCGGAAGCGACTCCGGCACCAGATTGTCTTCGGGAGCCAGATATTCCATCTTGCTGTATAAATCACTTTGTTCTTCGGTTTTTTTCAGCGCCTTTTCCCGGTATTCTTCCAGCTCCTCTGTTCTGCCCGTTTGACAGAAATAGTAGCCCAGGACAGGCAACCCTTCATCGATGTAGTTTGTGTTGTTTTCAATTGCTTTGTAGAGCAGTTCCACGCCGGCCTCATCAAACCTGTGCAGGAGAAGAGTTCCTTTGACAAAGCATGCGGCGTGCCCCTGGGTCGGTATTTCAGTCTCCTTAAGAGCACGGTCGCACAGCTCCAGTGCATCCGTAATCCTGCCCAAAGCTTTGAGATCGCCAAGGGTGTCCGGATAGTTTATGGGGTCCAGCGGCTTTCCCTCGTTGTCCCAGTTTGCAACCCGCTCCATGTAATCTAAGTAGTATTCTTTCCGCAGTGATTTGAATTGGGGGCTGAGGGAATCAATGAACTGTTTCCTGAAATGAGCCACCGCCTGCTCCACCTCCCGGGCATAGGACTCGTCATGGTCCGCAGAAAGGATATCCGTATCCGCAAGACCCAGCGCTTCTGCCCTCATCCGAGCAGTAGGGTGGGAATCGGTTCGTCCGGGCAGCTCCTTCAGAATCAGCTCATGCCAGAATGACTTCCTTTCAGCCAGTCTGGACAGGAAAAGCTGCACATCGTCTGTTGCGGCGGCAACTTCCTCAGGCGTCTTTGCGGCAAACAGCGGCGGATGATCGTAAGCCGTGTATTCCCAGGCGTAAAACTCATAATATTTCATCTTGAAAAGCGCAGAGATAAAAGCTTTCGCATTTCCGTGCTCCGCGGCTGCCAGGTCAGATGCGTATTCCAGCGCAAGGGAGCCTGCAAAGATATACATTTGGTGGTGAAAGAAAAAGAAGGGATATAAAGTGTGTGTGTTGCGGAACAGCAAGTCCGCAAAAGGCACTCCTTTCGGTTCTGCAAAACGTATCTTTAACTCTGCAAGGCGGTTGACTTTCGAATTTTTACCGGTCACGTGGGCAAACTCGTGCAGCAGAACGTTAAACAATTCCTCTTTTGAAAGAATGGACAACAAAATTTGCCCGAGTTGAAGTATATAATAATCGCCTGAATGCTCAATGCCCGCACCTGCTCCGTCCACAACGTTAATATCAAAATTCCCCTTCACACCGAGAGCTTCCATTGCCCGCTCGGCGGTTGCGAACAGTTCGGGGAAATCCGCTTTTTTTAGGACTGAATCATCCTTCGGTCTCGCCTTACGGGAAAAGGGCAGCCTGACGCTGAAAAGGGAGGAGAGTATAAGCGCCGCGCACAAAATACCGAAAGGAACATAGAACCAGTCCCAGACCGGACCCACTCCGCCGAACAAAAAGGCCGCGCCTGCGCCGATCAGAGCAATGAGCAGATCCTGCAAGTCGAAGAGACGGTTCATCCTGCACAGCAGCTTCTCTTTTTCGGCAAACTTCTTTTCTGCCTCATCACGGTGATTCAGAACGTACTGCTGAATCTCGCGAACGCTCATGCGGGACATCTTTTTTTCCTGTACACCGCCAATTATTCTCTCAACCAAAAATACCGAAACCGCCAGGCCTGCCAGCGAAAGGGACATAATCCGACACGCCAATACAAATCTGTCCGCCAGGACCAAACGTCCCAGCCAAATGCACAGAGCCGCAGACCCTAATGACAGGACTAACAGAATCATTACCTTGGCGAATTTGTCGGCGGATATTTGTGCATCCGCCCCGTACTTCTCCGGATGTTTTCTGGCTCTGAGAATCAATACAAGCATTATGACGGCAACGATAAAAATGACGGCGTCCATCATTAGCGTCGCTGCGAACAGAGGGTGGTTGGAGATTATCTCTTCTGTGTTAAAAAAACGGGATGAAATGCCCAGGCAGGCGCCGCACAGGCAGAGTATACCCAACCGTAAAAAGTACAGACTCATTTTTACTCCTTATTTTTTTTTGTTCTTTGCGCAAGTTACCTGGCCAAGGCAGAGCAGCTGCTTGCATTGGCGGGTTTTATCAATTAAAATCCTTTTCAAAAGGCATGGGAATGCCCATTTCGGTCAGGGCCTTGCAGTATGCTGCGATCCTTGCCGGCAGGTAATCCTCGACCTTGTGGCCGTCGAAACCGACGCTGACCTTGACGCCTGACTTCCGGACGATCTCCTGCTTGGCGGGGTCCATGAAAAAGTCCAGAACGTACTTGTGCTGGTGGAAATTGTGGGTCGAATCGTAGTTCACGTTCATCTCCCAGAAAATGTTTTCGTCAGCCATCCGCTTGAAATAGTCCAGGGGGTCGACGCCAATGCGCTGCGCATATGCAAACAGATCCGTGTGGGCCACGCCCGCATAGCAGCGGAGTTTCTTGGCGTAACCGAAAAGGTCGCCGCCCGTGATCGAACCCTCCCAGTCCAGGTTTTCGATGAGGCAGTAGTCGTAGTACGAAATGTCGCAATTATCGGGAAGAGCGTGGTTCGTGTTGGGCAGCGTGTTGAGCTCGATGCCGCGCAGAATCCTGATCTTGTCCGCATATTTCTCGCGAATGAGATTTATGTGGTCGAAGTACCTCTGAAGGCAGCGGCCGTAGTCCTTCCCCGCGAACGCGTCGGTGGGCAGAAAGAACATCTCGATGCGCTGAAAGCCGATACCGTAGTTATGGTCCGTGAAGCCCAGAAGTTCAATGCCGCCTTCGATGGCCGCCTCCGCGACCGCCTCCGGAGCGTCTTTGCCGCAGAATGAATAGTAAGTATGGGAGTGAAGATCCTGAATCATAAAAACCTCTTTAATTAGGATTGAGGACACGCCAATGTGCCCTGAAGTTCTATGCGGATTATACACGAAAACAGGGTCCCTGTAAACCGCAAAGGAGGCCCGGAAGGAGTTTGAAATGACTGTTTACAACGTGAAAAAAATCGCCAAGGCATTGCCGGATGAGGCCGACTGGGCAGCCGCCGAAACCGCCAATATAGCCTGCTCGCCCTGGGAGGCCGCCTACCCCGCAAAATTCGTTTCCAACGCAAAGCTTATGGAAACGGAGGACGCTCTGTTTGTGCGCCTCACGTCATACGAAAGCGACCCCGTGAGGCGCGTTTTAGACGACCGGGGCGAAATCTGGACTGACAGCTGCCTCGAATTTTTCTTCATGCCCGACTCCCGCATGGGCGTCTACTACAACTTTGAATGCAACGCCAACGCCTGCATGCTTGTGGGCAAGGGCACTCAAAGAAAGATGCGGGAGCGGGTCACACCGGAAGGGGGCAGCAAAGAGTTTTTTGACATAAAGGCGGAGGTCCTTGGCGATTTCTTCAGGGTGACTTACAGAATCCCGAAGAGTTTCATTGGCGGGATTTTCGAGCCGCGCGGGAACTTTTACAAGTGCCAGGAGTACCTGCCGGAAAAAATGCATTTCCAGTGCTGGAGTAATATTATCGCCGAAAAGCCCGACTTTCATAAACCGGAGTATTTTGGAATAATCAATTTTGGGCAAATTTAAGCATAATCGGTAAAATGGTTTTGAAACTTAAAATCATAACGACAGGAGGTACAAAGTGATGAAAAAAAGATTCAAAACCATCGGCTTGATTTGCTTAACACTTGCGGCGGCTTTGGCCTTTTCCGCATGCACGGGTACCGTAATTGTAAGAACCTCCGACCCCGTAAACGGAGGCACAACAAACGTGGTGCCCGTCAGTAATAATGAAGAAACGGTTGTCGACGTCCTGGAAGACCCTTCGGACGAAGACAAAGAGACTACAGACGATTTTTCAATAACTCCGGTTGACGGAGCTAAGGAGCCCTCAAAGAGCGGCTCGGTGTATACCATTACAAGCGCCGGCGAGTATGAGCTCACCGGAAAGCTTTCGGACGGTCAGATAATTATCGACGCCGGCGACGAAGACGAGGTCAAACTCGTGCTTTCAAACTGCTCGGTGAGCTGTTCCTATGACGCGCCGATACTGGCTAAAAATGCGGGTAAACTCATTGTCAATGCCGCCAAGGACACATACAACGTTATAACCGACGACAGGCAGGGCAGCGCAGACGCGGCGTCAGGCAGCGGCGAAAATTACGACGCCGCAATTTACGCAGATTGCGACCTGAATATTGCCGGCACAGGCACTCTGATCGTAAACGGCAACTACGACAACGGCATCAAAACCAAGGACGACCTCTCGGTGAAAAAGGTCACCCTCAAGGTCACCGCCGCGGGCAATGCCCTTAAAGGCAACGACTCAATTACGATTAAATCAGGCTCGCTTATACTGATTTCCACATCCTCCGACGGCATCAAAACCGAAAAGTCGGACGTATCCTCCAAGGGCAACCAGCGGGGCATCATCACGATTGAGGGCGGAAGCGTGGACATTTACTCCGCACAGGACGGTATCAGCGCCGCCTATGACGTGGTGATTCAAACCGGCGAGGATGGTGAGCCCACCGTCAACATCTTCACTGCAACCTATGCGGGCAGTGCGTCCCAGGGCGCCACCACCGAAAAGTACCTTATTGTCGCAACCTCGAATTACTCGAAAAACAGCGACTATTACGCATATCTCTACAACGCTTCGGACGACGGCGTCTACGCAAAATGCACCTACGAGACAACCGTCAGAAGCGGCCGCACCAGCTACTACGGTCTGGTCTTCAAAGTTCCCTCGGGATACGCCAATATCGCCTTCTGCTCCGTCCCGACGGGCACCACTCCTGACGGCACCAATTTCACATTGGCGTCAGACGGACAGGCCATCAATACCGAGATGAACGGCTACCTGGTCACTTCCTCGGGTTCCCTTGACGGCGAATGGGTGCAGCTCTCCACCGGCGGCAACGACGGCAAAAGCGGCTCCGGCAAGACCGCCTACTCCTCAAAAGGCATCAAAGCCGAAAACGCCGTAACCGTATCCGGCGGCACGGTCACAATCAAGTCCATGGACGACGGCATACACGCCAATGCAGATGCCACCCTCGAAAACGGCTCCGCACCCCTTGGCAACATCACCGTCTCCGGCGGCTCAGTCACCGTCGACGCAGCTGACGACGGCATGCACGCCGACGGCACCCTCACAATCAGCGGCGGCACCGTCAACGTCAAAAACGCCTACGAGGGCCTTGAAGCAAACATCATAAGCATCGAAGGCGGCGAAACATATGTCTACGGCAGGGACGACGGCCTCAACGCCTGCAAGGGCTCCTCAAAAACGCCAATGATCAAGATCTCCGGCGGCTACCTTGACGTCACCACCCCCTCCGGCGACACCGACGCGGTGGACTCCAACGGCAGCTTCGTGATGACCGGCGGCACTGCAATCATTAAGGGCGGCGCCTCCAACGGCATGATGGCAGGCTCAGTTGACGTGGACAACAGCATATCCGTCACCGGCGGCACGATAATTGCCTTTGGCGGCATCTGCGAAACTCCGGGCTCCGGCTCCGTCAACGTCTACGTCTCAAGCGGCACATCCTTCTCGGCCGGCTCATACACCTTGGCGGTAAAGGGCGGCGACAGCATCCTGTCCTTCACCCTCAGCTCCTCATACCAGTCGGTCTGGATCGCCTCCGACTGCATCGAACTGAACGGCTCCTACGTCCTGAGCAACGGCTCATCCAACGTCCTCAGCTGGACCCAGTCCAAACAGTCCGAGGGAAGCTCCGGCTCCGGCGGCTTCAGACCCGGCGGCAGATGGTAAAACGAGATGCGGGGCACCGATTTAACACAATAGATAACAGATAACGAAACCTGCCGGGCCGGATTGGCCCGGCAGATTTCGTTTTTGAAGGGGAAAAACTAAAAAAAGGCTTTTGAAGGGTAGAAACTTTATTTTTATTTACGATAAAGAAGGTTTATTTTTATTTTGTGGCTTATTTGTTACCTAACACCCGTTATAATTCGTTAACATGGCATTTTTGTCTTATGGAACAGGTTCGTCCTAAATAACGGGGCGGACGTCTTTATCACCGACAGGCGCATTAAAAACATTAATCGCCGAACTGAATAAGCATCAGCTACTTCCTTTGATTTGTTTATGAAAATTGCGGCGGAGCATATGAAAAAAGCCTTGGCGGCAATTATAAAACAACAATGAGAAATGAGAGTGCTTTATGGGAGGTTTACTATGAATAGACGGACACGTAAAGGTTTTACCGTTGTGGAATTGGTTGTAGTAATGGTCGTCATTGCTGTTCTCGCAGCAATACTCATTCCATTCATTGCATCACTCCTGAAAAAAGACCGCATAGGCAACGATTCGGAGTTGATCCGGAACCTTAACAAATCCCTCAGGGCCGATACAAGAGCTCACAATACGATGACAGACGCTCTTGCTGCTGCAGAGGCATTCGGATACGATGTTTCCAAGATCAACGCATCGGAAGTCGGCAATGAGATCCTTTACGACATCGCAAACGATGTTTTCTGCTATTACGAAGGAAAAGAAAACACGGTCAAATACATACCTGAGACCAACATTTCCGTAAGGCTGGATAAAGGCTCCCATAAGTATTGGCGTATTATCACATCAAAGAACATGGACGACGCCTTCAAAACAGACGCCAACGGAGTTACCACTCTTACCTGCGGCATGAAGGGCATGGACTGGTCCTGCTACCTTGCAGCAACGCCCAAAGGGGTTGACACAGTGCTGGCTTCAACAGGCGTGGATGTGGGAAAGACGGTGTCCATAGGGCTGGTCAAGTATGAAAACACTGTCGCCAAGGACGCAATTGTCCGCACCAACGGCGGAGATTTGGCTGTTACGGCTCCCAATGATAAGATTGATCACTACGGAGCCGCAAAATATGTCAGTTTGATATCAGTCAGCCCCAACTCATATTTCGAGCACGGCACGGTACTGCTGCTTGACATCGCCAACGGCCGTCTCGTTATAACAGCTGACGACGGAGCCATGGTCGAAGCTATTTATCTCGTGGCAACCGACGACAACTACAATCAGATTATTCTTGCGACTCAGAACGGAACCAAGCTGCCTTTAATCGTCACAAGAGAGAGAGTTTCGATTCCCACAGAAGGCAAAAAGCTTGTTGCGATAGTCCAGACAAATGTTGATGCCATTGGCGATAATGCCGAAAAAGTAGAGAATATTTATCTGTACGCCGCAAGCGATGTAAAAGAGGAAGTACTTGGCTTCAAGGTTACCGACCTTAGCCTTCTCATCGTGGAGGCGCTCTCCGGAGAGGGCAGAGCCCAGGCGCAGGAGGACATTCCCGATGCGACCGTTTTCTCCCGTGTTGCCGACAGCAAGGTTAAAACAATAGACGAAACCAAGAAGACAGTGGACGTCATCAAAAACATAAAGGCGTACGTCACCGATGTTCCGGATGTGGACGGCATACAGTTCAGCCTGTACTTCAACGACAACATCGCCAAGATTGCAACTCTCCAAAGGGCTGCCACATTTAATGCGTTTGCTCCCGAAGACAGGACAATCATCGATGCCTTCATAGCAGCTACAGAAGACGGAGAGCCGATTTTCACCGACCATATCGAAGACTACGCCAATGAAGAGAAAATCGCCAAGGCGCTCAACGTTGTAAAGAACCTCTACGGCGATGATGCCGCAGCAAGAGTTGAAGAACTCCTGAAAGTAAGACGCGAGTATTTCACATGGCTTGTGGACTACGAGGTATCTTTTGACGGCGACATTGAAGTCGGAACTGTTGCTCTTGGCGGTCACTACTCCACATTTGCGGATAACTTCTGGAACGGCGCATGGTTTGGCTTCGGACTGTCAGATATGGAAGAAACAGGAACTCCCGTGACTTTGAAGGCGGGCCAGTCGGTAAGACTTCTTGACACGGCTTACAAGTATGCAGAGAACCTCATCGGACACGCCAATGAAGACCTTCACATGAACTTTGCCGCAATATGCGGTTATGTGAAGACGTTCACCTGCGGTGTTTCCAACCTGTCTGAAGCCAACACAGGCAAAACCATCACAGTTAGACTCTTTATCTACGAAACAGATGAAAACGGCGTTGAAACCGGCAACAAGGTTGAATGCGGAACCATCTCTTATGTGCTTGAAGCTCCTGTAAAGTGAGATCGGGAAAAAATTTTAAGACTATTACTTGCCGGAGGAAACCACAATGAAAAGGAAACACGGGTTTACAATTATAGAATTGATTATCGTACTCGCAGTTTTAGGTATACTTGCTGCGGTTATGGTACCTATGTTTTCTTACTTTAACAACAGGACAAAGGAGTCGAATGACACTCAACTGGTCCGCAGCCTGAATAACACTTTATCGCTTGACGACGGAAGACATGCCACAATGTATGATGCGGTGTCGTCTGTTGTCAGCAGCGGATTCAAGCTCAACTTGATCAAGAACTGCGAACTTGAAGACCGTGTTATCGCATGGGACAGCATAAACGACAGGTTTGTCTACATCAACACAAAAAGCGATAAAATCGAATACCCCAAGCCTGAATCCGGCGATGACAAAGGTGTTATCGCCAATAAATACGAGTACTTCGTGATATATGACTCTGTTCCTCCCCTTGAGGAGCAGAGTTATTCCATTTACCTCAGCGACGAGGCCAGGGACGCCGATGTCTCGATTGCAGTCGGATTTGATGCAGGCACAAACCATTATGTCAGGAACTTAACGTATGACAGATCGGAAGCGAGCACGGGGCAAAGGGTCATTATCCGTACAAACGACAACGGAACAAACTGCAAGTTCACCGGCTTTGTCAATTCCTCCAACTCAAAAAAAGGAGACATAATCCACCACTATGGAGATTCCGGCAATCAGGTCGTATACTGCGCCGACGATTCATTTCATGAGCACGGAGCCGCATTGGCGGTTGAAGTGCGAAAAGGACACTATGCTCAGGAAAAAGGATCTATAGTATCTGTCCTCAACGCAAGCGCAACCGAAGGCAACGTGCGTGTAGACCTGAAGAGCGGGTCCATACAGGGCACAGTTAAAAACACCAATTTAAGCCACAATGTTGAAATTTACGGCGGTTCCAAAGTAACAACGGTTTACTTTGAGGCCAACACCGATGGCGGCGAGTTAACCGTAAAACTTCAATCACAGCCGTATTATGCAAATACACATGATTGTGATGTGACAAACACAAATTCCAAGAAGGTATTAGTTACAGGTATCGGAGAAACCAAGGGAAAGAACGACAGCACAGCCCCGGGATCGGAATCAGTTTGCGGCGACGGCCACGACTTTATTACGATTGCCGGTTCTTCGGTTAAGGTATGCACCCGTTGCAGCGCCTATGAGTATAGGATTTCAGAGACGCTTAATGCAGACAGCCCCGAATTACTCGAAATTGCAGAAAGAGTCTATATTTGCATAAGAAACGAGGACGGCGAAACGACGATTATAAGGTCTCACGACCACTCCTTCGGCGATCCGGTTTGGCTTTGGGACGGTTACGAATCTGCCTCGGCAAGATTTGAATGCACCGACGCTGACTGCAACCGCGTCGAAACCGTGATTATCCCCGACATAAGCGGGTATATTTCATCTGTTGTAACCACCGAGCCAACCTGCACCGAGACCGGATTAAGAAGATACACTGCAACTCTGACCCACCACGAGGTTGGATTTGCAAGCGAAAGCCCTTCAGAAGAGGTCCTTGAGGCCCTTGGGCACAACTATGAAGAGTCAGTCACCGAACCGACATGCACGGAGCAGGGGTATACCATGTGCACATGCTCAAGATGCGGCGACAGTTATGAGAGTGCGCGTGTCCTTGCAACCGGACACATAGGAAACCCCTGCACAGTCTGCGGCGCTCATTCAATCAGCGTTGTCTTCCCTCATACCGACAAGTATTTATACAGGGTCGGAAATCAGGGCGGCGGAGTTGCTATTTCCTATTTCTTCACAGGCTACAGCAACGATACCAACTTTACGGTAACCAATATTTTCGGCACCGCCAACGGCTCAATCAGCCAAGATAAAAAAGTCACCTTCAACGGTACAGGCGTTGTTAAAATGTCTGCAGCCGATTCGGTTGACCTATACCTTGAGGTTGTGGATGCCTACAATGCCACGGGCGCTATGAACGCCACTGACAGAAATGTCTGTCTTTTGTGCGACATCAGCACAGGCAACAGCTCGATTAACATTTCGAACGGTTATTCTTTTTACGGAAACGGTTTTAAAATAACGAACAGAAGCGACGGGCGATCTCTAAATACCGGAGGATTAAACTCAGGTTTCATTCAAATCACAAGCGGAGGGACCCTTGACAACGTGATTCTGGATTGCAAAGTTTTTCCGAAAGCCTATTTATATGCCACAGGCGGCTGGGACTACTATGTTACTGAAAGCGGAAACTTGGTTGAAACGAACGGAGAGAAAAAATATTATGCTTATCAGTACTCGGCCGTTGCCATTTCAGGCGACAGTACCATATCAAACTGTTACATAAAAGGGGCAAGAAATAATATTCTTGTAAATTCCGGCAACGTCACGATAAAAAACACAGTTTGCGACAGAGGATCGCTCACAAATGTACATATCAAGAGTTCTAGTGACTACACTATAACTTTGGAGGATGTAACCACTATCCAATATCTTTCAAAAGATGAGTTTGAGGTTGGAAATGATGTTGAAGGCTTTGGTGTTTTAGTCGGAACCGAGGAGAGCGAATCCAATCCGAGATTGATAATAGACGGTTATTTTAATCAATACAACTGGATCTGTTCTGCTGATGCAGAGGCAATTGACAGCTCAAAAGTAGCAAGCACGATAGCCAACCATGCACTCAAACAAAATGGATATGTACACTCTTACAATGGCAAATCATATGTAAATATGGGTGTACTGTATTTAAACGGTGCTTTAGCGACGATTACGGATAATCGGGAGAATCACGGTTATACATTGGGCACTATATCTACCGGGATTGGCGATGGTCAGGTTTATTCTTTGTCTGCAGATTCCGGATCAGTCGAACTTAAAGATTCAAGTTATATGTACAGCTCAAGCAGTAACGGTTTGTATGTGCCTGTATGCAAAATTGAAGGTTTGCCGACTACGCTACCTGATGATGAAACGCATTGCTGGAACGACAACGGAACTGTAAGAATACAGTTTCCTTTGGGATCTTCCTATGATTTTAATGTCAATGAGTACATTCGTTTCGGCAGGTATTCGGGAGATTCGGAGAGTGTTTCTCTTTCTTGCGAAGGCACAACAATAAATGGAAATACTATTACATTCGAAAACTCCGGCTCTACCGGCATCGTAATCAATGTATCGAATGCAACTGTTTTTGGCTTAAACGGTTCACCTATAGGTAAAACATCATATACTGTTACTGTCCCTGTTGAAGTGTTAACTCCGGACCGCGCATGGAAAGATGCGGAGATAACCGTGGATACTGCGGTAAACACAACAGGTGTGAAAATAAACGGCAGCGGAGACAGATACTATTGGTTCGATATATTTGACGGTCTTACGATTACGGACTTCGATAAAGACGGTAATCCGACAGTTGTATTGGACGGCAGTAATTCAACCAGCAAAAAGAATTTTGTTGCCAAAATCGTTTCGGTAAGCCCTTCGGGAGACCTGCTGGGCGGTTCTACGAATTATAACACAGCGACCACAGTAACAATTACCCTTAACGACGGCAGAATATTGACTTTGTCGATGGTAAGAACTGGATGTTCTAATTCTCCAGGGGGCACAAAAAAGGTAAATTTGAATATCGATTCATCGAAAACGTCTCTATTCTATGTTACTAATTCTCCTGCGGGTAGTTCCGGGGTTAGCTCTGCCATGAGCGGTAGAACGTTTGCATGTTCGTATAGAATATACGATTACAAGTTTACGGGCCACAGCGGTAAACAGGTGACAAGTGATGAAAAGTATGTTGTTTCCTGTGGATTATATAATGGAACATATACGAAGCCGTCAACCGAAACAAAGCCAACCACTTCATTTTCGCCGTCTATTAAATATACGATTACGTTTGATCCCAACGGCGGTAAGTGCGGACAGTCTGTAGGGTACACCACTTCATCAGCCACCACCGTCTCACTGCCGACTCCTACGAGGCCGGGTTATTTATTTGACGGATGGTATACTGCAGCAACCGGTGGAACAAAGAGAACTGATGGGTATAAGCCATCTGCTTCTGAAACCTTGTATGCTCACTGGAAGGAGCCGTACATAGTTTCGTTCGATGCAAACGGCGGTACATCTTCATCCTCAATAAAGAGCGATTCAGGCAACACGATTACTTTGCCTGCTTCAACGCAAACAACGCAATGGTTGGAAGGCTGGTATGACGGTGAGACAAAAGTCGGAAGGGGCGGCGACAGCTACACGGTGCCTGAAAGAAACATCACATTGACAGCCCACTGGTCTCCCAAATACACTGTCACGTTTGATATGACAAACGGGGGAACGTGCAATATCGAGGCCGCTACATACGAGGGCACTGCGATTATACTCCCTACCGCAACTCCGGGATCTCAGCCCACATTCGAAGGTTGGTTTACGGCTGCAAGCGGCGGCGAGAAGGTTGGCACCTCGGGAGCTAACTATACTCCAACTGCAAACGTCACTCTCTACGCGCAGTGGTCGACAAATATACCGGTCACATTTAATGCTAACGGCGGATCCTGCGGAACAAGTAGTGCGACGTATGATGGTGAAACGCCTATTACTTTGCCGGATGCAACCTGGGCGGGACATTCGTTCAATGGCTGGTATACTGCGGCGAGCGGCGGAACAAAAGTCGGAAACGCCGGCACATCATATACTCCTGCCGAAAACATCACTCTCTATGCACAATGGACTGCATATAAGGTATCATTTGACGGCAACGGAGCTTCCAATCCGTCTGCTTTGACTGCAGGTACTAACGGAAGTGTTACTTTGCCGACGCCAACGCGAACAGGTTATACATTTAACGGCTGGTATACTGCAGCAAGCGGCGGAACCAAAATCGGCAACGGCGGCGCAGCATATACCCCGACCGGAGATGTAACTTTGTACGCACAGTGGACTGTGAAATCATACAAGATAACGATTATAACAAGCAACAGTACTACAGCAGTAACTGTGAATGGAACAGCTGTGAACAGTGGCGGCTCTGTTCCATACAATAGTGTCGTTAAGGTTGTGCTGTCTTATTCAGAATCCGAATCAAAGACATTCACTGTTAAAAAGAGCAGTTCAAGTGTAACTCTCTACAGCAATGAAGCATGCACTTCGACGACAACTTCAGCTGCTGCGGGAACATACTATTTCAAAATGCCTGACGGTGACGTTACTATTAATTCTTCTTCTAAAAGCTGCCTTGCCCCCGACACGCTCATCCTCATGGCTGACGGCACTGAGAAGCAGGTCCAATATGTGGTTTCCGGGGACGAACTCCTTGTTTTCAACCACGAAACAGGAGAAGTTGAGACTTCATTCGTTCTCTTCAACGATGTTGAGGAAGAACAGCAGTGTGAGGTTATCAACCTCGATTTCAGCAACGGCAAGCGAGTGAAGGTCATCAGTGAGCACGGATTCTTTGATTTGAATCTCAACAAGTATGTTTACATCGACGCAGAGAACTATGCAGACTTTGTGGGGCACCGTTTCTACGGAATTGAAGGAGTTTACACTCTCGACAGTGCGTTCCTTACCTACGAGACGATGGCTGTCTACTCGCCTGTAACATACTCGACCCTGAACTATTTCACTGAGGGTATGCTTTCCATGCCCGGCGGTATTACAGGCCTCTTCAACATCTTTGACTATGATGATGACCTCAAGTACAATCAGGCATCAAAGAATGAAGACATCGCAACCTACGGACTCTTCACTGCTGAAGAGATGGAAGTAATTGGCGTCACGGAGATAATGTTCAACGCCTACAACGGACAGTACCTCAAGGTGGCTTTGGGGAAGGGCATACTGACCGAGGACTACCTTGCGTACCTGATTGAGAGGTACGGCGGGTTTACCGAGTAGAACATTGGCGATAAGGTGAATAACCGATAAGGGGCTGTGAAAAGGCTCCGGGAAGGGAAACAGCTGCGGCTTGATCAGGTTTGAGAGTTGCAGCTGTTTTTTTGCGGAAAAACAGGTCTATAGAAAATCCAGTTAACTGGAAAAACTTTGTTCTTTTGTAATAGGGCTCGAAGTAGGGCTGGGTAGAGCTATCTTAATGCTATAGTCAACAAAACGTTGACAAACGGGCGGCGCCTTTGATATAATTGGCGATGAAAGGAAAACGAACGGAGGTTACTTTCATGTATGCAATGAATTTTGCTCAGGTTGGGGCAAATATACAAAAAGAACTGAAAAGGAATGCTATGACTCAACAGAGTCTAGCCGATGCTTTGTCTGTCTCGAAACAAGTGATGAGTAAAATCATCAAGGGTGCTAAGGCAATCAATGTCGGCGAGCTTAAAAGAATAGCAGATGTTCTTGGAACGACCACCGATGCTCTTCTTACGACGAACATGGATAACTATACTATCGACAGCATGGCTTTTATGGGGACCATAAAGGATGAAAAGACCAGAGAGAAGGTTGAACTGATTCAAACTGCTATCGATGAGATTCAATTGTTGGAGGAGCTTGCCTGTGACTGATAAAAAGATTCCGGAATTAACCGAAGCCGAAATTTCAAAGGTAAAGGAAAAAGCGGCAGAGATGCTTGGCGTATGCAAAAAGCAAAATGATATTATAGGACGCCAGATATTCTCGATTCTCGGCCGTTATGCACGCGTTATATATTATCCGCTGGGTGGAGACGCAGTGTGGGGATTTACAAGAATCAAAGGTTCAACGCAGGGGAATCAAGAGGGCAAACCTTTTGTTGCCATCAATTCCTCTGTTCCGTTGGACTGTCAGGTGTTTGCTGCGGCGCATGAGCTTTACCATATTCGCTATGATGAAAAAGCGGATGTGATACCTGCGAACATTATAAGTGAGCCTGTTGAGGACAGAAATGAGCTCAAGGCAAATCGTTTTGCCGCGGAGTTTCTTGTTGAGGAGGAGCTTCTCCTTAGGGAGCTTCATCTCAACTCTATAGACACAGCAAAAATCGACATTAAAGATGTTCTCAAACTCGCCAATGTATTTTTAGTTCCTTTCCGAACAATGGTAAAGCGCCTCTATGAGGTAAACGTTATTTCAAAAGCAGACAGGAACAAGTATCTCAGCATAACCGATGAGGAGATTGCCGCTGCAAGAAACAGATATGCCATCGTTGCGCCGTCGGCCGATGAGCGAATTGCAATAGACAATCTCACAGAACTGGCTGTTGAAGCTTATGAAAATAAACGCATAACTTTTGAAAAGCTTGAATATCTGCTTTCATTCAGCAGATTATGTCCGCCAGATGTTGGTATTCCTGATTCTGCGAGAAATGCATTTCCGTCAGATGGTGAACTCGATGAAATCATGGAGGGCTAAGAATGCTGGAAAAAATAATTGTCGATGCTGATTTCTGTGTAAAGCTCGGCGGAAGCGATAAATATGATTTTTTATTTAAAGTGCTTCCTCTAATAGCTTCAGATATTTATATGCATACACATGCCTATGGAGAGGTGCTGTATCCTGCCAGCGCAAGAAAGCAGCTCTCTGCCTTGGCGGCATCGGGAATTATCAAAATAGTCGATCAAACCGTTCTTAATCCTTCTGACAGAGCTGTATACGATATGACATATCGTCTGCTAGAAGAGGTCATGATTAATCCGAATAATCCCAACAAAAACAAAGGAGAAACCTGTTCGCTGGCCTTTGCAAAAGTTACCGGTATTCCTATTTTTGCAACGGATGAATCCAGGCTTCAGAACATTATTGATGAAAAACTGAATAATGGGAGGACTGATATCAGATGCCTCCGTATCAGAGATGTTGTGATAATGATACGGGACGGAGATATCGATTTGCCCAGAAAATATGCTAAAGCACTTTGGCGAATCGGATATAACAATGCGGATGTTCAAAACGCCAATAATATATTTGACAGGGAGATATGGCCGATATAAACAGATTGTAAATCTTGTTTACCACCGCAGATGCTTCAAGGCTTCAAGGCTTCTGCTTCTTGTTTTTCAATTGATATACAAAACTAAAAATGTTAAAATTCAAAAGCATACGCAATAAAAATCGAGGATCTGGAGCATGCCTGCGGTAACGTACAAACTAATTAAACAGTGCAAACAGTCCGGGGCAAGGCTCGGAAAGCTGATTACGCCCCACGGGGAAATCGACACGCCGGTTTTTATGCCTGTGGGAACTCAGGCTTCGGTTAAGGGGATTTCGCCGGAGGAACTGAATGACGTTGGCGCCAAGATCATTCTCGGAAACACTTACCACCTCTTCCTGAGGCCCGGACACGAGCTTGTGAGGGAGGCAGGGGGACTGCATAAATTCATGAACTGGAACGGGAGCATCCTGACGGACAGCGGCGGGTTCCAGGTCTTCTCCCTGAGCGACCTTCGCAAAATCACGGAGGAGGGCGTATATTTCAGCTCCCATCTTGACGGTGCAAAGCTTTTCCTGAGCCCTGAGAAGGTCATGGAGATCGAAAACGCGCTGGGAGCCGACATCATGATGGCTTTTGACGAGTGCGCACCCTATCCCTCGAGCTACGACTACACAAAAAAGTCCCTGGAGCGCACGACCCGCTGGGCGGAGAGGTGTCTTAAGGCACACGCCAATGAGAAAAACCAGGCTCTCTTCGGCATCGTCCAGGGCGGGACCTTTGCGGACCTGAGAAAGCAGTCCGCGAGGGAGATAGTGTCCTTGGATTTTCCGGGGTATGCCATTGGCGGTCTCAGTGTGGGAGAGGACACCCAGATTATGTACGACATGCTGGAGGAGACGGTGCCGGAGCTGCCGGCGGACAAGGCAAGGTACCTGATGGGCGTCGGAAGGCCGGACAACCTGGTGGAGGGCGTTATCAGGGGCATTGACATGTTCGACTGCGTGCTGCCCACAAGAATCGGACGCAACGGAACGGCCCTCACGTCGAGGGGCAGGGTCATCGTGAGAGACGCAAAATATGCCCACGACTACTCGCCAATAGACCCCGAGTGCGACTGCCCCGCCTGCAGGAACCACACCAAGGCCTACATCAGGCATCTGCTTAAGGCCGGTGAGATGTACGGGCTGAGGCTCATGACGCTTCACAACCTGCGCTATCTGCAGAAGCTGATGGCGGACATCAGGCAGGCCATACTTGACGACAGACTGCTTGATTTCAGGGACGAGTTTTACGAAAAACTTGGCGGAAACAGGCCTTGAAACGCCGGGGCGGCGCAGCACGCGGGGCCCGGTTATTACAAGATTATTCAATGTTTATTCGCTAAAATTGCGGGAAAGCGGCGCCGCAAAAGGGTATTTGACGCGGCGCCTCAAACAAATAAACAAGGCGGCATTGTTGCCGCCAATGCAAACTGGAGGTAACTATGACAAAGAAGAGAATTAGCCTGTTGGCGATTGTGCTGACACTCAGCCTTGTGGTATCATGCTTGTTCGGAACGATTCTGACTTTTGCAGATGACGATGCGCCGGGTGCGGTTGACACCACCGGCGAAGTTATTACTGTTGGCGCCACAGACGGAACTGCCGCAACTGCAAATCCTGCGGCAGCGACTGCAGACCCCAATGCGACTCCCGAGCCCACCAACACAAATGCGGGCTGCATGGGTGGCGGCGGTTGGTGGATCATCCTTGTTTACGTCGCTATTCTTGGCGCAATGTTCTATTTCCTGATCATTCGCCCGTCGAAGAAGCGTAAGAGGGAAGAAGCCGAAATGAAGAACTCAATCACTCTCGGACAGGAAGTTGTCACCATTGGCGGTATCGTCGGTACCATCGTGAACATTAAGGATGACAATATCACCATCCAGACTTCCCTTGACAATTCACTTGTTGAGGTCAAGAACTGGGCAATCAGAGAAGTGAAAAAAACCGAGGTCGCCACAAAGGACGACGCGAAATAATTAGTTGCAATCAGGGCAGGGCATTGCTTTAATGGAGTGAATGCGCTGCCCTGTTTTTTAAAAATTTGGGGAAAAATAGGGGATTAAAGGAAAACAGGAGGATTTATTATGAAAAGGTTTGTTAGAAAAGGTGCATGCGGTGTTGCGGCGCTGCTGCTTGTGGCATTGGCGGTTGTCAGTTTATTTTCCGGGTGCACGAATAACTCCTCAGGCGGAACGGATATCCCAATCATTGAACCTACGGAGGAGCCTGTTGAGATGAGAGATATTTCAAACGATTCTAAGCTTGCCGATTCCATTTTGTACGCGAATCAAGTCGCCAATGGTGTTCAGGCAAGGTATATCAACGGAACTGGAAGAGCCAAATATGAGGTTCTGAACAAGCAGATCAGGATTGTGGAGACCCTTGACACCGACGGAAAGATGGGAATTGAGAGCATCAGCGAGATCTGCGGAGGCACATACCTGACCAACACGATGAATTCGTATGTCGTTGACAAAAACGGCAAGGTCTGGCAGGACAACTACTCGACAACGGTGGGACGAATCAACACCACCAGGCTGGGCTACTACTATTACGAAGTTTTTATGAGAGATCAGGGCTTCGGAACCAAGGAAAACGGCAGCTTCGCCTTCGCCGACGAGACCTCGCTCTCTGTTTTCGACAACGACTGGCTGGCTTCAAGCCACTGCAAAGCGACCTACGAAAAGGGCAAATCCGTGACCATGGAGCTCACGGAGGGCCTCGATCCCTACATTGCCAGGTACCTGGAGACGCCTGTTCCACGTGAAAAGGCCACACACATTGCGTTGACCATTGCGGCGGAGGGCTCTGCGGGCAGAACACAGCTTTTCATCTGCGACAAAAAGACCGGAAACTTCAATGCCGAACAGATGCTGGACTTTGAACTGGCCTGCGACGGCAAGCCCCACACCTATGTGCTGGACATTTCGGGCCTTCTTAAGGACGATCTCACAGGCGTCAGAATCGACGCAGGAAAGATTTCCGGAGAAAAATACACGGTTACGGGCATCAAGGCGGTTACCATTGGCGAGTGCATCGCAGCGCTTGGCGAGAGAACCCTTGACGTTTACCCCGACAAGCTCCACCAGAGCTTCAGACTGCTGGCAAGGCAGAACTACGAGGCGGTCAGCGAGTTCGGTATGATCTGGGAGATGCCGAAGGACAAGGTTGAGGCAATCAAGATTCGCGACCTGGCCGGCGCCCATGACGACACGGATATCGACCCCGACACGGTGCAGTACGTCGCCTTCAAGGTAAAAGACGCAGGCGTTATTGCAATCATCATTCCCGACGACGGCTCGACCCTCAAGACCAGCGTGACTCTTGAGAACGGAAAATATGTTGTCAAACAGGTCGCAAGCGGTAATCTTAACCTGAAGGCGGGCAAGGACTGCATTTTCGGCCACAGAATCTACACCAACAAAGACGGCAACCTCAATGCCCTTGACGATGTGGCATGGAAGGAGCGCAACCCGGTGCCTGCTGAGAATTTCACGGTAAATCCGGGCTCAAACGGCGCCAAAATCATTGGCTATGACCCGATTAAGGGCTACTACTGCACGTCCGTCAACGGAACTGTCTGGCCTACGGTTTTCAAGGAGGGCCGCAGAAACGACTACTTCATTTCAAATATAACCGTCGATTCAGACTACAACGACAGAAATATCTACATGTGCGTGAAAACATACCCCGGAACCCTGGAGTGCGCCGTCCTTCTTGACGAGGACCAGATGCAGGTACCTATTCCGATGCAGGTCTGCAAGAACTTCGACTGCGAGAAAGAGGAAAAGGTATACGACCCCGAGGATGTCTCCTACGGAAACTCGATATTCCCGATTTCAATTAAATCAGGCAGCAGCGTCACATTCTCGGATGTTCACCTCTACGTCAACTGGGGTATTTTCCAGATTAAGCAGCTCTCGTCAATCCAGTTCTTCGTCTCCTACTACCACCTCTCCACAGGCTGCAGCGAGTCGAACTGCATCAGCTTCTACGGCGTATTCGGAAAAGACGGATTCCTGCTCCCCGACTTCAGAGGACACAGCGGAATCAGATGGAACACAGACCCGCAGTTCACGTCGGTTGCCACGTCGAAAGCTGTTTCCTACAGGGACAACAGCAACAAGCTCATCATGAACGAGTACACGGGCTCCAAAATCAACAGCTCGGGTCCTTCGTACGCAGACCTTGAGTATTCCTACATTGACGACGGCGGCGCCTTCAAATACACGATACGCCACAGTGAGTTCCCTCAGACGGACGAGAACAGAACCTATTCCGTCATAAAGCTCACATTCCTCAAGGATTTGACGATTAACGATGTGAAGAAGCAGTTCTCGATAGTCTCTCAGGACAGCAGAAACCAGTATTTTGCAGAACTCAGTTACAGGGATCCCGACGGCAACAGGCAGCACGTTGACCTCAAGACCACCACAAGGGGCGTGACCTACTACACACTCCACGGCAAGCAGAGCTGGTACGCATACTACCACAGCAACAAGCCCGTTCCGGAGCAGGTGGAGGGCGAGGATGACCCGATGAACTACGCGGTGATCATCAAGGACACCGATATAGTCATTGGCGGCAAGAAGTGGGAAGGCAACCTGATCCTCCGGGACAGCTTTGGCGGCGATCTGAACTTCTCCGCTCTTTCCCTTGACCTTGGCAAGACCACCTTCAAGAAGGGCGACTACATCTACATCGAATTCCTGATGCTCCCCTGGGCAAACCGTGATCTCACTTCCGACGAGAACATACGCCTGGTATTTGAGGATTCAGTTCTGAAGCCCCTCACAGTCGCCAATGTAAAGAAGGGCACCGCCCTTGACGAGCCCTACCTCGCGAGAGTTCTCTGCGAAGACAACGAGGCTGAGTTCACGGTCACAGGCGGCCGCAACAGAAACGTGGTGAGGGTTGACGGCTTCACCAAACTTGTAAGGCCCGTAATCGAAATTATTGACGCCAACGGCAACGCAACGCCCTACAACACAGCCGTCAAGGAGTATGACGGCTACGCGGTACACCTGGGCAGGGACGGCACCTACTCCTACTCATTCGTCTACGAGGCAGAGACTCCCGACGACACGGTGACGTTCAGAGTGACAGTTCAATGATTTAAATTGACAAGATTTCTGCAGGCTTCCCCCGGAGGCCTGCTTTTTTGGTGTAAGGCGCCTATTGACAAAAAACCTTTCAAATAGTAAAAACTTGAAGGGCAAGTTTTACCCCTTGCCGCCAATACAAAACCCAAACAGGAGACTCCATATGTGGCTTAATGTTCTGCTCGGAATTGCCATCCCTCTCGTTGGAACCACCCTCGGTTCCGCATGCGTTTTCTTAATGAAAAGAGATCTGAGCCGCTCCGTACAGCGGGCGCTCACCGGATTTGCCGCAGGCGTCATGGTTGCCGCCTCAATCTGGAGTCTTTTGATCCCCGCCATGAGCGAAAACATGGTTCCCTCCTATTTTAAGGGCAAACTTTCATTTATCCCCGCATTTATAGGCTTCTGGGTCGGTATTATTTTCCTTCTCGTTCTCGACAAGATCATCCCTCACCTCCACCGCTTCGCCGAAGAGGCCGAGGGTCTCAAAAGCCGCGCCAAGCGAGAGACAATGCTTCTCCTCGCCGTGACGATCCACAACATCCCTGAGGGCATGACCATTGGCGTCGTCTACGCAGGCCTGGTCTCCGGCACCGGCATATCCTTTGGCGCCGCACTGGCACTCTCAATCGGTATGGCCCTCCAGAACTTCCCCGAGGGCGCCATCATCTCCATGCCACTCCACGCAGAGGGCAAGAGCAAGGGCAGGGCCTTCTTCGACGGTTTCCTTTCCGGCGCCGTCGAACCTGTGGCCGCACTCTTCACTGTCCTTTTCGCCTGGCTGGCGGTCCCGGCAATGCCTTACCTTCTGGCTTTTGCCGCAGGCGCAATGCTCTACGCGGTTGTCGAGGAGCTTATACCTGAAATGTCCGCGGGCGAACACTCCAATGTAGGCGTGCTGATGTTCGCCTTTGGGTTTACACTGATGATGGCCTTAGACGTCGCTTTAGGGTAAAAAACGCTCAGTTTTGGCTCTTTACGCAAGTTGCGAAAAGAACTATAACAACCAACGATAGTTCTGAAAGCACACAAGGTGTCTTACGACAATTAACTCGCGACCTGCTTTTCGTGTACGGACCGCTCGAAGTACCTTCGTACATCATCGGGTCCGTACGCGAAAAAATAGCTCAAAACTGAGCGTTTTTTGTTTAATGCTCGTTTTGGCTCTTTACGCAGGTCGCGAAAAGAACTATAACAACCAACGATAGTTCTGAAAGCACACAAGGTGTCTGACAAAGAGGCTGAGACAGTTTGACCCGAAAAGAATAATCTCCTTTTTCTTCAAAAGAGCGTTGACAAACCCTATTTAATAGGGTAAAATGAAAAAGAAAAAGGAGTTTATTATGACAAGAACATTTATTGAACTCCCTCAATTCAGTTCAAAATGGAAACGACTTGGATTCACAGACGACGATTTGCGCAGACTTCAGGAAGAATTGGTGATTAATCCGAAAACCGGTGCAGTGATGCGGAAAACCGGTGGAATACGGAAAATGCGTTTTGCATTTGAACGGCGAGGAAAAAGCGGAAGTGTGCGTGTTGTATACGTGGATTTTGAGGTTTTTGAGATAATCTATTTATTGACCGCATATGCTAAGAATGAAAAAGAAAACTTATCTGATGAAGAGTGCAACGAACTTCGGGGGTTGATTATGGAATTAGAGGCCCAACTGTACGAGAATGCACGGAAAGGAGAAAAAAGATGAGTTTGTTTGAAGATTTGAAAACTGGGTTGAACCAGGCAATCGACTATGAAAAAGGCCGTGGAAAAGCAAAGGTCACGGTTCTTTCAATTCAGCCGTTGGAGTCTTTCACCGCAGAGGATATAAAGAGTATTCGCCTTGCAACCGGGTTGACACAGGTGCTCTTCGCAAAATATATGGGTGTTTCTCCTAAAACGGTGGAAGCATGGGAGTCCGGAAGAAATCACCCGGAGGGCACAGCCTGCCGATTGCTCACGATGACGCAAAAAGATCCTTCATTTCCTGAAAAATCCGGCGTGATTGTAACCGCATGAAGAACTTTGAAAATGATTTCGTCAAGATGCGAAATCATTTTTGATTATAAGCAAGTTGCGGATTTCATTGGCGGCAGCAAACAAGTTACCGATTTTTTAACTTTTTCCCTTAAAAAAGGCATTTGGCGATTGACAAGCGGCTGTTTCCGATATAGTATGTTAGCGCAGGCTAACAAAAGCCTGCTGAGGAGGTGCCTTATGCTGCCGGAAGTTATATTGGGAATAGGGATTCCGTTTGCGGGAACAGCGCTGGGTTCGGCCTGCGTGTTCTTCATGAGAAAAAAACTAAACGAAAAAGTTCAAAAGGCCTTGACGGGTTTTGCGGCGGGGGTGATGGTCGCTGCATCCATCTGGAGCCTGATCATACCGGCGATAGAGCAGGAGGAATCGCCAATGGAAAAATGGGCCTTTGCCCCCGCCTTCATTGGCTTCTGGCTCGGGATACTTTTCCTGCTGCTGCTTGACAATGTGGTGCCTCACCTGCACATGTTTGCCGACAAGGCCGAGGGTCCGAGAAGCAAAGTCAAAAGGACAACAATGATGGTGCTTGCGGTCACGCTGCACAACATCCCTGAGGGCATGGCTGTGGGTGTTGTTTATGCGGGCGTTCTCTCCCACTCCGCCAATATAACCATGAGCGGTGCATTGGCGCTTGCAATCGGTATCGCAATTCAAAACTTTCCCGAGGGTGCCATCATCTCCATGCCCCTCCACGCAGAGGGCAAGACCAAGGGCCGGGCGTTCCTTGACGGTGTGCTTTCAGGCGTTGTTGAACCGGTTGCGGCAGCTCTAACGGTGGTTTTTGCGGGCCTTGTGGTGCCGGCAATGCCTTACCTGCTTTCATTTGCCGCAGGCGCAATGATGTATGTCGTTGTGGAGGAACTGATTCCGGAGATGTCTTCGGGCGAGCATGCGCACTCAGGCGTTGTGATGTTCGCATTAGGCTTTACACTTATGATGGCCCTGGACGTAGCCCTGGGTTAAAAAACGCTCAGTTTTAAGTTTTTGCATTAAAGGCCATGAATCACGCTTGTATAAATTGTATTTAAAGAGAAGGATTCATTGAGAGGTGAATTAATGCAAAGCGCTGCAGAGAGGCTTTAATTATTTAGAAGATGTCGACAGATGTATGCAACAGTCGATAAAACGTATTTATCATAAACTGGGAATGACCACAAGATGATCTGTTAATAATTCAACAAAAACTTACAAAATACTGAAATACAGTCAAATTTCACACGGTTTTTATTAAAAATAATACTTGACAACAGATATTGAACAGCTGTATAATGGTTCATGACAGAAGGGGATGCTTGCCACTAACGCTGGCAATTAATACAGAAGCATATAGTTCAATGTTTTTCACTTTTAAGCGTCGTCATTGGGTTTAAGTTGTTTCTGTATTAGATTCTTTCTCGAAATGTAGTAGATTATAGCAAGGCGTGTAAACAGAGTATATTTAAGACATTGAACAATTCGATGCCATGATTATTCTGCTATTACAGTTGAGTTGTATTAAGGACGGGGTGTGTTGTTCAAATGAGAAATGAGCATGTAATGGTATGAGGTGTATCTAACAACATCTTTCTCGGCTCATTTCATGTAGGCTGTGATTAGCACACGAGGGTTTCACTACTTGAGTTTATTCTCTCATTGTAAGCATATGGCTTATTTTGATTGAATACCTGTTTCCTGAAAGAGATGGTTTGAATGAATGTGCGTAAAAGACTCCTTTTTATACACATTTATTCAACAGATTGTTCCGTTTTGATTAAAATCGAGTACGAATTTAGAAAGAGGCTTATTATGAGTAAAAAACTTAAGCGAAGCAGATATGCTTTCTTTATCAACAAGGACGATGGATCAGTTATAGCTTATAGCTCTCTTAGTGGGGCAATAATTGCTTTTCGGGAAATTACCTATATTGATCGATTGAATCAATTATTGTCTCAGCCAGAAATCGAATTTGATGAGAAAAATGATATTATATCTGTTCTCTACAATAAAAAGTTATTTGTAGATGTTGATGCGGATGAGGATTTATTAGTTAGGTGCTTATATGAGGAAGGGGTTATTCGAAACAGCACACTCGACATAATGTTAATAGTTACGCGGCAATGCAATTTTAGATGTGTGTACTGTGGTCAGCCTCACTTGGATCGTAAAATGGAAAAGGAGACTTATGATTCCGTCATCGCATTCGTACGAAACCAATTGCTGCTGAGAGGTTATTCAAATGTCAGAGTTACTTTTTTTGGTGGAGAACCTCTCGTAGAGTATAATAATATAATATGGTTTTTAGAAAAACTAAAGTCGATGCTAGATACCGATTTTCCCGGCATACATATGGAATCTGGAATGTCAACCAATGGTTATCTGTTAACTCCTAATCATTTTGACAAGTTAGTTTCACTGAATTGCTCATTTTATCAAATATCCGTAGATGGAATGAGCTATACACATGACAAAACAAGGCCTCTTGTGGGAGGGCAGCCTACGTGGCAGACCATTATCAATAATCTAAGTTACATGGTTACAACTACTGCTCTCTTTAAGGTAGCACTTCGAACTAACTTTAATTTTGATGTTGCGGATAGTTTGCAGGAATTTTATAAATATGTTTCAGAAAAGCTAAACGACAAACGTATCGGCATATACTTTGAGACTATCAAGGATCAGGGAAATAGTGAAACTCCTCAACTTTTAGGTGAGATTGAATCACTATTCATTAATGTTGAAATTGTGGGAATGCTTAAAGAATATGCATTATCTTGCAATAATGTCACTAGCCGTAGCCTCCCGTGTAGCAGGGTTTGTTATGCTTCAAAACCTAATTACTTTGTGTTTGACGATCAGGGATATTTGTTAAAGTGCTCGTTTGATCTTGACAATGAAACAAATAATCTGGGAAGGATAGAAGACGATGGTACCGTTGAAATAAACGAATCGTTATACTCCAAATGGGTATATTCGGATTATTTGTCTTCAAACAAGTGCAAAAAATGTAGTGCTCTTCCTTTGTGTTTCGGAAAAAGATGTCCTAAAGCTAGAATGGCATATGGAGAAATGGACTGTGATTTAGATGTTGTGAAATGCGAAATAGAGGAGATGATAAAGAAGTATTATTGACTTGACATTCGTATTTCAACAAATATAGTGAAAGGAGAAGAAAAAATGGAAATTATTCAAGCAGGATTAGAGCCACTTGGTCTTGGCCTAGGATGTGATTGCGTATGCCCACAAGTCTGTCCAAACGCTGGATGCCCGGAGATTAATGTTGGTTGCAACAATTGCATAGCAACAAGCTAATTCTTGAAAAGCGGGGCAGGACAAAATCCTGCCTTGCAACACTGAAGCAGTTATGATGGGAGCGATTACCTTATGAAACTAAAATTTAAAGGACTGATGAGTAATCAGCTTTTTATGATAAAAAAAGCATGGAAATTCAGCAAAATGTTTTTTATTTGCAGGTTTTTAATTGCTTTACTAAATGGTGTTATGCCGGCGCTCAATGCCCTGTTTTCAAAGCTGCTGATTGAGCAGCTGCTGGGTAAGAGCTGGGACGGGGCGCTGATGATAATACTGATTATCGTGGGGGCCTCCTACGTGAAAGGGCAGGCTGTGCTGCTGCTCAACAGGAAGATTGGAATCATTGGCGATTTGTACAGAAATGCGCTTTTGTTCGATATACAGGCAAAAATTGTGACTCTTGACTATGCGGTTTTGTTTTCCCCGAAAACGCTTAAGACCAAAGAATTGGCGACGCAGGCGGTGCAGAGTAATGTGGCGACAGGATTTCTTGATGCGACTTTTGCGGCTATTTCGTCGGGTGTTTCGATTGTGTCCCTTGGCGTGGTCCTGTCAATCGTTTCCAAGTGGGTTTATGTTGTCATGGCGGTGCTGACGGTGACGAAAATCATTACGATTTGCCTTGACAAGCGCGCACAGTACAGGAACAGGCTTGAACTGACGGAAGTGAACCGGGAGATTTCGTACTACATGACCATGCTTGTGGATGAAAACTACGCCAATGACATGCGCATGTATTCCATCTCGGACTGGGTTATCGCCAAGTATAAAAAGACCGTTGACAAGTCTCAGAAGCTGGGAAGGCGCCTGCTCAACAAAACGACAGCCAACGGATCGATCAGGCATGCGATAGGCACGATTGAACTTGGCTTGTACTACGTTTTCCTTGCGATACGCATGGTCTTTTTCGGCCTCAGCGTGGCGGACTTTACAATGGTTCTGACTGCCCTGACGACTTTCTCCTCCCAGGTGACGGGAATTGCGGGCAACATAATTACCCTTGCCGAGAATTCGATTTACATCGAAGCCTTCAGGGAGCTTATGGAGACTGAGAATACTATTGCGGTTGACGGCAAGGGCTGCAATGCCGATGAGATTCCGGAAACCGCTAATATCTACAGGCTCGACAAGGCCTGCTTCAAGTATCCGGGCAGTGAAAACTACGTCCTGAGCAATGTGAATCTTGAAATCGAGAAGAATAAATTTTACGTTATTGTAGGTGAAAACGGCGAAGGAAAAACCACACTTTGCAAGCTTATCTGCCGCCTCTATGACGTAAACGACGGCAGCATTATGTACAACGGTGTGGACCTGCGGTCAATTGACTACAGAAGCTACAGAAACCGGATAGGCATTGTCTTTCAGGACTACAAGTATTACGCGCTGTCTATTGCAGAAAACGTTGCGATGAATGACTACAGGGACACTGAGGAGGTACGTGCCAAAATATATGATGCTTTGTGCAATGCAGGTCTGAAGGAAAAAATCGACGGACTGCCTAACGGAATTGACACAAAGCTTGGCAGGATATTTGACGAGAACGGCGTGCTCCTTTCCGGCGGCGAACTTCAGAAACTTGCCCTTGCCAGGGTGTTGTTTAAGGATCAGCCGATAGTAATCCTTGACGAGCCTTCGTCGGCGCTGGATGCATTTGCCGAAGACGAACTGATACAGACATTCAACAGGACGCTCAAAGGAAAAACGATTTTCTACATCTCTCACAGGCTTTCTGTCGCCAAGTACGCAGACAGCGTTATTTTTCTCCACAACCACACCGTGGAGGCAGTCGGCTCACATGACGAGCTGCTTGCGAGCTGCGACAACTATTCAAAAATGTATCATGCACAGGCGAAGCACTACGTGCAATAAACGTTTCAGTCAAGAATATGTGGATTTATAAGATATACGGAATAATTGTATATTCAAATATAAAAATGCCGCTTTTAAGTGAGTTTTCTTCTACGGATACGAACGAATCATTTTTTATGAATCTTCATGTTGAAATAGGAAAAGTCACTTGCCAGGGTATATCAGTTGAAGAACTAGATAATAATACATTTATCATAAAATTAGGAGATTATGCAATCTATTATGTAGATGGGAAAGACAACAGGATAAGATGTCTTGCAACTTCTTTTGAGTCTTTCTTTTCTACACTCTTTAACATACCATTCTCTTTATTCTTTGCGAGTAAGGGGTGGTGCTTATTTCATGCATGTTCATTATTACGGGAAAAAACTGTGATATGCATTTCAGGAGATAAGGGAGTTGGAAAAACCACGCTTTCATATCTTTTAGCTGGAGACCAACTCAAATTGTATTCCGATGATACTCTGTTGATAAGATCCAAAACTCGTCCGTTTAGGGCGCATAATTTGATGAAACTGACGGACCAGTCAGTCTCTGAACTTAATATATTTGACGTAAATAAGGAACGGAATATTATCGGAAAACGATATTATAGTATTGATGATACAAAAATAAAGCCTTCTAGGATTGAAAGTATTATTTTCCTTAGAAGAACAAGCGACAACAAACCATGGGTAGAGCCAATCAAACTCCCTGCAATAAAGAAAGGCATGCTCTATCACAACATAGTTGGGATTGGTGTTTTACCTTACAGTATTATAAAAAGGATCGATATGGAATCTCTGTTTTCGGATATTCCAGTTTCCTTCCTGCATATACCAAGCAATTTTGAAACATTAAAAAAAGTTAAAAACGACATAGAATCTTTAGTATTAGGAGGTTAGAAAAGTGTTAGAAGAAGTACGTAACGGAGCCGTCTTTGCATTTCTGAATCATTTGGATTTTTTTTCAAAGATTAGGAACATGCCATATTCTCTTGTAAAGGGAGCTGCATTATCCAAACAATGCTATGGCAATGAGAGTGAAAGAAGATACAATGATATTGATCTGCTTGTGCCAAAAGCGTTTTTAGGCGACCTTGAGAATCATTTGCTACAAATGGGTTTTCATAGTAGACCTAGTTCAATGAAGGATTATCGGCTGGAGCGAATTCTATGTTTGTCTTCTTCGCACCAGATCATTCCATATGTTAGAACTATCGGGAATCAATCCATTGTGATAGATGTCAATTTTGATATTTTTTGGGGAGAATACGAAGGGAAAAAAATAAATATGGAGCAGTTCTTGGCTGATGCTATAGAGATGGACATATATGGTACAAAAGTTAAAACATTGCCGCCTTTAAAAGCGATGGTGCAATTGGTGTTACACCATTACAAGGACATGAACAGTATATTTCTTCTTGCAACAAGAAATACAATTAGATCTGAAATGTTTAAAGATATCTATTTCTTGCTAAAAAACAACATAGAGGATATTTCAGTGCAAAACTTGCTTAGAATCAGTAAGGAATACGAAATTATACCTTATGTTTTTTATGTTCTTTTTTATACAAAACAAATATTTGGCGATTCTTTTTTATTGGAGTATTTGGAAGCATTTCGCACGCCAGAAGGAGAAAAACTGCTTAATGCTTACGGCCTCTGCAAAAAAGAACGAAAAGAATGGACAGTAGACTTTAGGACAAGACTTGAATCAAATGATTTAAATGATTACATAGAAGGGTATTTGACGGAAAGGGATAGAAGAAAGATACAACTAAACAAACAAATCTTCATGGGAGGCTGACAATGGAAAAACCATCAATAATCAATGTAGTTGAAATAATAAACTCTTGCATCGAAAATGCAGTTATAACTGAATCAAATTACGAAGATAGTTTGATAGAGTTAGGAGTAGATTCAATTGAGTTTATTGCGATAATTGTTGAACTAGAAAAGACTTTCAATATTGAGTTTCCGGATGACAGGTTGTCGATTCTAGAGCTTGAATCAGTATCAAAAATAATTCAAGTCATCTGCGAAATACTGGAGGATTGATTGCGGTGTTAAGTATTTCAGTTATAAGCAATATCTATTTTGAACCGTATCTAAAAAATGCGTTTAGATTCTATTTTTTAGACAAATCTAAATTCACGTTTATATATCTAAACAATCTCAGCATGGTAGACACTGTAGAGAGTGAACTGGTGCTGTTGCATATTAACCTTGAAGAATTGTCTGGCAATCCTAGTCTGGAACAGTTTGACATTATTATGGATAAGTGCAAAGAAATATATGACAGCGTAAGAAAGAAGAGTAAAGGAAAAATAATGTGGCTAGGCTTTGATGATTATAACCGAAAGGATAGGTTTATATTTGGAAACATTCTTCCCTGCAATGGTATAGTGGATAAGCTGAATCTATTTCTGGCAGATATTATTGATGCAGATGACTCTTTTCTAGATTTTAAGAGAATTATAGCTGGCATCGGGATTAAAAACGCTTACAATGATAAAGGCTGGTATCGCTGGAGTTCACCATATTCAAAAAGAACTATCGAGGAGATAGTTAGGGAAATCTATTGTCAGTACTGCGTAACTTACTGTAGAACACCCAAGTGCATAGTACTTGACTGTGATGGAGTGCTGTGGGATGGAGTTTTAAATGAGAACGGGATAGAAGGAATAATGATATCGAAAAAATACTCAACTTTTCAGAAGTTTATTCTACAGATGTACAATAGCGGAACAATTCTATGTCTTTGCACAAAAAATAGCGAAAAAAGCATTCGCGATGTCCTTGCCCACCATAATGGAATGATATTACGAGAAGAGCTTTTTTCTGTTATTAAAGCGAATTATAGGAATAAAGCAGAGAATATTCAGGAAATCTCCACCATTTTAAATCTTTCATTGGATAGTATTGTGTTTATTGATGATTCAGAGTGTGAGATAAATGAGATGACATCTTTAGTTCCAGATGTTCAGTCAATTTTGTTTGATTCGTACACCATTTACGAACAGTTATCGTGCTTTAAACTTAATCCCAAGAAGCAAGCTCTTGCAGACATTAGGGTTTCAAACTATAGAAATATGCAAAGCATGAAGCATTATGGAAAGGATTCTGCTGGTCTGGTAGATATCCATATTGCACGGGATTTTGAACTAAGTAGGATATCAGAGTTGTCTATGAGGACAAACCAAAGGACAAATGGATCTCGATTAACTATAAGGGAGCTTTCAAATCGTATAGGTCAAACCTATTCTGTATACTACCGAGATAGTATTAATGATTATGGATTGATAGGAACAATGGTAGTAGATGGGAACACTCTTATGTTGTTCTCGGTCTCTTGTCGAGTGATTGGAAGAAGTGTTGAAGAACAAATGATAGAATATCTAAAGAGAACAACTCATATTTCTGAAATTATCCAAGGCAGGACTGGCAAAAATGATTCTTTCCTTGAGTGGCTTAACAAAAATATTTTGGGGTAAGAATATGCTAAGACGAATTATCCAGATCATCAAAACAATGGTCTTCGAGTGGACTTTAGAATGTATAAAAAGTTAGCTCTAAGATAGCAGTCAATCTCTACGTCAAGTAATCATAAGGAAGAGGGAGGTTAAACATCTTTAATAGGTGTAAAATCGTCTATGAGTCATACGAATAAGAGTACTTACATGCAAATTAATCCTTTATTGGCGTTCCTCAGTCGGTCTAGCCAAGAGGGATGGATTCTTGAGAGATTTGTCAATATTATGATGTATGGTGACATTGTTGACTATGTCGACAATGTAGATTTTTATGGTCTGTTTGATACTATAGCACAATATAAAATAGGTGACATTAGGAATATGCAAGAATTATTAGAACAAGAAATTATGTTTGATAAATTTGTAATACTTTGGGTGGATGAGTTTTACATATCAGCATCGAAAAGATATTTTAGCAATCATTTTGTTCATCCACTAATCATATATGAATACGATAAGGACAAAAAAAAGTTTAAAAGCATTTTCTTTGATATAATGAGAGGACAAGTTATAGTTGATATTGATGCAAATGAACTAGTAAAAGCTGCGTACGAAATAAGGAATCATTATATGCAAGGTGGCAGTATAGATGCTTTGCATAAAACATTTACAACAATTAAACCAAAAGTTTCTTTTCAAGGAGATTTCCATCCGGATCTTTTCATTAAAAACCTATCGCATTATATCAGCTGTGAAAAAGAGTGCGAGTGGTACAGCTCACCTAGAGGAGAATTGTATAATAATCCCAATATTTGTTATGGAATTCAGATATACCAAATGCTCCTGGATAAACTAAATTCATCCGAATGTAGTTTATCCTATAAGACTATACATGATTTCATAAAGCATAAAAAACACTTACACGATAGATTGCTTTATATTGAAAATGAGTACAATCTTGAGCCGTTGCTACATGAATTGATAGATAAGTTTGGAAAAGTTGCAGATGATTTAGAGAAAATCAGACTGTTAAACATGAAGTATCAGACTAAAAGTGGCCGTTTCCCATCGGTTCTTTGTCAGGATGACGAATATAGATGCAAATTAAAGAAAGCATTGGAACATGGATACAGTGTCGAACTTGATGTGTTACCCCACATTTTGTATAAGCTGAAATCTTTGACGTATTCAAAAAAAGAGCTGAATAATCAATTTATACTCAGTTATCAGATTAAACTTGATAATGAGACTAATACTCATAATAATGATAAATTTGATCAACAAATAATAGTAAATCCTGAGGTATACTCTTGCAAAATAGATTTTATAAACGGGATGGACGATTATCCATGTCATGATGTTGTCATGATTGTGAATGACAAATATGTTTATAATATTAAAACCGATTTAGAGCAATATCGTGTTCTTAAGAGCATTTCTATTCCGCCAATGATAATTCGTAAAATTGAATGCCAATCAATGACTCCTGTTGAGTTCACCGTAAATGTTATTCCTCTCCCAGGGCAGGATGTTTCAAAATCAGTATATGACCCAGAACTCTGTGAAATATTTGACAACGTTCACCAAATGGAATCTGCAAAAAGCATTAACCGAGAGTTAAACTTTATTATAACAGATGAGGATCCATACCTGTTTAAATTAGGGTACGGTATAAATGCGAATCATTTTAAAAATATATTTATAGAAATGAAGATAACAGGGACGAGTAACAAGGCACAGATTTTTTTTACGAGTGTTGCTAGCAGTATATGGCGTAATGATTGGATGGTTGAATTCGAAACATTGCCGGATGGTGAGTTCCATACGTATAGAATTGACATGAGCACCAACACAAATTGGTTTGGGTATGTAGGTGGAATCCGTTTTGATCCTGCTGATTACAATGGAGATTGCCCTTTCATTGAAAATGAAGATTATGAGTGTACGATTAAAAAGTTTTATTTCAAAGCAGACGATTTACCCTAAAATAGATATATTATAGGAGGAATAGCGTTCATTTGTATATGTTAAGAAATTGAAAGCGGAATCAGGAATACATTCTACCAAGAGGAATGCTTCCGAAACAGATATAATCATGCGAAAATACCCTAAAACTGTCTTCACCGGAGAAAGTGCATTTTACTACCATTCGCTGACTGACGTAATCCCGGACCGTTACTATCTCGCGACCAAACGAACGGATACAAGGATAAAGGATCCACGTGTCGTGCAGTTCTTCATGAAAGATGAAATGTTTGAAACCAACATTTATACTAACATTTACACCGGTATCACAGAGATACAATACAATAACTCCAGCATCCGTATATATGATAAGGAGCGAATGCTGGTTGAACTTATGAGGCTTAAGTCCAGAATACCGATGGACTATTATAAGGAGATCATAGGTAACTACCGCAAGATTTCCTTCGAGATGGATTTCGGACTTGTTGAGGATTATGCAGCTATGTTTAAAAGCAGCGCCAGGATTATGAACATGATACAATTGGAGGTGCTCTGATGAATCTATATGAAGAAATCGAAAAGAATAAAGCATCCGGATACAACGAGCAGAATGCTCAATTAAAGGTTGGTCAGGATATCGTGCTGAAGGCTATTTCTGAAATAAACGCTTGATTTTCGCCACAGAGTATAAAAAAATGTACTCTGTGGCGAAAATCAAGGGAATAAAAGCTGAATATAGCGCACCAAACTGGACACTTCGGCCGCACTGATTGAACAGTTGCAACGCCGAAAACTGAACACCCTCGTCGTTCAAAACTGAACAGTATCGTCGGAAAAGTTGAACACCGATAATACAGGCGGTAATATGTTGCTACACGCAAGAGCGTGAATACAACATAAGGAGGTCAAGAATATGACCAATTGCTCATTCTTGATGAGTGGTTGCTTTACCCGTTAAAGGAAACTGAAGCTCGTGATCTGCTTGAAATAATTGAGGCGAGATACAAAAAGGCGTCAACAATCTTCTGCTCTCAATTTGATGTTCCTGGTTGGCGGGACAAAATCGGAGATCCAATACTCGCAGACGCAATATGCGACCGCATCGTTCATGACTCATATAATATCGTAATTGACTGTAAAGAATCTATGCGTAAGCGAAAAGGAGTCAAAGAGGAAAAAGCGTAAGGAGCCTACGGCTCATCGGGCTCTGCCCGAACCCGAGGTTTAACGCATTAAGATTTTCCGGGAAGAGTGATGTTGTATGACAGGTCAAAAAAAGAAGAGCGATTCTCTGCCGTGAGCGGCGTACAGTATCACTCTTCCCGCCAAATCCCGTATCAGGTGCTCAGGTCGCTCCTCAGCGTTGCCCTATCCCCCCGTACGGCTAAAAGCAACTCTATGATGCTCCAAAATCATTAATTTGTCAATGTACAGCAGCAACGACGAAGGTGTTCAGTTTTGAGCGACGAAGGTGTTCAATTCAGAACGGCCGAGGTGTTCAACGGCACCGCTATATGCAGCGGTCTTTTGAAAATCCATGTTTAACCATCCGTTAGGAAGATTAAAACGGTCGCCTGTCAGATTAATTGCGTCCTTCATTGCAGAGGATGCTGTGATGATAGCATCAACATCGGTTGTCATATCCCTAAAGCCATAGCTTTCGACAATTGCTGCGCCGCCAATCAATATAATTTCTGCAGGCATTTTTTTGCCGACAAGTTTTTTGTATTCTTTTGCGAGTTCTTTTAAGTAAAAGTCAAGATTGTCTTTTTTAAATACAGTTGAGTTCTCAGTAGACATTTCTTACCTCGCTTTCGATGATGTTAAAACGCAAAAATTCCGGGATTGATGCGGTTTTTGCCTTTTCCTTGACACTGTCGTCCTTTGATACGGCGTATGCGGCAATAATACTTGACGGGTAAACCGGCTTTTTCAGTTTTGCCTTGCGGAGTTCGTTGTATGAATCGCAAAGGGGTATTTTATTGATTCTGCTGATGTAATCAACCATGGCGAGCAGGTACAGACTTTCAGGATACCACGATCGGTTGTAATAGGTCATAATATCGCCGCTTTGAATTGTTTCAATTAAAAAAGTGATATCTCCCAGCTCTTTCAAGCGGTGACAAACATTGCTTTTAAAGAGGTCGAAATCCGGCCGGGGTATGAGATAAGGCTCAAGTAGGGCTTCCATGGATACGCCAAGCTCTTTTGCGAGTTTATACACTGTTTCGGCGCTGCATTTGGCAATCACAGTTTTATTGTTGCAGATATCATTCAGCGTGGTGTAGGGAATTCCGCAGTTTTTTGCTACGCGGTATTTAGATATCTTCTTTTGATTGATTATTTCGCTTAAAGTCATTCTTATCACCTGCCTCACTAAATTATAACGGCATACCGTTATATTGTCAACAAAAAAGTAGGAGCCAACATCGCATTCATGCATATTTGACCGGGGTACAGAAAGAAGATGGTTTAAAATACTGAATGGAAATAATCAGTCTTCGGAACCGCTGACTGCAGCGGGGAGTTTGCTGCGGTAGTAGGCCAGCATCAGGTCGACCATCCTGCCGTAGCTGTAGGTGCCGTCTTTGATGTCGTTGGCTTTGAGGTAGGTGTCGTTGACGGCTTCGGAGATTCTGCTGATCACCGGGGCCTTCTTTTTGTAGGCGTCCCAGATTGAATTGGCGTGTCGCATGTCGCGAGAAATGCCTTCGCTGTCGATGTCGGGGTCGCTCCAGACGGCGGCCCATTTGTCCTGGTCGTAGGAGCGGAGCTTGTTCATGGCGTAGGAGAAGCCGTTGTAGTAGCCGCTGTAGACGTAGAGAGGGTCGTCATTGGCGATTGCGGCGATGAAGCCAATGAAATTCGCCTCGTCCTCCTGGGCAAAGCCAAGCTGGTGGGCAAGCTCGTGGCAGGCAGTGAAGGGCGTGTCGTAGACCGGGGCGATTACGTTGACGATGGATTCGGTGTAGACGATGGGGAAGATGCCGGCAATCTGCTCGCAGGCCATCATCTCGGAAAAAATTGCCGGCTTGGGGGCAACGAGGTAGCCCTTTAGGCAGGGGAATTCCTTTGAGGCGGTCGCAAAACCCTTTGTCGAAGCCTTCAGAATGTCGTAGTCGGAGCGCGCGTCGCAAATCACACCTTCATCGTTCTCGGTGAGAACGCTCCGCGCTTTCGTGGCTTTTCTCCCTAAATATAGGCAAAGCTGCTCAAGCTCGTCTGTCTTTGCCGGGGTCACCTCAATGCCTGTGACCTCCTTGAACGTGAGCGAGCGGTAGTTGAGCGCGCCGTAGACAAAAAAGTTGCCGCCGACAAGAATTCCGACCGTCAGCACAACGGCAAGAAGCCGCAGAAAGCCCTTGGTCCCTTTTTTTTTGCGCACGCCAAGGTAAATCCAGCGGGCAAAGCAAAAGACGAGCCCTGAGAGGGCAAGCACAGCTGCAGCGATCAGAAGGACCTCGCCCACGGAGAAGGGGAAGAGGGAGGCGACGAATTTCATTGGCGATGTGATCACGGGAAATATCTTTTCGGTGTAGACCGAGCGCACAAAGCTGCCGTGACCCGCCGCCAGCAGGTAGACCGCGAAGGAGGCAAGAAGCCTTATCAGCGAGAAGCCCAGCACTGCCGCCAATATCTTCCGCACCCTGTTCTTTTTGAAAAACTCAAAAAACTTTTTCAAGCTGTGTCTCCCGCGGGGCCGTCAGAGCGGCTTGCCCGTTTTAATCCGCTCGAGCATCGCCGAGCAGCCTTTTTCGATGTCGCGCCAGGCCTCGTCAAAATCGCCCGTGTACCACGGATCGGCAACGTCCCCCGGCGTGTCTGTGTAGTCCATCAGGAGCCTGAACTTGTTCTCCGGGTCACCGCCAATGATTCTCAGCATGTTCTGCAGATTGTAGCGCTCCATCGCAACGATTATATCATACTTTTCATAATCATTCCTTGATATCTGCCTCGCACGCTTTCCGGAGGGGTCAATGCCCTGCTCCCGGAGCTTCTGCCGGGCAGGCGGATAGACAGGGTTGCCGATTTCCTCGGCGCTGGTGGCGGCGGAACTCACGGAGACATTGGCGATGTTGTTTCTCGCCAATAGATCTCTCAGGCAGAACTCCGCCATAGGGCTGCGGCAGATGTTGCCGTGGCAGACGAATAAAACTTTTATCATTATCTTAAAGCCACTCCTTATAGTTCTTTTACCATATATCCGCATGTAAACGGAAAGAAATCAAACTTTTTAGTTCCGGTATGTATAGCTCCGTTCTGTTCATACCATTTCCTAAGCCGTATGTTTTCTTCAACAATCCCTATGTTTATGAGCTTGCATCCTTGATTTCCTGCAGTTTCATATGCATGCTCCAATAATCTTTTACCAAATCCGCTATGCCTATATGCAGGAAGGACTGCAAGAT
>CACZNV010000033.1 GCA_902782645.1 uncultured Ruminococcus sp. | reverse complement strand
TGTCCGGAGTTCGAGCCTCCGATGGGTCACCAGCAAAGAACGTGATTTGGCAGACAGATCACGTTTTTTGTATTAAAGCATCTATGACTTTCGGGTCTTTTGTTTTTGGCGATTATGTAATATAATACGCGGGCGGGGCCAAAAGTCCCTGCGATCTATTTGATACGGAGAAGAATTATGGAGAATTCACAGACCGGGAAAAAACAGTTGGTAAACCCTTCGCTGCCCTCAGGCTTTAACGAGTATCTGCCTTCAGACCAGATACTTTTCAACAAAATGCTTGAGACTATTAAATCGTCCTACGAGAGCTTCGGATTTGTGCCCATCGACACACCTGTGATAGAGCGCTCGGATGTGCTTCTCGCAAAGAGCGGCGGAGATACCGAAAAGCAGGTTTACAGGTTCCAGAAGGGTGACAGCGACCTTGCAATGCGCTTCGATCTGACGGTGCCTCTTGCAAGATATGTCAGCATGCACTACGGGGAGCTCACTTTCCCCTTTAGAAGATATCATATAGGCAGAGTTTACAGGGGTGAGAGACCTCAGAAGGGCAGATACAGGGAGTTTTACCAGTGCGACATTGACATTGTGGGAAACGGCAGCCTGTCGATCCTTAATGACGCGGAAATCGTTGGCGTCATCTACAGGACGTTCATGAATCTTGACCTTGGCGGTTTCACCATCATGATCAACAACAGAAAACTTCTCGGCGGATTCTTTGAGTCCTTCGGAGTCGCCAATATCACCGAGGTTTTAAGAGCCGTCGACAGACTCGACAAGGCAGGTCCCGATGCAGTCTCAAAAGAGCTTTCGGAGCTGGGAATTTCCGGTGAATGCATTGAAGCCACACTTAAGCTTGCCGGCCTTTGCGGGAAGCCTTCGGAGGTTCTTTCTGAGGTTAAGACCTGGAATATCGCCAATGAACTCTTCAACGAAGGCATTGCAGAGCTGGAAACTGTCTGCGGCGCAGTCGCGGCGTACGGGGTTCCTGAGGACGCCTTCAAAGTCAACCTGAGAATTGCAAGAGGTCTTGACTACTATACCGGAACCGTCTACGAGACTTTCCTCGATGAGCATCCTGAATTGGGCAGTATATGCTCCGGCGGCAGATACGACGAGCTCGCGTCGAATTACACGAATCAAAAGCTACCCGGCGTCGGCATCGCTATAGGTCTTTCCAGACTGTTCAGCCAGCTGAAGGAATCGGGCCTTATCGAGAGCGGCGGAAGAGCATCCTTATCCAAGGTGCTTGTCGTTCCCATGGACGACTCCATTGAGTACGCCATCAAGGTTGCTGCGGCGATGAGAAACAGGGGTATTCCCACTGAAACTTATGTTAACGGCGGCAAAATGGCTAAGAAGATGGGCTACGCCGACAAGCTCGGCATCCCCTATGTTTTTGTGTGCGGCGAAAGCGAGCGTGAAAACGGTACCGTTACAGTGAAGAACATGAAGACCGGCGAGCAGACAACGCTGCCCATGGACTTTGACAACGGCATCGATCTTTCGTTCTGACGTAAAGGCCTTTGCGGGGCGACGGTTCTCCCCGCAAGGGCTAATTTTTTGGAACTTTGGATAACGCTTGTTATATATTTAAAATATCGGTTATTTAGGGAGTTTTTGCGGTTACGTTTTTCCGCGGAAAGTCAATTTTAAGCGATTTTTAAAGAAACTCGTTTATAATTTTCAGCGAAGCTGCGGACAGGGATATGTCCGCGATCCGTTGACTATAATACAGACTTACAGGAGAAAGGTCTTAATCTTTATGAAACTCAGAAATATTTTAACTAATATTTTCTATGTTGTCATTCTGCTTTCACTTGTGGCATTCCTTCTGATCGAATTCAAAGTATTCAATCTCGGGGACGGAAAGAGGCCGGTATCGTCGCTTCTTCTTGCACTCGCTGTTGTAAGCGTCGCAGTGATAGAAATCATACTTCCGGTTACCGCAAACAGAGACATGCTGGGAAACAGAAAATACCTTGTCAGAACCATTATAAAATCGATTCTGCTTGTGACTTCCGCAGTTGTGCTGTTCCTTTATGAACCCTTCGGAAAAATCAAGGACACAACGACTGCACTTATCATTTTCTGCGTCACATACTTCATTCAGTTCTTCATTAGTCTTGAACCCAAGATTGAAAAGAAGAGCGCGGATGATGAAGAAAAAACAGGCTCAAGGGACCGCGCCGTTGCGGAACAGCGGGCCGCTAAACGAGACAGTTCACGCGCCGAAAAAGATTCCTATGAAGGCGATGACTGATATATACCCCCATGGAATTTAAAAAACCGTGCTCTCGTTAAAGGGGGCGCGGTTTTTTTTTGGCGGCAGGAAGCATTGGCGAGAGGCTTTGTCCTTGCGCAGAATATAAATCTGTCTTATAATTGAAGACGCGCTTTTAAGCTTGCGTTAACTCAAACCGACAAAGGAGATTATTATGGCCATCAGAAATGTGAGAACGGACGGTAATCCGGTGCTTAGAGAAAAATGCAAAGAGGTTGCGGAAGTAAATGACGGCATAAGAAAGATTCTTGCCGATATGATGGAAACCATGTACGATTACGACGGCGTGGGTCTTGCTGCGCCTCAGATTGGTATTCCGAAGCGAATGGTCGTAATAGATGACAGAGAAGGTCATAAGTTCAAACTCGTCAATCCTGTGATAACAAGGAGTGAGGGCGAACAGTTATCCTCCGAAGGCTGTCTCAGTGTTCCCGGATTCAGGGGTAAGTGCAAAAGGCCTATGAAGGTGCTTGTTGAAGCTCTTGACGAAAACGGTGAGAAGATATCTTTTACTGCGGAGGGTTTTCTCGCGGTAATCTGCTGTCATGAATTCGATCACCTTGACGGCATCCTTTACAAGGACAAGGCGGTTGAAATGGAAAAGGTTGAGGGTGAATGAATCACCCGGAGGTTTTTTGTGGACTGCTCTGACATAAAAATCGTTTTTATGGGCACTCCGGAATTCGCAGTGCCTGTGCTGAGAAAACTGAATGAGAATTTCAACGTAATCTGCTGCGTGACGAAGGCCGACAGTCCGAAAGGACGGGGCAATAAACTCCTTCAATGCGAAGTTAAATCCGAAGCTCTTTCTCTAGGCATACCTGTCTTGTCTCCGGAAAAGGTCAAGACCCCGGAGTTTTACGCCGAGCTTTCTGAATATAAGGCGGACTTTTTTGTGACCTGCGCCTACGGAAAAATCCTTTCTAAGGAAATCCTCGATATGCCCAAAAACGGCACAGTAAATGTGCATGCCAGTCTTCTGCCTAAGCTCCGGGGCGCCAACCCCATCCAGAGGGCCATAATGGACGGTGAAACTGCGACGGGCATCACCACAATGCTGACAGATATCGGCATGGATACAGGCGATATGCTTCTGAAAGATGAGTGCGAAATCACCCCTGATATGACCTTTAAGGAGCTTCACGACAAACTCTCCGCAATGGGTGCTGAGCTTATAGTCAAAACTCTGAAAGGACTTATTGAAGGAACCGTAAAGCGAATTCCACAGGATGACGCCAAGGCGACTTTTGCTCCTCCTCTCACAAGAGATCAGGAGATTATTGACTTTGGCTTGGATGCGGAAAAAGTCCACAACCTCATAAGAAGCCTTGACGAAAAACCGGGCGCTTCCGCCATCTTAGACGGAAAGAGGTTCAAGCTGTTTAAAACTGTTGTCAAAGAGGCTTCCGGCGATGAATTGCCGGGGACAGTGATAGATTCGGATAAGAAAAGCTTTACCGTAAAATGCGGTAAAAACGCAATAACTGTATTTGAGATTCAGCCCGAGAATTCAAAGAGGATGGATGTCAGATCTTACCTGAACGGGCACAGTATATCCGGCAGATTCTGCTGAACTTGCCGGAAGAAAAAGGCGGATTTTCCCATGGACAGCGAAAACAAAATCAGGCTGCTTGATCTTGACTTACAGGAGCTTAAGGCTTTTGTAAGGTCCTTGGGCATGCCTGAATACAGGGCAAGTCAAATAATGGGAAGACTGCTCCTTGGCGATGACATCAAGGACATTACATCTCTCTCAAAAAGCGACAGGGAGAATATCGGAAGCGCAGCGGTTTCGGGTATTCCGGAGATAATGCTTGTGAGGGAATCTAAACTTGACGAGACCGTGAAGTTTCTGTTTAAGCTTTATGACGGCGTGCTTGTCGAGTGCGTGCTGATGAAGTACAACTACGGTTATTCTGTATGCGTCTCCTCTCAGGCCGGATGCAGAATGGGATGCAAATTCTGCGCCTCCTCAGGCATCGCTTTTTCCAGGAATCTGACGCCGGGGGAAATCCTCGGGCAGATAATTGCCGTAAATAAATACAAGAACATAAGAATCGGACACATTGTCATTATGGGCATTGGCGAGCCCCTTGACAACTACGACAACATCATAAAGTTTTTAAGGCTTGTCACATCTCCGGAGGGCCTCAACATTAGCGCAAGGAAGATATCCCTTTCAACCTGCGGCATCGTCCCGAATATAAAACGTCTCGCAGAGGAAAATATCCCCGTAACGCTTTCCGTGTCCCTTCACAACCCGTTTGATGAGGAACGGTCGGAGATAATGCCTGTCAATAGAAGGTTTCCCCTTGACGAGCTGTTTGCGGCCTGCAGGGATTATGTAAAAGTCACCGGGAGAAGGGTGACCTTTGAGTATTCTCTCATTGCCGGTGTCAACGATTCAAGAAGGCACGCCGGAGAGCTGGCAAGAAGGCTTTCGCACCTCCAATGCCATGTGAATCTCATCCCCGTAAACAAGGTGACCGGCACGGGGTTTGAGAGGCCCGACAGGCAGGCAATCGAACGGTTCAAAGGATACCTTGAGGAGAGGGGCATAGAGGCAACCGTGAGAAGAGAGCTTGGACGGGACATAAGCGCCGCCTGCGGTCAGCTGAGAAAGAGCGTCATCGACGAAGAAACCGCCAATGCGGAGGGAAAAGAGGCCTGAACAAGGCCTTTTTTTTGCGATAGATAAGGTATTGGCGGGTTGATATTTTTTTAAAATCTTTTATTTTATTGAAATCGGCGGGATTTGTTGTATAATATGCCGTGGAAATTCTCACGTAAGCGGGTAGGTCACGGGACCTAAAAAAAGGAGAAAGCCGTGGAAAGCTATGCCATCAGCAGACTGGGTTACGGGAAAAAGGTAAACGAAGATTTCTTCGGTGCCTGTGTTTCCTGCGACCGTAAAGTCAGGTTTGCGGTGGTTGCTGACGGTATGGGCGGCCATGCGGCGGGTGATGTTGCCGGCAGTCTTTCGGTTTTCCGTTTCCTTGAGATTGCAAAAACATACACTCACGAAAGCGAAGAAGGTCTCTCGGATTTTATTTCCGATTCGGTGGTTAAGGTCAGTAAGATCATCGAGGACGAGGCCTCAAAAAACCCCGAGAAAAAGGGAATGGGTTCGACAATAGTTATCCTTGCCGTCATTGAGAATGAAAACAGGGCTGTGATATGCAACGTGGGCGACAGCAGGGCCTATTGCTTCAGGGACGGAAAGCTTTCGCAGCTTACAAAGGATCACTCCATTGCGCAGCTTATGCTGGACAAGGGATACACCCGCGAAGAAACAAAAAAATACCTCACAACAAACGCCATTACGAAGGCTATGGGATTCCTCTCCGGCACGGGTCCAGCGGGACTGCCCGACATGTACGGGGTTGACTGCAGAGAGGGCGATATATTTATGCTTTGCAGCGACGGACTTTCGTCTGCCGCTGACGACTATGAAATCAGCGCAATATTCCGTGAGAACAGACTTTCAAGCCTCAAGAATCTTTGCAAGTCCCTCGTAAGATGTGCGCTGGGCTGCGGAAGCGAGGACGACATAACCGCTGTTCTCGTGAGCATCTGATCATATTTTCAGGGCATCTGCCCGGACAGGTAAAATGGAAAAAACAGATCTGATCCCGGTTGGGACAATACTTAACGACAGATATGAAGTGAAAAGCTTCCTCGGCATCGGAGGCATGTCTGTTGTTTATGAAGCAAGGGACATCGTGCTGGACATCGATGTGGCTCTTAAGGTTCTAAAGAGCGAGTACTCGGGCAGCCCGGAGCACATCGAGCGCATCAAGCGGGAGGCTGAAAATCTCAGCGGTCTCCGCCATCCTAACATCGTAAAGGTGTACGGCCTTGGCCACTATTGCGGCAAGCACTACATCGCAATGGAGAAAATCAACGGGGTCAACGTTGACGAGCTCATAAGACAGGGCGGCGCCCTTGACTGGCAGGACTGCGTTGAGATTATAAAGCAGGTTCTTGCCGCTCTTTGCTATGTGCACTCAAAAGGCGTTGTCCACAAAGACATTAAGCCTCAGAACATCCTTGTGGATGAAAACAAACACGTTACTCTCACCGATTTCGGCATCGCCAAGGCCGACAGGCCCGATTCCTTCACCAGGATGGCTGGGGACAGGGACGGCTCGGTCTACTATATGGCGCCCGAACAGGAGGAGGACGGCACCACCAACAGAAGCACGGACATATATTCACTCGGCATTACTTTCTACGAGATGCTTGTGGGCAATGTTCCTTTTGACGGCGAATCCGCCGGATCCGTTGCGATTAAGAGGAGCAAGTATAACGTTATTCCTGCCTGCATTGTGGATGAGACTGTTCCGAGGGCCATATCCGACGTGGTCGTATTGGCGACAATGAGAGACCCGAAGGACCGTTTCTCTTCCGCTGAAGAGATGCTGGATATGCTCATTGCGGCTGAAAAAGAGCCGGAAGCCATACTCGTGCCGGCCCAGTATATGCTGGATAAGGGCATCATCACAGAGGACTGCGACCTTGCCCGCAGAGAGGGCGCTCACAAGTCCGAGAGGAGTGAAAGCGATCCCTCAAGCGGTGTTGAGGAGGTTGTGACCTACGAAGGCGACAGACAGGGCGCTTCCGATGTGCTGCAGAGACCTTTTGACGACAGCCACGTAAAAGAGGACAACTTCACCCAGACTCCCACCCGCATTAAAAGGCACCCGGCAAGAATATTCCTCACCGCACTTGCGGTGTTCATGTCGATTGTTCTTGGCGGCGCCGTCATCGCGTTTTACATCGACTACTACCTTGACAACAGAAATGTGGAGGTGGCCGAGGAGCAGAAGGAGGTCCTGATCCTGACCGACTACACGGGATACAACAGGGTGGACATCCAGAAGATGCTTGCGGAGAAGAACATCGAGGTCGAGGTTCACTACTACGAAACAGATCTCTATCCCACCGATTATATAACCGGTCAGCGACCCGCCAAGGACACGGAGGTCACATCAAACGACAGGGTTATACTGACCTGCGCCAGAAACAAAGACGACGTCATCCTCGAAAACTACATAGGACTGAACATTTTCGAAGCCAAGGAGGCGCTGGGAAGACAGGGCCTTAAGGCCGAATACATAGAGGTTGACTCCTCTGCGTCTTACAACACCGTTATCAGCATGTCTCCGGACGCCGGAATGCCGGTCAAAAAGAATTCCACCATTAAGCTTTACATCAGCAAGCAGAACGTGGGCGAGAAGGTGTTTGTGCCGGATCTCTCAGGACTTACATTGGAAGAGGCAATCACGGCTATCGCCAATGCAGGTCTTAAGCCGGGCAACGTTTACCCGAGTCCCGACGAGGATCTTACACTTTATTTCATGACTCCCACTCCCACACCGTCGCCCACACCTGAAGCGACGGACACTCCGGAGCCTACGGAAGAGTCAACTGAAGAGACTGCGGATCCCGGCGAAACAGCGGACTCCGAAACCGCTTCGCCGGAAGACCCTCAAGACACGGAGGAGCCTGAGACGGACGGAACTCCGACTCCGACTCCCACACCCACGGCAACTCCCACACCTACCCCGACACCGACGCCGACTCCCACACCGACTCCGACGCCCACAATTACTCCGGAGCCCACCGATACCCCGGAACCCACAAGAGGTCCCTATCAGGCCTTTGACACTGTGCAGGATCAGTACCCGGCGGCGGGAAGCAGCGTGTCCGTGGGAACTGTTGTGGACATCTATTTCTACGACAGGGAACTGCTTGACGAGCATTCGATACCTGTGACGGTTGAGATTGAGTGTCCCGAGGAATTTGTGTCCGGCGGTGTGGTGGATGTCATTGGCGTCATATTCAGCGAGACCGGCGCGGACGTGGAGCAGAGGGCGAAGGACAAAAAGTACGATTTCAAGCGTTCCGGCGTTTTAAAAAGCGAATTCCCGCTGGAGGTTACCGTCCCGTTTGACTGGGGTAAGACGGAAATCAGAATGTATGTCTACGTCAATGTTACGGACCTTTATGAGATGAGAATCGTAAAGAGGACCGAGGAGCAGATGATTGCAACTCCTACACCCGAAGAGTGGAGCTACACCCCGGAGCCAACGGAGCCCCTTGAGACTCCTGACTACAACTGGGAATATGTTTCTCCGACTCCCTGATAAGCGGAGGAAAACCTTTTTTGACACAGAATCAGATTTCCGACAACGTAAAAGTCGCTGCCCGTCCGGAGAGCGGGGCTGAAGGGATTATTATACGGGGCATTGGCGGCATTTACACCGTCGCCTGCGGGACAAACCTTTACGACTGCAGGCCCCGGGGAATATTCAGGCACGAATCCGTAAAGCCTATGGTGGGCGACATGGTCTCACTTGCCCCTGACAGGGAAAACGGCAGCGGATTTGTTATCACTGAGATAAAACCGAGAAAAAATTCCCTCGTAAGGCCTTCAGTGGCAAACGTTGACTGCGTTCTCTTTATAATCGCAGCCGCCAATCCAAAGCCCGATCTTATGCTTCTGGACAAGCTGATTCTGAGCGTCAGGCAGAAAAACGCCGGCGTTATACTGGTTATCAATAAGAGCGACATTGATGGCGCAGCGGCCGAGAGCATCAGGAAAGATTATATTAATGCGGTGGACGGAGGCGTGTTCATAGTTTCCCTTGAAGGGAAAAACGCCGAAAAAGACGCGGATATGATTAAAGAGGCCATTCCTGAAGGAGTAACGGTTCTCTGCGGACAGTCGGGTGTCGGAAAATCCACACTCACGAACAGGCTCCTTTCAAGAAAAGCGATGATTACAGGCGGCCTTTCCGCCAAGACGGAGAGGGGCAGGCACACCACAAGGCACTCGGAACTGTTTGATGCAGGCGGCGGAAAATATGTTATCGACTCACCGGGATTCAGCTTCTTCGACGCTTTCGACATTGCTCCCAAAGAGCTTCCCGACTTTTACAGGGAATTTGACGGAAGAGGCCTCTGCAGATTCCAGGACTGCAGCCACACGGGGGAACCTGACTGCTGCGTTAAAGAGCTGCTTTCGGAAGGGTTACTTTCCGAAGGAAGATACGAGAGGTACAAAGAGATTCACAAGGAGCTTCTCGCAAAGGAAAAAAACAAGTACAGATGACCCGCATTGCTTCAAGGCGGGCACGGAGGATTTAAAATGAAAACAGTTTCCTGCTCAATGCTGTCCTGCGATTTTTCGCAGATGGGAAAGGAACTTGAAAGAATACAGGATGCGGGCTGCGACTTTGCCCACCTTGACGTCATGGACGGAGCTTTCGTTCCTAACATCACTTTCGGGGCGCCGGTTATAAAGTCTCTTCTTCCATTCAAGAAGATTCCTTTTGAGTCCCATCTCATGATAGAAAACCCGGAGAATTACATTGACGATTTTATAAAAGCGGGCTCGGACATAATAATTGTGCATCAGGAGGCCACAAACCATCTCGACAGGCTCATATGCAGGATTAAAGAGTCAGGCGCCAAGGCAGGCGTAGCGATTAATCCCGCCACTCCTCTTGCAGCCTGCGAGGAGGTCCTCGGGAACATCGACATACTGCTTCTCATGACCGTTAATCCCGGATTCGGCGGCCAGAAATACATTAAAAGCGTGACGGACAAGATAAGGCGGGCCGCTAAAATCAGAGCTGAAAAAGGGTACGGATTCCTTATCGAGACCGACGGGGGCATTGACGGCGAAACGGGCCGGGAGGCATCTGCGGCGGGATGCGACATCCTCGTTTCAGGATCATATTTATTTAAGAGCAAAAATCTTGAGGAAGCTGTTTTAAGCCTCAAAAACGCATAAACAGAACATAAATTTTCCCATGATAATAAAGACTAACATTGCGGGCATAAATACTAAAGTTGACAGCGAGAACAAGAAGTTCATAAGGAATCTTCATTGTTTCGGATGCGAATTCAGGGGTGAGCCCGCCGTGTCTTTAAAAGTCACTGATTACGAAATCAGGAATTTTTGCTCGAAGTACAAGGGCTTTGACCGTGATTCGGCTGTTTTGCGTCTCTATGCGGAAAAATTCATGAACGAACTTCCGGAGTTCGGCGGGTTCGGAATCAAAGCTATCACGTTTAAAATCGGTTCCAAGGTATTTGTGGCAGCTTCAAAAAGTCCGGAGGAAAACAGGCATTTTGTGTCGGTTCTTGAAGGGCAGGCAGATGACATTGGCGTCCTGGACGAGGCTTACGCCGCGGTTGTGACCTCAGGGGACACCGTGTTTGTTTACAGCACTCCTTTCTCAAAGTCACCCGCCAATGAAAAAAACATTCTCTCGGGCATCATCCTTCCCGGCAGCGTCAGGAGCGTGGAAAAAGCCGGAAGAAAAGACATTTTTGACAGGTTTTCCCTTCTTCTGCCCCTTCCGAAAAAATGCGAACAGCTGGCGGCCGCGGCTGCAAGCTTTGACTTAATAGATAAAAAGGTGCTTTGTCTCAGGGTGCCGGCGGAGGACCCGGAGGCATTTTACGCATACATAAAGAACCTCCCCGAATAAACTTTTACGGAGTCGGTTTTGGCTTTTGACGGTGTTGTTGCAAGATGCATAAAATGGGAGCTTGAGGGGCTGGCCGTTTCCGGCAGAGTGTCCCGTGTTTTCGAGCCCGAAAAAGATGAAATCGACCTTGTTGTCAGAAACAATTCAAACAATTTAAGAATCGTAATATCCGCCAATGCGGGAAACTCACGCATAGGAATCAGCACAGTCGCCAAGGAGAATCCCATGGACGCTCCTTCTTTCTGCATGGCTTTAAGAAAACATCTGATCGGCGCCGAACTTACCTCTATCGAACAGGTGGACTGCGACAGAATACTGAAGCTGAACTTTGCAACCCGCAACGAGATGGGCGACCCGGTCACCAGGGTCCTTGTCTGCGAAATCATGGGCAGATACTCAAATATTGTTCTTCTGAACGAAAAAGGGGTTATTATCGACTGCCTGAAGAGAGTTGACGAGAGAACCAGCTCCTACCGCGAGGTAATGCCTGCAAGGGTTTACACTCTTCCGCCTCCGCAGTGCAGAATTATTCCTTTTGCGGATAATGCATTTGACCTTTTTACAGCGGCTTTAAACGAAGCCGAATCGGTTTCCGTGTCAGGATTCCTTCAGAAGAGCTTCTCGGGATTCAGCAAAAAGATTGCCGACTGCTGCGCAAGGGCTTCCGGAACAGACCCGCTGATGTCATTGGCGGATATTAAGAAGGACGGGGACAGCTGCAAGAGGTTTATTGGCGCCGTCAGGGAAGTGCTTGACGATATCAGGGAAAACCGGTACGCCCCTGCGATTTTGACGGATTATTCGGGAGAATACAGCGATTTCCACGTGCTGAAAATCTGCCGTGAGGACCGGGTGATACCCTATTCCACGGCCTGCGCCTGCGTTGACGAGTTCTTTAAAGGGAAGGACGAGATTCTCCACAGGAAAAATGCCACACAGGAGCTCGCCAAGGCTCTCAAGAACGCCGTTGAAAGGACGGAAAGGCGGCTGAAAGGCTACGAAGAGGATATTGCAGGCTCCGAGGATTTTGAGGATTACAAGATAAAGGGCGAGCTTCTTACGGCAAACCTTTACTCGCTGAAGGGCGGCGAAAAGGAGATAAAAGTCGTAAACTATTACGACGAAAATCTTCCTGAGGTCACTATCGAACTGGACCCCCATCTTTCGCCTTCTGTCAATCTCAAAAACTATTTTAAAGTATACAGAAAGCGGAAGGGCAAGGCGGAGAATGCGGTCAAGGGGAAAGCTGCCGCAGAGGCGGAGCTTGAATACCTTGCCACCGTGCGCTATGCCCTTGACTCGGTTTCCTCCCAGGCCTCCGTCGCGGAGATAAGAGAGGAACTCATCGAGGGCGGGTACTATAAGCCCCGGAAAGAGCAGGGCAAAAAGAGACCGCCGTCAGTCAAAAAGAACAATTTTGAAGAGCTTTCCACAAAGGACGGTATTCCCGTCTGGGCCGGCAGAAACAACATTCAAAACGACCTTATTACGACAAAGCTTGCATCCCCCAACGACATGTGGTTCCACGTTAAAAACTACCCCGGAGCCCATGTGATACTCAGGCTTTCACTTGCGGGAGGCTCCTACACAAACGCCCAGCTTGTTGAGGCAGCTGAAATCGCAGCAAAAAGAAGCGGCTTTTCCGGCGGAAGCTGCGAGGTTGACTTTACAAGAGTTAAACACGTCAAAAAACAGAACGGGGCAAGACCCGGTATGGTTAACTACACGGATTACAAAACTATAGTCGTAAAGACTGACTGAACATGAGGAGGTTTTTAAATGGATAACAGCAGCTTTGACCGCTTCGGCGTTATGATCGACAACTCGCGAAACGCTGTTATGAATGTGGATTCCGTCAAGAAGTACATCGATCTTCTTAAAAAGGTGGGCTGCGATTTTCTTATGCTCTACACGGAGGACACCTATGAGGTGAACGGAAGACCTTATTTCGGCCACCACAGGGGAAAATACCTGAAGAGCGAGCTGATTGAGCTTGATGCCTACGCAAAATCAAGAGGCGTCGAGCTCTGCCCCTGTATTCAGACACTGGCGCATCTTAACGCTTTGATGCGCTGGCCGGAGTTCTCCAAACTTGCTGATTCCGGAGATACCCTCTGTGCCGGAGACGAAGAGGTCTACAGGCTTATTGACGACATATTTGCCACATTAAACGAGTGCTTTACCTCCAAAACCGTCAACATAGGCATGGACGAGGCTGAAAACATCGGCCTCGGCAGGTACCTTAGGGAACACGGTCTTGAGAACCGCATGGATATCCTTGTGAGGCACCTGAAGAGGGTTGCGGAAATTGCGGCAAAGTACGGATTCACACTTCTTATGTGGGGCGACATGTTTTATAAGCTTGCCGGCGGGCCTGAGGACAAGGCGGATTTTGACAGGAAGCTTTCCGAGAGCATACCGGAAAATGTGAATCTTATATACTGGGATTACTATTCTCTTGAGAAAGAGCATTACGACTTGAGAATCTTAAACTACAGAAAACTGAGAGACGATATATGGTTTGCCGGCGGTCTCTGGACCTGGACGGGCTTTACACCTCACATTTCCTATGCGCTTAAAGCAACCGAGGCGGCCGTTAAGTCATGTGCAGAGCACAATGTGAAAAATGTATTCATGACTCTCTGGGGCGACAACGGCGGCGAAACAAGCAGGTTTTCGGTTGTTCCCGCTCTTTTTGCGGCGGCAGAGTTTGCCCGGGGGAACTTCGATATGGATAGTATAAAAGAGAAGTTCTTCAAAGAGTTCGGCATAGCTTTTGACGATTTCATGCTGGCGGAGCTGCCGGGCACGCCGAATACAGACAATCTTTCCATTAACAACCCGGAAAAGTATATGCTTTATTCCGATCCTTTCATGGGCAACCTTGACGCCCTTGTTAAGGGCGATGAAGCGGAGCGGTTTGCCGCCTGCGGGAAAAAGCTTGAAAAAATGATTGAAAACAAGGAGTACGGAAACGTATTCGAGGTTCCCTACAGAATATGCAGGGTGCTTGAACTGAAATATGACCTTGGCGTCAGGACAAGGAAAGCGTATCAGTCAGGGGACAGGGAGACCCTTTCGAACCTCATACCCGTGTACGATGAGACCGTTAAGAGAATCGAAGAGTTTTACTCCGCCCTTGAAAAATGGTGGATGGCTGAGAACAAGCCACACGGCTTTGACGTTCAGGATATACGCATCGGCGGGCTTCTCATGCGTATGAAGCACTGCAGACAAAGGCTCGCGGGTTATCTTGGCGGCAGTATCGGCCGCATTGAGGAGCTTGAGGACAAAGAACTTCACCCCTTCTGCGCAAATGACGGCGGCAGGGGCGCTGTATGCTACAACAGCTGGGGACTCTCGGCCACCTGCAACGTTCTCTGACAAGAACTTTAGAAAGAGGTATCCTTTATGATCGTAAAACAGTATGTAAAGGACTTTGAAAATATGGGGCTCGGAATGTTTGTCCACTTCGGCCTTTACTCTGTTTTGGGCAGGGGCGAGTGGGTTAAGTTTCTTGAGCGCATACCGGACGGGGATTACGACAGGCTTACCTCTATGTTTAATCCTGAAAAAGGCTGGGCCGAGGAACTTGTCAGAATCGCGAAGAAAGCGGGCTGCGGCTATATTACGATAACGGCAAGGCATCACGACGGCTTCTCCCTTTACGACACCTGCGGCCTTACAGACTATGACGCGCCTCACTCCAAATGCGGAAGAGATTTAATTGCCGAATTCGTGTCCGCTTGCGTGAAATACGGCGTGAAACCTTTCTTTTACCACACGCTCCTTGACTGGCATGAAAAAAGCTACAGGGATGACTTTAAAAAGTATCTTTCCTACCTGAGGCAAAGCGTTTCGGTTCTTTGCAGAAATTACGGAAAAATAGGCGGAATCTGGTTTGACGGCATGTGGGACAGACCCGGTGATGACTGGGAGGAGGACAAGCTCTACGGGCTCATCAGGGAGTACCAGCCGGAAGCTATGATTATAAACAACACCGGCCTTTCCGCAAGGGGGGCACTCGGCCACATCGAACTTGACAGCGTCACCTTCGAAAGAGGAAATCCCAAGCCTATTAACCTTGAAGACTCGCCAAAATATATCGCCTCGGAAATGTGCGAGGTAATGAATGACTGCTGGGGCTACGGCGCTAACGACCTTAATTACAAGTCCCCTGCGCTGCTCATCGAAGAGATGGTTCTCTGCAGAAGGACAAGGGCGAATTTCCTCCTGAACACGGGTCCTGAGCCAAACGGAAGCCTCAGACTTATGGACAGAGGTGTATTTGAACTTATTGGCGTGTGGATGGATAAGTTCGGCGACATATTCAGGTACGGTGTGCCCTCGGAAACCGCCAAGGTCATCGGAAACGATAAGAATTTTGCAGTGGAGAAGGACGGATGTGTTTACGTATTCTGCTTCGGACTTCCCACTGTTGCGGACCCTAATGTCTCCCTCATAAGGAGTGCGGATTACGACGTAAAACTGAAGCTTGGCGGCTTTGATTTCAAAAATCTGAAAGTTACCGCGGTTGACACGGGTGAAAACCTGTCGTATGATTTTCGGGACGGACTGCTTACGGTTCACGGAATACCGTTTGCGTTCGGAAGAAATCTTGTTGTAAGAGTGATAAAAATCGAAAACGGAGGTAAAAACAATGGCTGACATAGTTGCTGTGGGAGAGGTATTGATCGATTTTACATGTGAGAGCACAGATTCATCCGGTTATCCCATGCTGATGGCCCATCCCGGCGGAGCACCCGCCAATTTTCTCGCAGCCGCCGCAAAGCTTGGCGTTTCTGCAGCTTTTATCGGCAAGGTGGGAAACGATGCTTTCGGAAGACTGCTCCTTAAGACTCTCGCGACGAAAGATATCGACACATCCGGTGTTATCGTGACCGACGACGCGTTTACGACCCTTGCCTTTGTTACTCTTGACGAGAAGGGCGACAGGGAGTTTTCATTTGCGAGAAAGCCAGGCGCCGACAGCATGCTTAAGCCTTCTGAAATCTCCGCAGACCTCATTAAAAACGCCAAGGTCCTCCACATGGGATCCCTCCTCATGACAACGGAAGAGGGCAAGGCCTCAACTCTTTACGCAGCCGAAATCGCCAAGGCAAACGGTGTTATTGTCTCCTACGACCCGAACTACAGGCCGCCCCTCTGGAAGAGCCGGGATGAGGCTAAAAAAATGATGCGTCTCGGCGCAGAGCAGGCTGACATGATGAAAATCTCAGAGGAAGAGGCGGAGTTTGTTTTCGGCGTTAAAAGAGACGGCGCCGCAAAAGAGATTTTAAGAATTCTGCCCAACCTGAAGCTTGTCATGGTTACACTCGGCGGCGACGGTGCGGCTATCGCCTCCCGTACCGATGAAGTCAGAATCGAGGCGCCGGCGGTTAAACCTATAGATACGACAGGCGCCGGCGACATCTGCGGAGGAAGCCTTGCCGCAGGCCTTATACTGACCGAGGGTTTTGACTGCAAAAAATTCGCCGCAGGAAAATTTGAGCTTTCAAAGGATATACTCGCCAAGGCGGGCTCCTACGCCGTATGGGCCGCCAGCATGTCCACCCAAAAGCACGGCGGCATGGACAGCGTCCCCGACAAAAAAGACTATAAGGGCTGAACCCGTCAGCCATTCAATCACAGGCAAAAAGAAACCGCGGCGCGCTGACTTTAAGTTCAATGCGCCGCGGTTTTGGTTTTAACTTTAAAGCGGGTTATTTGAAAGATCCCGGGGGCAGTATCCTGTCGAAGAGCTTCTTGATGAAATCGTGGTCGTGCATCAGCTTTCTGCCGATGAAGAACCCAAGGTATACGCATGCGAGAACAACGAGGGTTTTCCATATGCCCAGGAACACCAGCATGAGGCCCGTGACAAGGCCGAGAATCGCGCCGTTGATGCAGTAATGATATTTCCTGTAGAATTTGTACATCTTGCGGAGCATGGCTTATCCTCCCTGCTGAGAAACGTTTTCAACATTGACGGTGACGCTTTTGACCTTGATCTCGGTTGAACTTTCGATGGAATCCCTGACTCTCTCCTGGACTCCCTTGCAGAGTTCGGGAAGGTTGACTTCGGTGTATGCCTGAAGCTTGATGGAAACGGCAAGCTCTCCCTTTACAAAGCTGGCTTTTGCCTTTGCGTCCTTGACGCCCTGAAATCTTTTTGACATCACCAGGGCAATGTTCTCGATTGAATTGGCGGAGATGTTGATTGTACCGCCTTCGTTGGCTCTGGAAATATATTTCGAGGTGCGCTTACCTCTGATGCCGCTGGAGAGAATGGCGATGCTGATGAGCATGAACACGAGGCCGATGATGAACACGAGAACGTCGTAGGAGTTTCCCCTGTAGAGGTTTGCGTCGGCTTTTTGGAGAATCAGATTCATGAGCGACTTCTCACCGAAGGGCGAAATCATTATAATGACCGAAATGAAAGTTGATATGAGCGCATATATTGCGACTGTTACTCTGAAAAATGTATTCATATATCCTCCTGTAAGGAACTGAATAGGGGCTTTCGGCTGCAAAAATAAACTCGCGGTCAAAAAACCTTTTTCTTCGGCTTCTGAAAATCGATGCCCGTAATGTGAATGTTCACTGAATCCACAACGGCACCGGTCATGTTTTCAACTTCTTTTTTCACGTTTTCCTGGATGTTCCAGGCGATGTCGGAGATTTTATTCCCGTATTTCACCACAACATAGAGGTCCAGAACAACCTTTCCCTCCTTGGTTCTTACGGTGACGCCTTTTGTGGGGTTCTTGATACCGAAGGACTCGGCAATGCTTCCCGCCACAGATGAACTCAGCGCCGCCACATAATCCGTCTGCATGGCAGCCTGTCCTGCGACAATGGCAACAACCTCGTCGGTGATGATAACGTCCTCAGCACCGTTGCCGTCGTAGTCAAGAAGGGAATAATCCTCATAATCGCCGTCAGTCTCGCCGTCGATCTTAAAAGACTTTTCTTCCAAAGGACATTCACCTCCCGAATCGATGCCGCCAATGAAACCCATTCCGAAAACTGTCCCCGCCGGGGCTGAAGGAAGGTTAAAACATTGGCTTTTCAAAGAAAATATTAGCATAATAACGGGGTAAATGCAACAAAGTCTTGTCGGGAAAAGGCCTCCGGGGTGTTCGGGGGAGCATTGCGGGGGCGGCATTGGCGATTTCACGAAAACCGCCTCCTTATGTGACAATATCAGTCACAGGGGGCTCCGGCGCTTGAAAATATTAATTTTCAGGCGTATAATTGAAAAGAAAATATAGTATCCGGAGGATTTTCCTTTGCCTGAACCTTCAATTCAGAAGATAATAACCATGGACGATTTTCTCCCCCTCAGAAACATTGACGAGGAGCTTTCTGTCTATGATGAAATGTCTGTTGAAGGTGAGCAGAAGTTTTATGAGAAGATCAATCCGGAGAGGCTTGTCATTGAGGGTCTGGCGTCCTTCTACGAGGAGGTTGACGCCGGAAGCCTTATCATCGAGGGAAGGGCAGTGTTTACCGACAGGGTGCTTGCCGATTCTTTTCTGTGCTCAGGCGAGGCTCTTGCCAAATCAAATCTCATTTGCGATGAGGTTCTGATAGAGGGAAAGGCTGAATGCTACGGCAGGTTTCACGCCACAAGGGTAGACGTTAAGGGCGAACTTGAGCTTGACGGCAGGCTTGACGCCATCGACGTTGTGGTGCCCGGTGTGTTCAATTCCCACGGAAAGGTGGTCTGCGACAATTTCACCGTGACGGGATTCTGCACCGTGAGAAACCTCATAAGAGCAATAAATATAAACGTGGACGGGGCCGCTTCAGCCCTTGAGGCTGCATCCTTGAAGTGCGAAAGCCTCACGGTGAAAAACAGCGGCGGAAATCTCACGGACTATATTCTTAAGTGCGATTCAGTTTTTTGCGACAATGTGAAAGTCGAATACTGCAAGATCGATAAGATACTTTGCGAAGATGCCGAAATTGGCGAGGGCTGCCATGTGAGACTCCTTGAATGTCACAGCGAGCCTGTCATCGGCGTTGGCGCCATAGTTGAAAATATTGTCTACATTTAGAAGGATTTTTTGGTAATGAAAGCAGAGAGAAAAAAAACTTCCGGGCTTTGTACCCGGTTTACAAACACGTTTGACACTAAAGTCAAACGGGCATGGGCAATAATAATCCCCGCGCTTGTCGCTGTGGGGCTTATTATGCTGCTCATATCGGCTGTCATGTCGGGCCTTGAAAACGGAAAAGCCGTGTTCTTCGAGAACTTCGACAATTATTCTTCGTCCGGCTATTCCGAGGACAGCTACAATTCGGGAATCACTTCCTTCAGTGTTCCTGCAAACGGCGAGGGCGTTAACGGCAGCGGAGCTCTTAAGATAACCAGCTCCGACGACAACGACGCAAGGCTGATAAAAAAGATAAACCTCACCGGCGGAAAGTACTACAGAATTGACGCCGACGTTAAGGTTGAAGGGATAACAGCCGATAATACAGACCGAATCAAAGGCGCCAATATCTCAATCCTTGAGTCCAAGGATTCAAGTTTTGCCTGCGTGAACAGCGGCGACGGATGGGTACACATCACCGACTATTTTACATTGGCGAAATCCGGAAGTTATACGCTTTGCATGCGCCTCGGCTACTATTCAAATTCCACCAGGGGCACTGCCTGGTTTGATAACGTTAAGGTAACCACCGTTTCGGGAGCGCCTTCCGGAGCAAATGTTGTCAAAATCAACACCGCCTCCACCGCTTCCGACACAAAAGGCGCCGTTTACACGGAGAGCCTTTACGAAAACATGAGATTCGTAAGCTGGCTCATCCTTGCCGTCGCATTCCTTGTTCTCCTCGTCTACGGACTTTACATTAGAACCTACGACAAGCTGGGATACGAATACATCCCCGGCACGGCTAAGACAAGATTCCTGCCCCTCAGATACAATACGGAGGGCAAAGGACCTCTTGCCACACTGGGAAGACCCCTTGCAGTTATTATCGGCGTGTTCCTCGCCGCCTTTGCCCTGAGGCTCGTACTCACGGTCACATATTACGAGTGCACCATAGACGTGGGTCTTTTCAAGTATTGGGGAAAGGTTGCCGGCGAAAACGGTATCGGGCAGCTTTATAAGATTGCCACAAACTGCGACTATCCGCCGCTTTACGCCTATTTCCTTGCCGCAGTGACGGATATAGGAAAGTTCCTTGGCCTTGGCGGTAAAGGCATGACCCTTATGGTCAAACTCCCTTCGATCCTTGCGGATCTGGGCATAGGTCTTGCGGTATACGGCGCCGCCATAAAAAAGAGATATTCCTTCGGCAACGCAGTTTTCTTTGCCTCTGTCTGGCTCTTCAACCCCGTTGTTCTTCTGGACTCGGCCTGCTGGGGTCAGGTGGATTCAATCCTTGCGCTCATCATACTGCTCTGCTGCATAGCCCTTAACGGAAAGCGCTATTTCTATGCGGGCCTGTTCTTCGGACTGGGACTGATGCTGAAGCCTCAGATGTTTGTTTTCCTGCCTGTTGCAGGGTGCGTATTCATTGCCGATTTCATAATAACGGCGGTGAGAGGAAAGCTGAAGACTTCCTTCGGATACCTCGGCAAGGTCATTTCAGGCGGTGTTCTGGGTCTCGTGGTTCCCTGCATACCTTTCTTCGGAATGGGTATGGAGAATGTGACCCTTTTCGGAAAATCGGTGCGTCTCCCCTGGATGTTCAGCCTTTTCCTGGGAACTATCGACCACTACAAGTACGCAACCGTAAACAACTACAATTTCTGGTTCCTGCTGGGCAAGAACTGGGTCAGCGACAGCAACAAGATAGGACCGTTTTCAATCTATGCTGTTGCGATGATGTTTATCGTATTGATAAGCGCTCTTGTGGTGGGTGTTTACGTTTTCAAAACCGTGAAGGCGGTCAAACGGTCGGTCGCAGCTAAACAAAGCGGCAGGACCGACAGCGAAAGGGCTTTCCACCCCGGATTAATTTTCCTTGCCGGTGCAGTTATGTATGCCATGGTTCCCAGCTTCGGACCCAGAATGCACGAGAGATATTTCTTCCCCGCAGTTCTCTGCCTCCTCATGGCGGCCATCTGCTACCACAGAAAAGGCCTGCTCGGAGCTTACGGTTTTATGTCCGGAATCGGCTTTATCACCGTCCACGAGGTCATGATGGGCCTGCTTGTCGGCGGCTCCATCAATTCTGCGGGCGGCGCTCAGTCGGTATACGCGGATTACTACTGGCCGAAGCTCAACGACTACAGGGGAGCTCTCTCCTTCATCACCGTCGCTGCAGCTCTTATCGCCACGGGTCTTTTCATCGCCAATAAACTTCTCGAAAGAAAACAGTTCGAACATGAACTTTCAGAGCCTGACGGGAAAAGAAAAAAGAAGAAAATCAAGAAAGCAAGATTTTTCGGAGAAGAAACCTCCGTCCTCTATGATGAAGAGGAGGGCGGCTCCGAAGTTATCGTGAAAAGTATTGATACAGAATAACTGCTAAAAGGTGAATGTCATGTCAAAACCGATTAAAACCAATCCGAATAATAACGAAGAGGGGAAGACGGGCCGCAAAAAGCTGATGCTGAGGATTTTTATTCTTGCCGGCGCGGCAACCGTTCTTCTCATTGTGCTCGGGGCAATCTTCATTCCGAAGCTTATCCCCATCACCTATTACGAGTGCGGATTTGAGAACACAAACATCAAATCCGGCTTCGACTGGAGCGTTTACGACTACAGGGGCAATTCAAACGGCACCAAGGCATCCGAAATTTCGTTTGTCTCGGGCGTATCACCCAACGGAAAGTGCCTCAAGATCGAAAACAAAACCCAGAACGACTGCAGAATCCACAAGAGCTTCAAGGTATCGCCAAGCTCCTACTACAGGATTACGCTCTCCGTCAAGACCGAGAACGTTTCCGAGGGCGCCGGCGCAAACCTCTCCGGATATAACCACACCGGAAAAGCTTTTGCCACCACCGGAACAACAGACTGGCGCACGGCAAGCGTTATCCTTGAAACCGCATCCGACCAGAAGAGCGTGGATATAAGCCTCGGCATTGGCGGCTACGGCAGCGAATGCACCGGTATTGCTTATTTTGACAACCTGAAGATTGAAAAGATTTCCAAGGAAGACGTGCCGGAAGGGCATGTGACCCTAAAACTCACACCCACCAACAAGTCGAGTTCAAAGAGCGCCCCGGGCGTCGGCACCTGGTTTAAGATACTCTTTGTGCTTGTGCTGCTGTCATCCATCGTGTTCTGCTTTGCTGTATCCTTCAGAAGCGACAGGGCGCTAAGACCTGAAAAGGCTCGCAGACTTTCGGAACAGAACGGAAAATTCAGGAAGAATGACGTAATAATCGTGCTCTGCATGACTGTTATCACCGGCATCTTCTCCTTCGTGGGCATGGGCAGCACCTCGGGATCCGCCAACACCTACTGGAAACCTTCCTCCGACGGAGAATTCGTGCAGGTTTCGTTTAAAGAAGTCAAAACCGTCACCAGGGTGGTATACTACGGCGGAATTCCCGAAAAGGGCACAATGACCGTTGAATACCTTGGCGATGACGGCGAATACCACGATGCCGCGGATATCTCGAAGTCCGACATATCCTTCTACAGGTGGGACTGCAAAACCGTCAAGTTCACCGCCAAGACCGTAAGAGTCCGTGCCAAATCTGCGGGTCTCTGGCTCAACGAGGTAGGCTTCTATGAGGAAATAGACGGCGTCCTCACGCCTGTTGAAATCGACAAGGATTCAATCAATTACGAATACAACGAAACAGAGACCTCCGGCAAGCCGGACTGTCTCTTCGACGAGCAGGACGAGCTGAGACCCTACCGCTCGTACATGGATTCCACCTATTTTGACGAAATCTACCACCCCCGCACCGCCTATGAGCAGCTCCACGGCCTCTCTATCTACGAAAGGACCCATCCCCCTCTCGGCAAGGTCATTATGGAGTTCGGCATCATAGTGTTCGGTATGAACTCATTCGGCTGGAGATTCTCCGGGGTTCTTTTCGGCATGCTCCTGGTGCCTCTCATCTACGCATTTGCGCTGAAGGTGTTTAAGAAGAGCCAGTGGGCCTTTGTCGCCGCCTTCCTCATGATGTTTGACTTTATGAGGCTGGCCCAGACAAGGCTTGCCACCATCGACACTTACGCCTGCTTCTTCTCCGTGGCCATGATGTATTTCATGTACGACTACTTCTCGGTGAAGTCCTACGAGCGGGGATTCAAAAAGTCCCTTGTACCGCTGTTCCTCAGCGGCCTCATGTTCGGCCTCGGTGCAGCCTCCAAGTGGACCTGTCTCTACACCGGCGCTGCCCTTGCAATCGTATTCTTCATCGCCAAGATTCGCGAGATTATAGACGTAAAAGCGGGCAGGGCCTACGGCTTCTCCAAGAAGGACGGAACCGAAAAGAAGATAATGATGTCGGACTACGTGTTCTCGAACCTGCTTCCCACACTCGGTCTCTGCGTCATATTCTTCGTCGTGATACCCGCCTGCATATATGTGCTGTCATACATTCAGTACATGCCGAGCAACCCGGGCAAGTCCCTCATTCAGATTGTACTTGACAACCAGAAGTACATGTACGACTACCACTCCCAGCTTGTGGCAACCCATCCCTACAGCTCAATGTGGTATTCCTGGCCTTTCATGGCAAGACCCATCTGGTACTACATAGGTACGTCTCCGTCGGGAATGAGGTCCACCATCAGCTCCTTCGGAAACCCCGCAATTTGGTGGCTGGGAATTCCCTGCATATTCATCGGCAGCTTCCTCGCCTGGAGAAACAAGGACAGCAAGATGGGCTTCTTCGCGGTTGCCTACGCTCTCCAGTTTGCACCCTGGATACTCGTCAACAGAGTATGCTTCATATACCACTACTTCTCATCCTTCGCATTCTCCATCTTCTTCATCGTGTATGTGTTCATGCAGCTTGTGGAGAAGAAGATAATTTCGAAGTGGGTGGTGTTCATCTACCTTGGCGTGGTTCTCCTGCTTTTCATCATGTTCTACCCCGTGCTCACGGGCATGACTGTTTCGGAGAACTACATAAACAGCCTCGAATGGCTGAGCACCTGGTCCTTCTGACGGACAATTGAAAAATGAAGATTGAAGATTTTGTAAATGCACTTGACTCGGATTTCTATGCGGGTGTGCCGGATTCGCTCCTCAGCCCCCTGTGCGATTACCTTTACGAGTCTTACGGGCTTTCCGGAAAGCATATAGTTGCCGCCAATGAAGGCAACGCCGTGGCTCTTGCTGCAGGCCATTACATCGCCACCGGCCGGAAGGGCGTTGTTTATATGCAAAACAGCGGCATCGGCAACGCTTTAAACCCCATTGCCTCGCTTACAAACGACAAGGTTTACGGAATACCTATGATCTTCGTTGTGGGCTGGCGGGGCGAGCCCGGCGTCCATGACGAGCCCCAGCATGTGTTCCAGGGAGAAATAACGGTTCCGCTGCTGAAGCTTCTTGACATTGGCGTCATGATTGTGGATCAAAACACGGAGCCGGCTGAGGTTATGTCTTTCCTCAAGGATGAAGAAAGCGCCTTTGCGGCGGGAAAATCCGTAGCCTTTGTAGTAAAGAAGGGCGCGCTTAAGTACGGCGTCAAACCTGACTATTTCAGCTCAGGCACCATGTCAAGGGAAAGTGCAATCGAACTCATCTCCGGAAATATGGGCGGATCCGTTTTCGTGTCCACCACCGGCAAGGCCTCGAGAGAACTCTTTGAGATAAGAGAGAGAAGGGGAGAGTCCCACGGGACGGATTTTCTCACCGTTGGATCCATGGGCCATGCATCGTCAATTGCCCTTGAAATTGCCTCGGAGCTCCCCGAGAGAAGGGTGGTTTTAATCGACGGGGACGGAGCCGCTGTGATGCACATGGGCTCGCTTCTTGTGGCTGCGGAGATTGCGCCGAAGAATCTTGCCCATTTTGTAATCAACAACGGTGTCCACGATTCCGTTGGCGGCATGCCCACACCGGCCAGGTCGAAAAGCCTTTCGGATATAGCCAAGGCCTGCGGCTACCCCAGAGTTTACCGGGCAAACGGTGAAAAAGAGCTCGAGGCGGTTCTTGACGGCATTCTGGCGGAGAAGGAACCCTGCATGACTTTTGTTGAAGTTATAACAACAAGGGGTGCAAGAGCGGATCTGGGCAGGCCCACGCTTACCGCAAAAGAAAATATTGACAATTTCACCGCATTTCTGCGGGACTAAAACTGCGAAGCGGGTTTCGTCTTTCCTTTTGAGAAACGAAACCCGGCTGAGGAAAGTAAAATGAAAGCACTGATTTTAAATTCGGGTATGGGTACGAGAATGGGTGTGCTCACAAGCGAGCAGCCCAAGTGCATGACTGAACTGTTTTCCGGGGAGACCATCCTCTCAAGGCAGCTCAGGATGCTCTCTGATTTCGGCATCAGGGAGGCCGTTGTCACCGTGGGTTACCTTGGCGATGTGCTGAAACGCTACGCCGAGTCCCTTGACATAAACATAAAGCTCACTTTTGTGGAAAACCCGAAGTTTGCTTCAACAAACTACATCTATTCGATTTACCTTGCCGAGAAAGAACTTAGAGGCGAAGATATTGTACTCATCCACGGAGATATGGTTTTCGAAAACAGCGTTCTTGAGGCGGTTCTGGACTCAGAAAGGTCGGTTATGTGCGTTTCATCAGCGCAGCCCCTTCCCGAAAAAGACTTCAAGGCTGTCCTTTTTGACGACGGCAGAATCGCTAATGTGGGCGTTAAAATGCTTGATGAAAAACAAATCGCCTGCCAGCCCCTGTACAGGCTCACCGCAAAGGACTTCGGATTGTGGCTTGACGAAATCGGAAGGTTTGTTGAAAACGCCGATGTGACCTGCTATGCGGAAAACGCCTTCAACGGCATCTCGGACAAACTTGAAGTTTATCCCTACGACTTCGGCAGCATGCTGTGCTCGGAAATAGACACCGCCGAAGACCTTGAGACCGTTTCAAAGCGCCTTAGGAAAGTCCTCGACAAAACCGTTTACATGTGCTTTTCCACCGACCTTATCCACGGCGGTCACATTTCGATTATAAAGAAGGCCGCAAGGCTCGGAAAGCTTATTGTTGGCGTTCTCAGCGACAAAGCCGTCGCCAGCTACAGAAGGTATCCTCTTGTCCCTGAAAGCGAGAGAATGAAACTTTTTGAAAGCATCAGCGGCGTAAGCAAAGTGGTTCTTCAGGAAAACCTCAGCTACAGGGAGAATCTTCTCCGCTACAAGCCGGACTACGTTGTCCACGGCGACGACTGGGTCAGCGGTTTCCAGAGACCCGTCAGGGATGAGGTGGAGGAGGTGCTGGCATCCTACGGCGGCAAGCTTGTGGAGTTCCCTTACTCAAAAGATTCTATGTATCTCAAGATACAGGAACAGAGCAGACTTACACTGGGCATGCCCGACATGAGAAGGAAAAGGCTGAAAAGACTTCTTGAAATCAAACCTCTCGTCACTGCCATCGAAGCTCACAGCGGCATCACGGGACTCATTGCCGAGAACACCACCGTTTATGAAAACGGCAAGGCATACCAGTTTGACGCCATGTGGGTCTCCTCCCTTTGCGACTCCACCGCCAAGGGCAAACCCGACATCGAGCTTGTGGACATGACCAGCAGGCTGAGAACAGTGGACGACATAATGGAGGTCACAACGAAACCCATCATCCTTGACGGGGACACCGGCGGCCTTGCGGAGCATTTTGTTTACAATGTCAGAACCCTTGAACGCCTTGGCGTGTCCGCTGTCATTATCGAGGACAAAACCGGGCTCAAAAAGAATTCACTCTTCGGCACGGAAGTTTCCCAGTGCCAGGACGACATCGAATCATTCTGCGCAAAAATCAGGGCGGGCAGGGCGGCCAGAAAGACCTCAGACTTTATGATCATAGCCAGGATCGAAAGTCTTATCCTTGAAAAAGGTATGGAGGATGCTCTGACAAGGGCTTTTGCATATGTAAACGCCGGAGCCGACGGCATCATGATTCACAGCAGAAAGAAGGATCCTTCCGAAATATTCGAATTCCTGCAAAAATTCAGGGAAACCGACAAGACCACGCCAATAGTTCTCGTCCCCACATCCTACAACTCGGTCACCGAGGACGAGCTTCAGAAAGCAGGCGCCAATATAGTCATCTACGCCAATCAGCTCACCAGGAGCGGCTTCCCGGCAATGAAAAACACCGCCGAGAGTATTCTCCGCAATCACAGATCCCTGGAGGCCGACTCCATGTGCATGCCCATCAAAGACATAATATCCCTCATTCCCGAGGAATGACCGATTTAAAAAGGCGGCTGCCGGACCGGCGCCGCCTTTTTCACGCCTTCGGAACGGCCTGATTGTCATTAAGAAGCTTAAAGGTTCTTTAAAAAAATATATATATTTTTGAATGTGAAAAAAAACTTGAATTCATTATTTGACCGTGGTATTATTTGGTTGTCTATTGTGTGTAAGAATTTGCCAACAGAACATCTTCTTGATATCACACACCGGAATCATAATCACATGGAGGTTAATTTTCATGAAGACGAATGCAAAGAGTCTTATCAAAACGGTTCTAGCTCTTGCAGTTGCGATTATCATGACAATGATTTTCTTCGGCTGTAAAAGTTACGTTGCTCAGACAGGAGAACTTCCTGATGACTACAAACCCGCTCCGAAGGGTAAGATCAAACTTCAGTATTACATTGCTACGAATGAATCCGATAAGAGATCTGTTAACGACTGGGTAGCCGCATTCCAGGGACAGTACAAAGATGTTACTGTTCAGGCTGACCTTTCTCAGGTCGGTAAAGACGTTATCGCAGCTCAAATTGCATCCAAATCTGTTGGTGATGTTTTCTTCCTCTGGGAGACCGATGTTTACAACTACGCATCTGTTCACAAGGCTCTCATGCCTCTTGACTACTATGTTGAGGCTTACAACATCGACCTCGGACAGGTATTCTCAGCCATCAAAGATATGGGTACAGTTGAAGGCAAGCTTTACATGGTAATGCGCGACTACAACCACATCGTATTGAGATACAACCGCGACCTCATAAAGGCTGCTCAGCTTGTCGATCCTATCGAGCTTGAAGCTGCAGGCGAATGGGACTGGGATACATTCAGATCCTACTGCATACAGCTCACCACTCAGGAAGAGGATGCCGATGTTCAGACTGTCGGATGCTCCCTGAGACTCGGATACGCTCCGATTTACATTCCTTTCCTCGAAGGATGGGGCGGCTCCTGGTATGACAAGGAAGAAAAGAAAGTTACCTTCATTTCCGACGAGAGAGTTCTCGAAGGTGTAAGAGCAATGGTATCCTTCGTTAAAGACGATGACTGCTGCCAGTACAATCCTGCAGGCGGCGGCGGATCCATCAAAAAGACCGCTGACCAGAACGACTTCGCAGGCTACAACACCGAGAGCCAGATTGTATTTAACGACACTGAATTCCCGAGCTTCGGCAATGCAGGTATGAACTACCTTTCTAAAGGTATCGACTGGGATATCGTTTCAATGCCCGCTTTCCCGACACACAAAGTCGGAACCGGTGCTACAGGATTTGCAGTATTCAACGGAACCAGAAATGCTGATGCAGCTGCTGCCCTTTGCCTCTCCCTCTACACAGAGGCCGGTCAGAGAGCTTACAACGGCCAGGTCGGCGGATCCGTTCCGAACGTAAGATCACTTGCAGACGCTATGTTCTGGAGAGTTCCTTTTGACGATAAGTCAATCGATCCCGATGAAGGCAAGAACTACTATGCATTCATTTCATTCCCTGAAGCTGACACATACGGCCAGGTAGAGTGCGTTGTTCCTCCGGAGATCGCTGAGATCGTTAAGGAATACATGTCAACAGTTGTTCCTAACGCTGTTAACGGTACAAGATCGGTAGACGATACTCTTGCAAAACTTGAGGCCGAAGCCAACGAGAAGTGGGAGAACCTTTACAACGATTAATTTCCGGATGATTAAATATCAAACATGATCTGCATTACATACAGGTCAACAATAAGAGAGGCCCGGGTCACCGGGCCTTTTCTTTAACTGTTTTAAATGTTAAAAGATTGTTTTTATTCAATCCCTGCAAACACTTTCATTGCGTGAAGGGCGTTTTCCCGCATTGCATTTTCTGCGGCCAGAGCCAGGTCGTGGAAAAATGTGACGTCCTGCTTTTCCAGCAGTTCCCTTACGGCATTGCTTCCCGCCCTGGACATATAGGTGTAGTAGTTTATTTTTCTTAAACCGCTTTTTATGCCTTTTCTGTAGTCCTCATCGGAGACGCCGCTGCCGCCGTGCATCACAAGAGGAAGCCCGGTGAGGTCGTGTATTGTTTTCACTCTGTCAAAATCAAGCATTGGCTTTGATTTGTAAATTCCGTGTGCAGTTCCGAAACTGGGTGCGAAAGCGTCAATGGCGGAATCCCTGCAAAACGACAGAGCCTCCTCGGGTTCAGTGTAGACCGGCCCGCCTGCGTGTTTGTGGCCCGATTCTCTTGACGCCAATGCACCAAGCTCCGCCTCCACGCCGCAGTTGAAGCTCTTGGCGATTCTGACTGCTTCCTTAGTGTTCAAAAGGTTTTCTTCATAGGGAAGGGTGCTCCCGTCGTACATAACTCCTGTAAAACCTATCTCCAGGGCTTCTTTCATGTAATCCAGGGACTCGCAGTGGTCAAGGTGAACGCACACAGGAACCTTTGAACTCTTAGCGGCATTTACCATTATGGGACCAATTACCGAAAGTTTTGAAACGGTCTCGTGAAGCTCGGCGTGGGAAATAATAACCGGCACGCCAATGGATTCTGCGGCGTCAAGCACCGCATTTAAGCATTCAAGATTCGGAGTGTTGAAGGCACCCGCCGCAATACCTTTTTTCTCGCACAAATCCAGAATTTCTTTTAAGTTTAAAAGCATTTTTAACTCCTTACACAAGCGGCCTTACCGCGTTATAAAGCTTTTTGTACCGGCTGTATTCCAGCATATACTTTTCATGCATTACTTTCCTTGGAAGGAATGTTTCTCCCTTCCGAACCATTACATCGCTTGCACCGTTAAGATCTTTGAAAACCCCGTTACTAATACCCGCCACCATTGCGCAGCCTGACGTTCCGGCATCGACGGTTTCAAGAGCTGTAATAGGTAATCCCAAAATGTCTGCCTTCATCTGCATCCAGATTCTGCTCTTGGCGCCTCCGCCGCTGGCATTGATATGATCAAAGCTTATACCCGAAGGCTTTAATGTTTCATAGTTCAGCATCATCTCATAGCACACGCCTTCCATGCATGCCCTGTAGATTTCGGCAGCCCCGGTTGCGGTTGTAAGACCGATTATGGCTCCTTTTGATCCTGTGTCCATATAAGGCGTTGCGGCTCCGGCAAAATGGGGAAGCACAAGAAGTCCCGTG
>CACZNV010000032.1 GCA_902782645.1 uncultured Ruminococcus sp. | reverse complement strand
TAAGAAAATTCTTTTCGTCGGAGTCAAAGCGTTTTGACTCTTCAGTGAGATTATCGTCAGTTTCAGGAACTCCGTACTCGGTTTCAGGAAGGAACACCCTGCCGGTTCTCTGAGACGGGTTCTCATTATCCTCTTTTACAGGCATGCGGCTTTTGAGCATGTCCGCCGTAAAACGGTATTTGTCAGCAAAACTATCCATAACCCAGTTGGAATAAACTTCGCGGTCGGTTTCGGGAAGCGAATAAAGAAGTTTCTTTACTGCATTGAGAAAGGCTATTGTGTTTTCATTGCTTCCGGATGGGAATCTTTCGGAAAAGGTAAAACATTTATACTCAAACAAACTGTTTGAATCTTTCAGCTGGGCAAGGAATTCGTCTTTAGTGTGAGTGCGCAAAAATTCGTCCGCATCTTTTGCGCCTTTTAGCCTGAACACTTTTACAGAAAGGCCGGCGTTCTTTACGATATCAAGGCTTCTTAAAGTGGCGTCTTTTCCGGCTGTGTCATTGTCGAATGCAACGATGACTTCTTCAAAATATCTTTTCAGAAGCCTCGCCTGTTTTTGAGTAAGAGCAGTGCCCAGTGATGCAACCGCAAAATCAATTCCCTTCTGATGGAGTGCGATGCAGTCCATGTAGCCTTCAACGATAATAACTGACTTGGAGGAGGATTTTTTTGCAATATTAAGGCCGTAAAGGTGTTCGCCTTTTACATACACAGGAGTTTCTTGTGAGTTTATATATTTGGCGGCTTTTGCATCAGGATCCATGATTCTGCCGCCGAAGGCAATCACATTGCCGGTGTCGTCAAATATGGGGAACATAAGACGGTCATGAAACCTGTCAATAAAGCCGTTGCCGTCGCTTTTTTTACTTGCAAGACCGGCTTTTAAAATGAGCTCGTCCGAGATACCCTGGCTGTGAAAATGCCTGTAAAGAGCGTCCCAGGAATCCGGTGCGTAACCGATGCCGAACTTCGAAACAGTCTCGGGAGACATTTTTCTCGACTCAAGGTATTTTTGGGGCTTGGCAGCGGTTTTTAAATTTGCATGGAAAAACCTGGCAGCCTCGGCGTTAATCGACTTAATGTCGTTTCTGAGTTTTAATATTTTGTCGTCAGTCTCTTTGTACTGTGTGTATTTGATGCCGGCAAAATCGGCAACCTTCATTATCGCTTCATGGTAAGAAAGCTTATCGGCAAGGGAAACGAAGCGGATGGCGTTGCCGCCAACGCCGCAGGCAAAGCATTTAAAAATCTGTTTTTGCTCGCTGACAAAAAGAGAAGGTCTTCTGTCCCCGTGGAAAGGACACAAACCGATATAATTTGCGCCATGCTTTTTAAGAGAGATATATTGAGATACAAGGGGCACAATGTTGACTGCCGAAAGAACTTCATCGGCTGTAAGGTAATGATTTCCGCCCTGATTTTGCATGTCATCTCTCCTTTCAAAGGGTTAATCCGCAAAAACGTCTTATAAGTAAATAAAAAAAAAAAGCAAAAAACTAAAGGTTTAGACAACTATTTTCCATGGATCTGTCTTATATAGTAAAACAGATATTGCTGGGCAAGTCCCGCGTTTTCTCCAAAATAGTCTCTTCCGTATTTTTCAAGCTTAACTCTGTCAGTAATATCCAAGCCGTAAAGCTCGTTCATCATTCTTTCAACCCACACGTCAACAGGGAAAGCGCTTCTGTCAAGGCCGGTAAAAAGCATGATGCAGTTTAGAACTTTTGGGCCTACTCCGGGGAGGGAAAGTATATTTTTATACTTTTCATTTGTGCTGAGTTTTAAAATATTGCAATAATCCATGTCGCCTGACGCAAACAGTTTTGAAGTTTCCGCTATATAGGGGCCTCTGTAGCCGACCTTGCATAACTCGGAAATCTCACTGCCGGAGCATTTGGAAAGTGCTTCCGCTTCGGGAAAAGCAAATATTCCGTTGGCGATTTTTTTGCCGTAGTTTCGGCAAAGATTTTCAATGCACTTTTTAATTCTCGGTATATTATTATTTGCGGACAAAATAAAGGAAATGACAGTTTCAAAAAAGTCCTGATTTAAAAGTCTGATGCCGCAGGATGCATTGACAGCATCTTTCATCACATCATCTTTCAAAGACAGCTCATATGAAAGCCTTCTGTAATCCGTAGCTACATCAAAGAAATAGTCAAGGTAAGAGGCAAATGAATCGCCGCAGGGACCTTCAAGAACTTTAACTTCGGCATATCCGTCATAGCCGTCAACGGAAACAAACCTTCCTGCAAGAACTCCTTTGTACAGGCCCTGTTCCGCCCTATCGAACCTGAAACACTGGCCGCATTCGAAGGTTTTAGTAGAAGAAAAAACAAAATTTTCGTGTTTTAGAACATATGAAGCCTCACCATCGTAGATAAAATGAGGCCCGTTTGAAGTGTCTCTTAAACGCAAAAGAGCCCCCGCGGAATCTGAGTTCCCCGGGGATCTCTCATTAAACGGATTGGCGTCATAATTTTTTGACATAGGTCATATAACTACCTTATGGAGAGTTTTTTTGCCTTTCTTGATGATAACGCCGGCACTTAACAGGTCTTTCGAAATAAGTGCGTTCCTGTCGGTTATCTTGTCGTCGCCAACGGTAACTGAGCCGGAGTCGATGAGACGCCTTGCCTCAGATTTTGACGGTGCAAGCTTTGTGGCAACGAGAGCATCAACAACGGAAACACCCTCATCGGTATAATCGGTAAGCGTTGTTGTCGGAATGTCGGCGGAATCTTTTGCTCCGCCGAAGAAAGACCTTGCGGCAGCCTGTGCTTTATTAGCTTCTTCCTCGCCGTGAACGATCTTGGTGATTTCGTAGGCGAGAGTTTCCTTGGCGATGTTGATATCGGAGCCCTGAAGTTTTCCAAGGCGCCTCACTTCATCCATAGGGAGGAAAGTCAAAAGGCCCAGGCACTCTTCAACCTTCACATCCTCAATATTTCTCCAGTACTGGTAGAACTCATAAGGAGAAGTCTTTTCGGGATCGAGCCAAATTGCCCCCTTCATGGTCTTGCCCATTTTGATACCGTCGCTTGTGGTGAGAAGCTTGAATGTGAGACCGTAAGCGGGTTTTCCCAGCTTTCTTCTGACCAGTTCCACACCGCCAATGATATTTGACCACTGATCGTTGCCGCCCATCTCAAGTTCGCAGTCATACATCTCATGGAGCTTGTAGAAGTCATAGGACTGCATGATCATGTAGTTAAACTCAAAGAAAGTGAGACCTCTCTCCATTCTCTGCTTGTAGCATTCAGCCGCCAGCATCTTGTTTACCGAGAAATGAGCGCCGATTTCTCTCAGGAAGTCCACATAATTGAGGTTGAGGAGCCAGTCTGCATTGTTTGCAACAATAGCTTTTTCATTGTCGAAATCAATGAATTTGGAAAGCTGCTTTAAGAAGCACTCAGCGTTGTGGTCAATCTGCTCCTTGGTCATTATCTTCCTCATGTCGGACTTTCCGCTGGGGTCGCCAACCATTGTGGTGCCGCCGCCAAGGAGCGCAATGGGTCTGTGTCCCGCCCTTTGCATGTGCATCATGGCCATGATGGTAAGGAAATGACCGGCTGTAAGACTGTCGGCAGTGGCGTCAAAGCCGATGTAGAAAGTAACGCTTTTACTTTCAAGCAGTTTTCTGATTTCTTCCTCATCGGTCGCCTGCTCTATAAAGCCGCGCTCAACCAGTGTATCGTAAACGTTTTTCATTGATAAAATTCCACCTTTAGTTGATATTTTTGTTTTTTTGCTTCATCATCTCTACAAATTTCATGTACTCGATGACGGTTTTTTCATATCCGTTGCCGTCAGGCTTGAAGTATTTGGTACCTCTCATCGCCTCAGGCAGATATTCAAGATCTGCAACATGGCCTTCAAAGTCATGTGCATATTTGTAACCAACGTGATAGCCAAGGTCTTCCATTCCTTCAGCTACCGCATTTCTCAAGTAGAAAGGCACCTCGCCGGTATCTTTGCTTTTAACGTCTTCAAGGGCAGAATTAATTGCCATGTAAGAAGCGTTAGATTTAGGACTCGCAGCAACTGTAACCACTGCCTGGGAAAGAATTATTCTTGCCTCCGGCATACCTATCATTCTCACGGCGTCCTGGGCGGCTGCGGCAACAAGCAAAGCGTTTGGATTTGCCATTCCCACGTCCTCGCTGGCGCAGATTGTAATTCTTCTGGCAAGGAAGTTAATATCTTCCCCCGCATAAAGTGCCCTGGCTAGATAGAACACTGCGGCGTCAGGGTCGGATCCCCGCATGGACTTGATCATGGCACTTATATTGTCGTAGTGTCCTTCTCCTGCCTTGTCGTACTGAACAACTTTTCTTTGGAGACACTCAGAGATTTCTTCTTTGGTTATTCTTATAGGCTTAAGGAAGTCCCTGTCGGTGCCCATCACTGCAAGTTCAAGGGCGTTCAATGCGATTCTGGCATCTCCGCCGCTTGTGACAGCAAGAAACTCAAGTGCGTCATCGTCAATCTTGACGTCGATGCTGCCGTAACCTCTCTCCTTATCTTCAAGGGCATTCTTGACGATTGATTTCAGATTGTCCGTGGTAAGGGGATAGAGCTGAAAGACCGTCGATCTCGATATAATGGCCTTGTTTACCTCAAAGAAGGGATTCTCGGTTGTAGCGCCGATAAGTATTATCGAACCGTTTTCAACCGAGGGGAGCAATGCGTCCTGCTGGGCCTTGTTGAACCTGTGAATTTCGTCTATAAAAAGGACAACTCTGCCGCCCGGATATATGAGTTTGTTTTCAGCGTCGGCACATACTTTCTTAATGTCCGAAACACCTGAACTTACTGCGTTGAGCATCTCGAATCCGCAGGATGTGGTCTTGGCGATAATCCTTGCAAGAGATGTTTTACCTGTTCCGGGAGGTCCGAAGAATATGACAGACGAAAGGCGGTCGGCCTTTATCATACGATAAAGAAGCTTTCCTTTCCCCAGAATATGTTCCTGCCCGAAGAACTCTTCAACGCTTCTCGGACACATTCTGTAAGCCAGAGGCTCTTTCGATGCCATTTATATCCCTCCGAAATTTATATCCTTTATATGATATCAGGGAAGAAGGTCCGGGTAAAGAGGGAATCCGGCAAGAAGTTCTGAAACTTCTTTTGAAACCGCATCTTTTGACGACTCGTAATCTTTGAGAGTCCTGACGATAAGATCGGCAATGACATCCATATCCTTCTCTTTCATTCCTCTTGTTGTGACGGCGGGAGTTCCAAGCCTGATACCTGAGGTGACCGTAGGTTTTTCGGGATCGAAAGGAATCGTGTTCTTGTTGCAAGTAATAAGCACATCGTCAAGCTTTAGCTGGGCTTCTTTACCAGTGACGCCAAAGCTTCCCTTTACGTCAACCAGCATCATGTGGTTGTCGGTTCCTCCGGAAACAAGCCTTGCCCCCCTCTTAATAAGTGAATCGGCAAGAGCCGCAGCGTTTTTAACGATTTGAGTCTGATATGCCTTGAATTCCGGGCTTAAAGCCTCTTTAAGGGCAACAGCTTTTGCTGCAACAATGTGGCAGAGCGGTCCGCCCTGGACGCCGGGGAAGATGGACTTGTCGATGGCCTTGGCGATGGTCTCATCGT
>CACZNV010000031.1 GCA_902782645.1 uncultured Ruminococcus sp. | reverse complement strand
TGTACTGTTTTTTCATCGTCAATCTCCCGGTAGTTATAATAAAGGCACGGGGTCTCGGGAGGCACCGTGCCTTTATAGAGCGTATTGGCGTATTAGCCTTTAAGCTGCTTCTGAACTTCTTCAGCGAAATTCTCTTCTTTCTTCTCAAGGCCTTCGCCCATCTCGTATCTTACGAAACGTCTGATCTTGATGTTTTCGTTGAGTTTTGCGATAGTCTGGGTGAGAACATCCTTAACCTTAAGTTCGGGTTCCTTTACGAAACTTTGCTCAAGGAGGCAGAAGTCTTCATAGTACTTGGACATACGTCCCTGAACGATCTTCTCAACAACTTTCTCCGGCTTTCCTTCGTTGAGAGCCTGAGCTTTGAGAACGTTTGCTTCTCTGTCGAGAGCTTCCTGGGGAACATCCTCTTTGTTGATGTAAAGAGGCTGGCTGGCAGCAATCTGCATAGCCATGTCTTTTACGAACTGCTTGAAGATAGCGTTTCTTGCAACGAAGTCGGTCTCGCAGTTAACTTCAATGAGAACACCGATTCTGCCGTTGCCGTGAATATATGACTCAACAACACCTTCGGAAGCGATTCTGCCGCTCTTTTTAACAGCGGTGGAAAGTCCCTTCTCGCGGAGATAGTCAACAGCTTTAGCCATATCGTTATTGCAAGCTTCAAGTGCCTTTTTGCAGTCGGCAATACCGGCCTGGGTCTTCTCTCTGAGATCTTTAAGTAAATTCATATCTACAGCCATAACAATAGATCCTCCTGTGTAAATTTTATGTTGGGCAATAATCGCCAATGCATTTCGGCATTATTTGCCGGAAACAATGGTCTCCAGTTCTTCTGTCTCAAGAGCCTCATCGGCGCCTTCAGCCTCTTCCATAGCTTTCTTAGCTGCGAAAGATTCGGAACCCTCACGGCCTTCGATAACGGCGTCCGCAATTTTGCCTGTGATGAGCTTGATGGCGCGGATAGCATCGTCGTTTGCGGGAATTACGTAATCAACTTCCTCAGGATCGCAGTTTGTATCAACAATACCTACAACGGGGATGCCCAGCTTTCTTGCTTCGAGAACAGCGTTCATCTCAGTTTTGGGGTCAACTACGAAAAGTGCAGCCGGAAGGCTGTCCATAGCTCTGATACCGCCAAGGTTCTTTTCGAGCTTGTCGCGCTCGAGTTTGAGTTTTGCAACTTCTTTCTTGGGAAGGTAATCAAATGTGCCGTTAGCCTCTTTCTCATAGAGATCGTTGAGTCTGTTGATTCTGGCTTTGATTGTCTGATAGTTGGTGAGCATACCGCCAAGCCATCTGTTCGTTACGTAGAACATGCCGCAGCGCTGAGCTTCTTCCGCGATGGAATCTTTAGCCTGCTTCTTTGTTCCTACGAAGAGAACTGTGCCGCCCTGTGCGGAAACCTGCTGAACAAAAACATATGCTTCATCAATCTTTTTAACGGTCTTCTGAAGATCGATAATATGGATACCGTTTCTCTCCATATAGATGTACTCGTTCATCTTAGGATTCCATCTTCTGGTCTGATGTCCGAAATGTACACCGGCTTCAAGTAATTGCTTCATTGAAATAACACCCATTTTAAACCTCCTGTTTTTCCTCCGGCTCTTTCATCCGAAAGCGGAAAGCGCAGCGATAAACGCGCCCACAGCCGCAAACGTCAGGGCCGTGTGAATTTCAATCCGAGTCATCATACAACAAAACCAATGGGATTGCAAGAGGTTTTTTATCAAAAATCGCCAAAAATCCCCCTAAATATTTGCTATATTATTTCCGGAAATTGTTTTATAATAAGCCTTGGCGAGTTAAAATCTTTATAATTGCATATTTAGGCAATTGAGGGAAAAATATGAAGATTGCGGGACTTGATATCGGAACAACCGGATGCAAAATTACGGTTTTTGACGAAAGCGGTAAAATTGCGGGAAAAGCCTACAGGGATTACCCGGTGAACCGGGACTCCTCCGGTCATACGGTTGACGTATCCAAAATGACCGATAGCGTCTTTTCGGTGCTGAGCGAAATGAGGACCCGGTTTGACGATATACTTGCCGTTGGCGTCACAAGCTTCGGCGAGACCTTCGTGATGACCGACGGTGCCGGCAACCCCCTCTGCGACTCCATGCTCTACACGGACCCCCGGGGAAAAGAAGAGCTTTCACTGCTCACGGAAAAGATTTCACCGGATAAAATCACAAGCATAACAGGTCTTAAACCCCACGAGATGTATTCCATTTCAAAAATTATGTGGGTGAAAAATCACAAGCCGGAACTTTATAACGGCGCAAAACATATATTTCTTATAGAAGATTATATTATTTTTAAGCTCACGGGAACCGCCAATATCTCCCACTCCCTTGCCACACGGACCATGGCTTTTGATCTTAAGCATCTATGCTGGTCAAAAGAGATTTTTGAAGCTGCGGAAATAGACGTTAACATGATGTCAAAGCCTGTCCCTGCTGGAACAGTTGCCGGAACCTGGCAAGGCATCAGCATCGTCACCGTGGCCCATGACCAGGTGGCTGCATGTGTGGGCGCCGGAGTGTTTGACGAGAGGACAGCCTGCGAAGGCGCCGGTACAGTTGAGTGTCTGACTCCGGTCTACAATGCCCTCCCCGACATCTACGTTATGGCTTCAGGAAACTATTGCACTGTCCCCCACGTGATACCCGGCAGGTATTGCGCCTACGCTTTTTCCTACACCGGAGGCGCATTGATAAAATGGTGCATGGAATGTTTCGGCAAAGG
>CACZNV010000030.1 GCA_902782645.1 uncultured Ruminococcus sp. | reverse complement strand
GCAAAGGCGGTCAGCACCGTGATAACGGCAATTAAAAGCGCCATTGCTTTTTTCATGTTTTTACCCTCCGGAAAGCTTTGTATATAAAAGCGGATATTATTCGTTTACGCAAGTAATATTGCCACATTTGCGGGTAAATGTCAATCTTTTGAAAATATTTTTACATTTTATGCAAATGTCATTCATCATTTTGCCGCTCAGGGTTTGCGTGAGAAAAAGAAAAAACCGCCGCGGAGTTTTCTCCGGGGCGGTTTGCTTTTATGCGCCGGTTGTTCCGGGATTGCCCCGCGAAGGGCTCCCGGTTACGGGATTTGTCAGACCAGCTCTATGATGCACATTTCGGCTGCATCGCCTCTGCGGGGGCCGGTCTTGATTATACGGCAATAGCCGCCGTTTACGTCCTTGTATTTGGGAGCGATTTCGTCAAAAAGCTTCTTAACAACAGCTTCCTTGGTAACATAAGCAAGCACTCTGCGCTTCGCCTGAAGGGAATCGTCCTTGGCTATGGTTATCATTTTCTCTGCCATTGCGCGAACTTCCTTCGCTCTTGTAACGGTGGTCTCTATTCTGCCGTTTTCCAAAAGATAAGTTACAAGGCCTCTGAGCATCGCCTTGCGATGATCGGTGCTGCGGCCGAGTTTTCTGGTTCCTGGCATTTAGTTCACACTCCTTGTAATTAGTCGTCGTCTCTGCGAAGGTCAAGGCCAAGCGATCTGAGCTTTTCCACAACTTCTTCGAGTGACTTCTTGCCGAGGTTGCGGACTTTCATCATATCTTCCTCGGACTTGGTGATAAGGTCGCCGACAGTGTTATACTGAGCTCTCTTCAGGCAATTGAAGGAACGCACAGACAGGTCAAGATCCTCAATGGTCATCTCCAGAAGCTTTTCGCCTCCACTTTCCTGAGTGGTGACCATCACATCGGTCTCATAAGCTTCTCCGGCAAGGTTTCCGAAGAGGCTGAGATGCTCGTTGAGTATCTTGGCGCCAAGAGAAACGGCTTCCATAGCGGAAGTTGTGCCGTTTGTCCACACTTCAAGAGTAAGCTTGTCGTAGTCAGTAATCTGGCCAACACGTGTGTTCTCGACTGTGTAATTAACCTTTAACACGGGCGTGTAGATGGAATCCATTGCGATAACGCCGATAACGGGCTGCATGATGGCTTTGTTCCTCTCGGAAGAAACATATCCTCTGCCTTTGTCGCAGGTAATTTCCATGTTGACATATGCGTCGGAATTGAGGGACGCGATGTGAAGCTCGGGATTGAGAATCTCAACTTCAGAATCGGTCTGGATATCTCCCGCAGTGATTTCGCCTTCGCCGGAAGCGTTGATGTAGAGAGTCTTGGGGCCCTCGCCGTTGATTTTGAGCACAACGTCTTTGAGGTTAAGAACTATCTCGGTAACATCTTCCTTAACACCGGGAATGGTGCTGAATTCGTGAAGCACGCCGTCTATTTTAACGGATGTGATTGCGTAGCCGGGGAGTGAGGAAAGGAGAACTCTTCTCAGGCTGTTGCCGAGAGTGATTCCGTAGCCTCTCTCAAGGGGCTCAACAATGAATTTTCCGTATTTGCCGTCGGGGGTGATTTCGGCTGTCTCGATTCTGGGCTTTTCGATACCTATCATTTAAAAACCCTCCTTATGTGGGCAGGTATAACCTGCTGAATGCATTCAAAAAAACGGTTTGCAGCGATTTGCTGCCGCCCCGTAAAGGGGCGTAATGAGGCTGATGAATATTACTTGGAGTAGAACTCAACGATAAGATGTTCTTCTACTTCGAAGTCAATGTCATCTCTTGCGGGCAGAGCAACGACGGTGCCCTCTCCCTTTTCCTCGTCATAGGTGAGCCACTTGGGCAGTCCGCGGAAGTTCTCGCCGGACATGAAGCCCTTGATGCGCTCGATTTCCTTGCTCCTGGCTCTGACACCGATAACCATACCGGGCTTTACCTGGAATGAAGGAATGTTAACTACGTGACCGTCAACAGTGTAGTGAGCGTGAGAAACAAACTGTCTTGCCTCTCTGCGGGTCTTGGCAAGGCCAAGGCGGTAAACTACGTTGTCAAGGCGGCGCTCGAGCAGGCTGAGCATAACTTCACCGGTGATGCCGGTAGCTTTCTCTGCCTTTTCGTAGTATTTACGGAACTGCTTTTCCTGAACGCCGTAAACAAACTTAACCTTCTGCTTCTCGGTAAGCTGTCTGGCGTATTCACTTTTCTTGCCCCTCTTGTTGGCATTGGGGTTACGCAAATTGGAGTTTCTCTTGTTGCTCTCTGTGTAGCCCAAAACCGCGGGGGAGATGCCAAGTGCTCTGCAGCGCTTGACGATCGGCTGCATATTTCTTGCCATATTTTGTTACACCTCCAAAATTTCTGGTTACACGCGCCTTCTCTTGGGCGGGCGGCATCCGTTGTGAGGAATGGGAGTAACATCCTTGATCATGTTGACTTCCAGACCTGCTGTCTGAAGAGCTCTGATAGCCGCTTCACGACCCTGACCGGGGCCTTTAACATAAACTTCAACAGTCTTCATGCCATAATCGATAGCGATTTTAGCGGCTGTTTCAGCTGCGGTCTGAGCTGCGAAGGGAGTAGACTTCTTTGATCCTCTGAAGCCCATCTCGCCGGCGCTTGCCCATGAAACTGCGTTGCCCTGGGTGTCGGTGATTGTAACGATGGTGTTGTTAAAGGTGGATTGGATATGGGCTGCACCGCGCTCGATATTCTTGCGCTCACGGCGTTTACGTGAACCCTTGGCGTCCATACCTGCAGAAGCCCAGGAAATCGTATTTC
>CACZNV010000029.1 GCA_902782645.1 uncultured Ruminococcus sp. | reverse complement strand
GTTTTCTGCGCCTCAGCATGCTTCCTTCCGGTATAGGTCCGTCGGTTGAAAAAGAAACTTTAGCCATAGGTACATTGGCGATTGAAAGAGGCACGCCTGTTTCATCTTTGAGATTTCTGATTGTAATATCAAGATGCTTTTTCCCCTTTGGCGTGATCATCTCAAGACTCTCTCCCTCCTTGAAGGGACCTTTTACAACAAGAACAGTCTCAAAGCCCTCCGGCGTCTTATTTAAAGAATCAACAATACCAAGGAAGTCCGTATTGCGTTTATAGGAAGAGGATGAATAGATTTGCTCCCCTTTGCCGCCAAAGTAAAAACCGGTGGAATAGTCCCTGTGGCTGCAGCTCATTATCTCGGATACGAGCTCATTTCTGAAGGCAGCGTCGTTTTGATACTTTTCGGGTTCCTCCGAGAAGGCGTCTATGGCGATTCTGTAGGCTCTTACGGTTGTTGCGGTATAGAACTCGGATTTCATTCTCCCCTCGATTTTAAGGCTTCCTACGCCGCAATCGAAGAGCTCAGGAAGGTGTTCTATCATGCAAAGGTCTTTTGAGTTAAAAAGAAAAGTTCCCCGGTCCGTTTCAACAACCGGAAAATACTCCCCGGGACGTTTTTCCTCCTGAACCGAATAGTTCCAGCGGCAGGGCTGAGCGCAGTCGCCCCTGTTAGATGATCTGCCGGCAAGATAATCCGAGAGCATACATCTTCCGGAAAAAGCCATGCACATGGCTCCGTGAACAAAAGCCTCAAGATAAGGTTCATGTGCATCGGCAAGGTACGGATGTCTCTTCAATAGATTCCCGTTAATGACCTTAATTTCGGAAAGAGACAGCTCTCTTGCAAGATTGACTCTAGTGGCGCCGTTAGAAATAAAGAAATCTATGGTTTCTGAGTTCAGATTGTTAGCCTGGGTGCTTACGTGAACCGGAAGCTCGGGATAAAGCTGCCTTAGCTTAAGAAAGACGCCGATGTCAGCAACTATAACGCCGTGAACGCCGGCCTCCGAGAGAAAACCCGCATATTTAAGCATAGCGTCAATATCCCCATCCCTGGCGATGATATTCATGGTTACATAAACTTTCCTGCCCAGGTCGTTGGCATATTTTACAGCCTCTTTAATTTCATTGTCGGAAAAGTTCCCGGCGTTAGCCCTGAGACCGAAAGCATCGCCGCCAAGGTAGGCCGCGTCTGCGCCGTAAAGGAAAGCAGTTTTAAGCTTGTCAAAATTGCCCGCAGGAGCAAGTAATTCAAATTTAGCCATGATGCACCTTAGAAAGAATTATTTTTTAACCGCGACGAGCATCCCGTCGTCCATGCTGTCTATAAAGGCGGCAAAGTTCTCATCCTCTGAAACCCTTGTCAGGAACTCGGTAAGGGAATTCACAATGGTCCTGTGTTTGTGGGGAATTAAGCTCTCTTCACCCTCCAGCTTACCGTGGTAGATTACGTCATCCGCCAGGAGAAGTCCGCCGGGTCTTAAGAGCCTTTTTACATCGACAAGCATTGTATTGTAGCTGGATTTCGAACAGTCAAGAAAAACCAGGTCGTAGGGACCCTCAAGGCAGGAAAAGACCTCGCAGGCATCCCCCTCTATAACCCTGATATTTTTGGAAAAGCCTGAGTCCCGGATGTTATTTAAAGCTGTTTCTGCATTGGCGGGGTCGATTTCGACTGTGTCGATGCGGAAATCATTGGCGTGTATATCGCCAAGAATCTCTGCAGCAAGAATTGACGAGTACCCGAAAAGGGTTCCCGCCTCGAGAATCTTTTTGGGCTTAAAAGCGTAAAGCAGTGTCCTGTAAAGAGCAGCATGATTAGACCTTAGAGCCGGGACGTAATCTTTTTCGTTTTGAGCGTTTGAAAGAAGCTTCTGCGAAAAGGTTCCTCCGATCTCCTTCTTGTTAAAATCAGACAGGATGTTAAAGTCTTTATCTCTCATACCGGATCAATCCCCCGACATGGATTTAATGGCCTCGTTGTGCTCCTCGAGCGTTCTTGAGAATATATGCTGACCGGAGCCGTCGTTTTTGAGAACATAGAAGTAGTAGTCATGCCGGTTCATGGTGATGACAGCTTTCAGCGAGGCTTCGCTGGGATTGCAGATAGGGCCGGGGGTGAGTCCCGGATTAAGATAAGTGTTGTAAATGTCGTCAACAGCCCTCTCTTCAGCTGAGACGGTCTGAGTGATAACACCGTGGCGTCTGAGGGCATAGATGACGGTTGCATCGGACTGCATATAACCGTACTCTTCAACATTTCTGAGCCTGTTGTAGTAAACGCCGGCAATAATCTCACGCTCATTGTCAAGCAAAGCTTCTTTTTCCACAATCGAGGCAAGAATGACAACCTGGTCCACAGAGAGTCCCAGTTTTTCCTCGGCTCTTACCATATATTCGGTCTTGAATATATTGTTGAATCTGTTCAGAAGCTTGTATATAACCGTGTCCGGAGAGGAATCGATTTCAAACTCATAAGTATCTGGGAACAGATAGCCGTCAAGGATATAGTCTCTGTCGCCCTTCTCCTTCGGCAGAAAGCTGTAGCTGGATACATCAACTGTGTTTACAGCCTTAAGAAATTCTGATGCCTTGCAGACGTTGTTGGCTTCAAGCCTTTCTGCAATCTGAACAGTGGTAAAGCCTTCAGGCAAGGTGACTTTGGTGACAAGGGGATCTGAGCTAAGTATTGTCATTATCTCGTCGTAGGTAAGACCTTTGGAAAGATAATGAACACCGGACTTGTATTCCGAATCGTAGCCGTTGAACTTTGAAAGCAGGGAGAACATGAAGCTGTTCTTGATAAGACCCATCTCTTCCAGCTTTGCAACTATTTGTTTTGTCTTCATTCCCTTCTCGATTTTAAACTTGACGGTGGTTTCCTCGTCAAGTTCTATTTCGTCTGCATAGAGAGGATTCTCAGTCCTGTCCACAAGATAAGTGTAGGAAAGAAGAGCGCTGAAAACCATTACAAAAATGAGAAGAACAAAAAATATACCGAAAATCACAGGTCTTCCGTGGGTGGAGAACCTGCTGTCCCGTTTTTCTTTGCGGGTCTTTTCTTTTTCAAGAACCAGCTTTGCACGCTTTCTCGGAACCGGCTGCTTCTTCTTTTTTTGTTTTAATTTGACAACTTTTAATTGTTCGGAATCGTTTAAGGCTTCTTCTGACTCACCGGCCTCTATGCTGATTTCTTCGTACTTGGCAGAGGATTCATCGGCAGTCTTTTTTTTGCTTCTTAATACCTTCTTGTTTTCTCCGTGGCCTGACTCTTCAAAATTTTCAGCATTTTCACGCAAAGCAGGACGGGAATAGACCATATCTCTATCCCGCTCCCGAATCTTGCGTCCGTATTTTTGAATGCCGGAAAGCTTTTTTCCGTCGTTTTTGTTGTTGGCGTCGTCCAAAAACAAAGCCCCCTAAAGAATTTTATTTTCTCTTTTTGCTCTCGGCCTTTGCTCTAAGCTCAGTGTCGAGGATTTTTTTACGGAGTCTTATATTCTTAGGTGTTACCTCCATGAGTTCGTCATCGGAAATGAACTCGATGGACTGCTCAAGGGAAAGAACGACAGGCGGAGTAAGTCTCAAGGCCTCGTCTGAACCTGCGGCTCTTATGTTGGTAACGTGTTTTTTCTTGCAGACGTTAATTACAAGGTCATCAGGGCGTGCGTTTTCGCCGACAATCATTCCCTCGTAAACTTTTACGCCGGGTCCGATGAAAAGCTGTCCGCGCTCCTGAGCGTTAAAGAGTCCGTATGTGACGGATTCTCCCGTCTCCCAGGCGATCATGGAGCCTCTGCTCCTCTGAGCCATATCCCCCTTATACTCGTCATAACCGTCGAATATATGGTTCATTATACCATTTCCCTTGGTGTCAGTCAAAAACTCGCTTCTGTAGCCGATAAGACCTCTTGCAGGAATACGGAATTCGATTCTGACAAAACCCTCAAGTCCGGGGTGCATGTCAAGCATTTCGCCTTTTCTGATGCCGACTTTTTCAATAACGATACCCACCGACTCGTCAGGGGTGTCTACTGTGAGTCTCTCCATAGGCTCGTAGAGCATTCCGTTGACTTCTTTAAATATAACCTTAGGTCTTGAAACCTGGAACTCATAACCCTCTCTTCTCATGTTTTCAATGAGAACGGTTAAATGAAGCTCGCCTCTGCCGGAAACCTTAAGGGTGTCGGGGCTGTCCGTGTCTTCCACTCTGAGACTGACATTTGTTTCAAGTTCCCTGAAGAGTCTTTCGCGAACGTGCCTTGATGTGACAAACTCGCCCTCCTGACCCGCAAAAGGACTGTTGTTGACTGAGAAATTCATAGAGAGCGTAGGCTCGTCAATATTGACAAAGTCAATGGGCTCGATGACGTCGGGAACGCAAACGGTATCGCCAATGTTAATATCCGGAAGTCCCGCAACCACAACGATATCGCCGGCCACAGCCTCATCAACGGCAACCTTCTTAAGGCCCTTGAACTTGTATAGGTAGTTGATTTTTCCGTATCTGACGTGTTTGCCCTTGGCGCAGACGGCAATCTGCTGACCGCTCTTAACTGTTCCGCGGTCGATTCTTGCGACGCCTGTTCTTCCTACATACTCGTCGCCGGCAACATTCGATATAAGCATCCTGAATGGAGCATCAACATCAACCGACGGTGCCGGAATGTACTTTAAGATTGCGTCAAAGAGCGGCTTAAGGTCTGAGCTGCTTCCGGGATCGGGGGTGAGGGATGCGTAGCCTTCCCTTGCCGATGCGTAGACAACCGGGAAATCAAGCTGCTCGTCGTCGGCGCCAAGGTCCATGAAAAGTTCGAAGACCTCATCTAAGACTTCAACCGGTCTTGCACCCTCCCTGTCGATTTTGTTGACGACAACAATGGGCTTCAGCTTCATGGCAAGAGCCTTGGAGAGAACGAATCTGGTCTGAGGCATGGCGCCCTCGAAGGCGTCAACAAGAAGAAGCACGCCGTCGCAAAGGCCGAGAACACGCTCAACTTCACCGCCGAAATCCGCATGTCCGGGGGTGTCAACAATATTGATTGTAACGCCCTCATACTCAACGGAAGTGTTTTTGGAGAGAATGGTGATGCCTCTCTCACGTTCTATATCATTGCTGTCCATAACTCTTTCGGCCACAACTTCATTGGATCTGAAGGTTCCGCTCTGTCTGAGAAGACCGTCAACAAGGGTTGTCTTGCCGTGGTCGACGTGAGCTATGATTGCTATATTCCTGATGTTGTTTCTTGCTTCAATCACCTTAAGGTTCTCCTTAGAAGAAAATTTCAACCCCGTATTTTAGCATTTACAGGTAAATGTTTCAAACTTTTTTTAATTTAAATATAAATAAAGAAATAACACCGGATTTATCCTGCCGCCAATGTCTCACTCATTATTTCACAAAGTACATTTAAGTTTGATTGAAGACAATTCCGTTAAGTAGTATAATTCTGATCAGAGAAGAATATCCTTTGAAATCAAGCCTTTAAAGGAACAAATGCCATGGCATCAAACATCAGTTCAAACGAAAAAATACCTATTGAAACTCCTCTTCCTTATTACGCGGAGGAATTTCTGATATACATGGAGAGCATCCGGGGAAAATCCGAAAACACGGTAAGAGAGTACCGGCATGACCTTCTCGCATTTTTCAGCTATTTTGCAAAACATAAAAAGGCTGAAAACCTTGAAGATCTCGATGTGACATTCATTAAAGGTATAACCCTTGCCGATCTCTACAAATATATCAATTTTCTTTCAAAGGAAAGGAAACTTAAGCCCACATCAAGGGCAAGAAAGGTTGCCTCACTGAGATCCTTTTTCAAGTACCTTTACGGGAAGGCTCATGTAATTGACTCAAACCCGGCTTTGGACCTGGAATCCCCGAAACTCACAAAAAAGCTGCCGGTTTATCTGCAGCTTAACGAGAGCAAAGCCCTTCTGTCAAGTGTGGACGGAGAAAACGGCGAAAGAGATTACTGCATACTGACCCTTTTTCTCAACTGCGGAATGCGGCTTTCGGAGCTTTGCGGCATAAACATATCAGCCATTAAAGACAATACGATTATCGTCAAGGGAAAAGGCGACAAAGAAAGAACCATCTATCTTAACGAAGCCTGCGAAAAGGCAATAAAAGACTATCTTAAAGTGCGGCCGAAGCTTGGCGATGACGACCCCGATCAGGACGCCCTGTTTCTCTCGGAGAGGAAGCAGCGCATAAGCAGAAGAACCGTGCAGTACACAGTCAAGAAATACCTTTACGCAGCAGGAATCGATCCCACAAAATATTCCACCCACAAGCTGCGCCACACCGCCGCCACTTTAATGTATCAATACGGTGACGTGGACATAAGGTCACTTCAGGAAATACTCGGTCACGAAAGCATCTCAACAACAGAGATTTACACTCACGTAAACAGCGGAAAACTGGCAGAAGCAGTAAGGGCAAACCCGCTTGCGTCTGAAAAAAAGGAAGACTGACAAATAAGGCTGAGACAAGGATTAAACAATCCCAACATCTCAGCCTGTTTTATATCTTCAAATGTTTAATAACGTAAGTCAGTTTCTCGGTTTGGCATCAGATTTTTCCCGGTCAATCATGTGAAGTAAGCGTTTTCTTTCATACATTATCTTGTCTGCTTCCACCATCATCTGATCGATGGACTTAACGCCAAGATCTGTAGAAACAGAACTGCCGAAGGATATGCTGACACCTTCTTTTTCAAGCAGCTGCTTAAACCTTTCTTCCGCCTTAATGCCGGCTTTTTCGTCGTAGCACTTAATAAAAGCGGCAAACTCATCGCCTCCGACACGGAAGCAGTTATCGCCGAAGCTTTCTTTGATTGTTTTAGCGGCGCTTTCCAGAAGCTTATCGCCGCTCAAATGACCGTAGGTGTCATTGGTGATTTTGAGATAATTAAGGTCAAATGAGTAGAAGCAGAGGGGGTAAATGCCCTCGCCTTTTGAATTCTCAAGTTCCTTTATAAAGTTTTCGAAAGCGTATCTGTTTGGAAGAGCGGTAAGAACATCCGTCTCGGCAGATTTCTTCAAAAGACTTTCAAAGGTGTTGCGCCTCTCAAGCAGATTGTTGTAAGAGGTGGCGGCGATGCGAAACTCCTTCAAGCCGTAGTTTTCGTTGAGCTTTTTGTTGTGGAGGAAAAGCTTGGAAGCCTTGGTGAGAGGATAAACCAGGAACCGGTATATGACAAGGAATGAAAACGCCAATATCAAAGCCGACAATGCCACAGAAAGCCAGAGAAAGACTTTGATGGTGGTGACTTTCCGGTTAGTATCGTTGATTTCAACAGCTGAGTGCTCTTTGACTGCGCTGATCGCTGCATTTATGGATGTGGCTAAGCTTTTTCTTCGGGCTCCGTATTCTTCGTTAAGAACCAGGGATTTGGCGAGGCCGAGTCTTGCCTGGGCAGGCATATTGGCTTCTTCTTCAGAAATCTGAAGATTCGAGATGGGCTCCAGCGCAGGGATTAAAGGAAGAGGATAAACGGACGTTACAAGCGCAATGGCATGCAGCTGAGTACTGAGAAATGCCTTGGCATCTTCACAGGCAGACTTTAAATACTCCATGGTCTGATCTGAGACGTCGTAGTTTTCAAAAGACTCCAAAATATCTTCGGCGCGCCGGTGACCTGTAGAAAGCTCATTGGCGAAAGGCATAATCTGTCCGTAGATTACATTGCCCTCACCGTCTGCGGGGTTCACTATAAAACTGGATGAAGTCTCGTTAAGCAGGCTGACGCCGGCCATAAAGTCACTGATTTCTTCCACGTATTCGGCGGAATCTTTAAGCGCCGTTGAAAGCTTTTCGTTCAGGCTGTTGGCTCTGTGTACAAAATAAGCCATAAGAGCCATAATAATAACCACCCGAATTACGGCAGGAAGCATAATCGTCCTGGCGTAAACGGTCTTCTTGGATAAGTTTTTCAATTTCAATTTACTCATCGGATTACCCCAAATCGCATTGCGAAAAATAACATTTGTTATTTAACAAAACATCGCTTAAAAATCAAGAAGTATTTGTGAAATCGCCCTCAATTTCGCCTTTTAAATACCAAAATTACAAACTTTTTTAAAATTTTGCATCAAAAGACGAATATGGCAGTATTAAGTCCCGAGAGTTTAAATCACAACAACACCTATCGATTTCAAGTACACCTCCGCCTCTTTCAAGGCATCGGCATCAGGAACAAAGTCTTTGCAGCTTGTGTCGGAAAGACCTATTCTCAAACATTTGTTACCGTAAAGAGCATGATATGGCAAAAGCTCCACGCCAATGCAATTCTTCAGGCTTTTAAAGACACCGCCAATGTGATCATAATTCTCTTTGTCCGAATTAACACCTTTCAGCAAAATAGCCCTGATGGCAAATTTGTTCCGGGCATACTTGTCCATGAGCCTTATATTGGCGTCAAGCTGAGAAATATCAGCGCCGGTGTTTTTAAGAAGTCTGTCAGGATTTCCGTCTTTAATGTCAACAAAGAAGAAATCGCAAAGAGAGGCGGCGGTTTTCGATATATCAGGATCGCCTGCGCCCGATGTTTCAAAGCAGCAGGAAATGCCGGACTCATCGCAAAGCTCCAAAAGCTGAGGAACATCCTTTTGCACCAAAGGCTCGCCGCCGGTAAGAGTTATACCGCCTTCATTTCCGTAAAATGCTTTGTCCGAAAGAACCTCCTTCAAAATCTCGGCGGGAGTCATCTCTTTTCCCAAAAACTCAAGAGCACCCGCGGGACAGATGTTCACGCAGTTGCCGCATTTAATGCATAAAGAGCGCAAATACTCATGCCCGCCGTTCTTGACGATGTGACAGGCATTCGGGCAAACAGCCTCGCAGGCGCCGCACATCACGCAGATTTTAGGATCGAAAGAGAGTTCTCTGTCAAAAGACTTGTTTTCCGGGTTGTGACACCAGAAGCAGGACAGCGGGCAGCCTTTAAAAAAGACAGCGGTTCTTATTCCCGGGCCGTCGTGGGTTGAAAAACGTTGTATTTTGGTTACAAGCATTAAACAGCGCCTCCCGCTTCCCGTTCTATTATCATACGCTGCCAGTTCTCGTCAAGAGAAACAAATCTCGCGTTCCAGCCTGAAACTCTTACCGAAAGAGACTTGTATGCGGCAGGATCCTTTTGGGCCTCAAGAAGAACATTTACATCGGCAACATCGAGCTGCATAAAGTAGCCGCCAAGGTTCTGAAAGCCCTTTATCAAAGCAGTTATTGAGTCAATGCCGTCGCTTCCGCTAACGGTGTGAGGGAAAAGCTTGATGTCAAGGGCAGAACCGGTGACCTGTTTTGTAAGGTCCGCAGCGCAATAGGATTTGATGACAGCAGTAGCGCCTTCAAGGTCGGTTCCGGGGGTTGGCGATGCGTTGCCGGCAAGAATATCCCCACGTTTCGAGCCGAAGGGAGCCGCAGGTCTTCTGTCTTTCCATTCAAGCTGTCTTCCGAACGTGCTGACCCCGGAAGGAATCCAAACAGCGTGCTTTGTGCCGTATTTTTCGCAAAAACCGGAAAACCTGTCAAATATCTCGGCGCTGATTGCGTCAACTTCCGGATTGTCGTTGCCGTAGTAAGTGTACCTGTTTCTGGCGTACAGTCTCAGATATTCTTCGCCTTCCCAGTTGTTCCTTAAGATTTCAAGCAGCCTTTCCAAAGAGACCACATTGTCTTCAAAGCAAAGCTTCTTTATTGCATAAAGACTGTTAGCGGTGTCGGCGCCTCCGCCAATGTGGGGAGGAATGACCGTATACCTTGTGCCGCCTTCCAGATAACCCCTTGCCCGCTTAATGCAATCGTTTTCAAAAAGATCAATGGCTGAGGTGGGGAAAAGCTCGCGGAATTTCTCTTTATTCCGCCCCGCCCCGGGATTTTCGAGCATGCCCTGAAGTAGGTCATTGGCGATAAAGTCAACCGCATTCTCCAGATTTTTAAAGAAGGCTTCCTTGATTTCTTCAAAGCTGCCAAACGACATTTTTTCATCTGAGGAGAGCTTAAGAGTGTCGTTAAGAAGTATCTGAAGGCTATCGAAAGGACAGTAGGAAAACCTTGTGGCGCCGGGCACCTGAACCTCCCAGCACCCGTCGTTGGCAAAGTCGGCCGCCTCTTCCTTTTTATACCCAAAGCGTGTCATTGCCTCAAGCACGGTTTTCTCGTTATACACAGCGACAGTGCCTCCGCCGTGCCTTATAACCTCAGAAACTCTCTTGTAAAGCTTTTCCGGGGACTTTTCGTTAAACCTGACCGTGATTGGGAAATCGCCTATGGGGAGCTCCTCGACAACGTCAAGCACAAGATATGTCACAGCATTTGTGATGTCGTTGCCATCTCTGTCGGTGCCGCCAAGCACAATGTTCTGATAGTGCTGGGCATCGCCTGAGCCTCTTCCCGCATCAACTCCTCTTACCCACTCGCAGCCTTTAATGAAAAATGAAGCCAGAAGCTCTCTTGCCTCATCCAACGTTACAGCGCCCTTCTCAAGATCCTTTTCAAGGTAAGGTCCCAGTATTTTATCGATTCTTCCGATGCCGGGCCAGTTGCCGGTAAGCCGCAGGAAAGAGAAGCAGAACCAGAGACTCTGAAGAGCCTCCTTAAAGTTTTTAGCAGCTTTAAAAGGCACATTCTTAGCGTATTTATAGACCGAAGGTTTTGATTTTTTTACAATCTCCATATAACGTCCGTGGAGTATCTCCATAGACTTTATTGTCTCAAGCAGGCTGCCGAGATACTCGGTCTGCCTGGACGTCAAATCGCTTTTCAAAAGCCTTTTTTCAATCTTCGTCTTATAATAGTTAACTCCTTTGTATACGGGAGTAAAGAAATCCACCGTGAGATGGTTGATGGAAGGGAAAATGCAGTTGCCCTTGTATTGAGCAGGCACCTGTGCGAAGATGGCACCGCCAAGGGTTCCCGAACCGCAAAGAAGCTCGCTTTCTGTAACCCTTACGGGAGCGGTCCCGCATATCGTTCTGACGGCTGTGTCATACTTTTGAAACGGAGACATGGACTCGAAGCCTTCGACCCCGTCAAGGGATACGAAGGGAACGGACATGGTCTCGTCGCCGTAGCGCCCTTCCAAAGACTCGTAGCAAAAAAATCTTGTTTCATCAGAAAGTCTTACGGGCCTTCCGCCTGAATAAGCCGAACGGAAAACCACTTTGCGATAGTCTTTTTCCATTTTCACTGCAAATCACCCTGTTTCAAACAGACAGGAGACAGCATAAGGCCGCCTCCTGTTTTAATTTAACCGATTATTTCTTGAGTTTTTTGATCCTGTCAAGCTGGGCCACAGTCTCTTCTTTGAGAGCGGCAAACTTGGCGGCTTTTTCCCTTTCGGCGTCGATCAGCCTTGCGGGGGCTTTGGCGACGAAGTTTTCATTGGCGAGTTTTGATGAAACGCGCTCAATTTCGGACTCAACCTTTGAAAGCTCCGCAGTAAGTCTTTCAATTTCCTTGTCCACGTCTATAAGATCGGTAAGAGGCATGTAGATTGTGGCGCCGGAAATGATTACGGAGACGGAATCGGAAGGAGCAACCTTTTCGTCATCCGTTACGATAACATCAGAGGCATTGCCGAGACGCTTGAGAGCACCGGCGGACTCGTTAATAAGCTTGAAGTTTTCTTTTTCAGTGACAAAGTAAACCGTGGCCTTGGCGGAGTTTGGAACCTTCATCTGGGTTCTGATGTTTCTGATGCCCTTCACTGCGTCGATAAGAAGACCCATCTCCTTTTCGGCGTCTTTGTCCTCCGCGTCCTTGTCGTATGCGGGCCAATCGGAAATCATGATGGACTCGCAATCTTTAAAGAGCTGCTGATAAATTTCCTCGGTAATGAAAGGCATGAAGGGATGAAGGAGCTTCATGGAAGTCACGAGAACCTCATTGAGAACAAACTGGCACTCAAGGCGGGTTTTATTGTCGGCGTCAAAGAGCCTCGGCTTTACAATCTCGATGTACCAGTCGCAGAAAAGATCCCAGATAAAATCGGTGATTTTTGTAAGAGCAACGCCAAGCTCATAGCGTTCCATGTTCTCAGTGACCTCTTTGACGGTTCTGTTGAGGCAGGAGAGAATCCATCTGTCCTCGGCAGTGAATTTTGCCCTGTCTACTTTAGAGAAATCGGGATCTTCGTCAAAGTTCATGAGAACGAATCTTGTCGCGTTCCAGATCTTATTGCCGAAGTTTCTCGCAAACTCAACTTTTGAAGTGAGGAACCTCTGGTCGTTTCCGGGCGAGTTTCCGCTGATAAGCGAATAACGGAGAGCGTCGGTACCGTAATCCTTAATGACTTCAAGAGGATCTATGCCGTTGCCGAGGGACTTGGACATCTTTCTGCCCAGCTCGTCTCTCACAAGACCGTGGATCATAACATGTCTGAAGGGGATGTCGCCCATATGCTCAATACCGGAGAAAATCATTCTGGAAACCCAGAAGAAAATGATGTCGTATCCGGTCACGAGAACGTCTGTGGGATAGAAATATTTAAGTTCAGGGGTCTTTTCCGGCCATCCGAGTGTCGAGAACGGCCAGAGAGCTGAACTGAACCACGTGTCAAGCGTATCCGGATCCTGCTCAAGATTCTTGCTGCCGCACTTCGGGCAGGTCTTGGGTTCATCCCTTGAAACTATTATCTCGCCGCAGTCTTTGCAGTACCAGGCGGGAATTCTGTGGCCCCACCAGAGCTGTCTTGAAATACACCAGTCCTGGATGTTCTCCATCCAGTTAAAGTATATATTTTCAAAGCGCTGGGGTATAAAGGATGTTTTGCCCTCTCTCACCGCTTTGATCGCGGGCTCTGCAAGAGGCTTCATTTTGACATACCACTGTGTCGAAACGAAAGGCTCCACTGTTGTGTGGCAGCGCTGACACGTACCGACGTTGTGCTTGTAGTTTTCGGTCTTTACAAGAAGACCTTCTGCCTCAAGATCTTTTACAATTTGCTTTCTCGCCTCAAAACGGTCCAGGCCGCAGTATTTGCCTCCGTTTTCGTTGATAACGCCCCTGGAGTCCATAATCTTTATGACCTCAAGACCGTGTCTTGCACCAACGTTAAAGTCGTTCGGATCATGGGCAGGAGTTATCTTAACAGCTCCTGTACCGAAGCCAAGTTCAACATAGTCATCGGCGATAACAGGGATTCTTCTGCCCACAAGGGGAAGAATCAGCTCTTTGCCGACAACATCTTTATATTTTTCGTCTTCGGGGTTGACAGCGACAGCGACATCGCCAAGGAGTGTCTCAGGCCTCGTCGTCGCAATCATAATGTTTCCCGTACCATCCGCAAACGGATAATTGATATACCAGAAGTGACCGTCCTGCTCCTCATAAATCACCTCGATATCGGAAATCGAAGTGTTGCATCGCGGGCACCAGTTGGTAATGCGCTCGCCCTTGTAAATCAGACCTTTTTCGTAAAGGCGAACAAACACCTCTTTAACCGCATTTGAAAGGCCCTCATCCATCGTAAAGCGCTCGCGCTCCCAGTCGCAGGATGAACCAAGCTTTTTAAGCTGGTTTACAATTTTTCCGCCGTATTCTTTCTTCCAGGCCCAGGCGCGCTCAAGGAACTGCTCCCTCGTAACGTCCTCCTTCTTAAGACCCTCCTTAGCCATCTTGTCAACGATTTTAGCCTCGGTGGCAATGCTGGCATGGTCTGTGCCGGGAAGCCAAAGTGTCTCGTAGCCCTGCATTCTCTTGAACCTGATAATAGAATCCTGAAGCGTATTGTCAAGGGCATGACCCATGTGCAGCTGGCCGGTGATGTTCGGCGGCGGAATAACAATAGTGAAAGGTTTCTTATCGGGGTTGACGACAGCATGAAAATACCCTTTTTCAAGCCAATTGGCGTAAATTCTGTCCTCGGACTGTCCGGGATCATATGACTTGGGCATATTCTCAATTGCTTTCATTACTTTGTAAAACCTCCAAAAAATAGATAAAGCCGGGCGAATTGTCCGCCCTTCTTTAACTTTTGATTATATTTATTAAACGTGTTTAAGTCAAGAGAAATCATTTCCGCGGAGGTCAATAAAACATAAAAAAACCGCCAATATAATCACATTTCATCTTTAATTGTCATTAAATAAATGTTAAAATAAGACGTTCAATTTAATTATAGCGGCATCCGTCCGGGGCACAGTTCCTCCGATGCCGGTCAATTATAATTTATTTTATCGAAAGGAATATATTATGTTGAACTTGACGCATTTATTAAAAGTATTTCTCGATAAATCAAAGAACGTTATTTCCTTGATTTTAATCGCTGTAATGCTTTTAACCGCAATCGACAACACTTTCACAGCTAACGCAGCCAACGGCACAATCGGAGGAAGCGGAAGCGCAGGCAACCCTTTTATCATTGAAGATGCAAAGGATCTGACAACAGCAGCTAATAACATTAAAAACGGGATCAACACAGACAGTTACTATTTGTTAAATGCCGATATTGATCTCACCGAAGTCAGCAACTGGTTTCCCATCGGAACAGAGCTTAATGCTTTCAAAGGTTATTTTGACGGCAACGGCCACACGGTTTCCGGGCTCAAAATAAACAATTCTTTGATTTATATGGGGCTGTTCGGTGTGAATGAAGGAACCATACGAAATCTGAGGCTTGATTCTGCCGACATAACTGCCGGAAACGCCGCAGGCGGTATTGCAGGAAAAAGCACCGGCACAATCGAAAACTGTATTGTTGACTTAAGCATAAGCGGCGAAGATTACATTGCCGGAATAACTGGGTTTAATACCGGTACTGTTATTAACTGCAAAGTCATTGGCACTGTAAGCGGAAACCATTACGTTGGCGGTATAGTCGGTAATTCAGAGGGTTTAGTCGAGAACTGTACAAACTCAGCTGAAATATCAGGAAGATATAATGCAGGAGGCATTTGCGGTAAAAGTACCAGCATAATAAGAAACTGCTTAAATGAAGCTGCCGGCACCGTATCCGCCACCGATACAACAACCGGTTACGGTTACGCCGGAGGAATTGTAGGTCAGGCATCAGGTGAAATCACAAGATGCACCAACAAAGCCGATGTATCCGGAAAAGGATTTTGCTGCGGAGGTATTGCAGGAATCGCCGTTGCTTCCATATTTGAATGTGTAAACGAAGGAACTGTTACAAGTAACGGATCCGAATATACCGGGGGCATAGCCGGCGAAAACATCAACGGCGAAATTACAAACTGCACAAACAGAGGAGATGTTTCCGGCGGCATTCACACCGGAGGCATGGCGGGCTACGCAAAAGACGCCAATGCAGAAAACTGTCTCAACTCGGGTAAAGTAACCGGCGGCGATTATACCGGAGGAATCATAGGTCACCTTGATGAAAACTCAAGCATATACGACTGTACAAACACAGGGGATGTAACGGGCGGTAAATACACAGGAGGTATGACCGGTATTCAGGATTACAGCGGAGACGTTTACAACTGTGTAAACAAGGGTAAAATCATCGGCAACAATTACACAGGAGGCATCACCGGGCGGGCTGTATACGACTTCAGCAACAGCACAGGATCCAGCAAAATCAATTACTGTACAAATACCGGTGAAGTAAACGGTTCATCGTACACAGGCGGCATTGCCGGTTTCAGCAATGCAAATTTAAGAAACAGTATCAACAAAGGCAATGTTACAGGCTTTAACTATGTAGGCGGTATTGCCGGTGAGAACCTCGACGGCGGTCAAACTCTGAAAAACGATGTAAACGAAGGAAATATATCGGGAAATGAACGTGTCGGAGGCATTACAGGCAGAATCAGGAGCAGCACGATAATCAAATGCCTAAACAATGGTTCTGTTCAAGGCAAATACAACACAGGCGGAATTGTGGGATATGTTGACATTGTAGACAACTCAAGCAGTGCAGTTACCCAATGTATAAATAACGGAGATGTTACCGGGACATTGGAACAGCAAGATTTTCAAAACATTGGCGGTATAGTTGGATCCGGTAAAGGGGTCGCAATCTCTCAGTGCGCAAACAATGGTAATATCACATCAAACGGAAACGCCGTGGGAGGAGTTGCAGGAAATTTGGAAAAAGACAGTTCTATTGCAGACAGCTTTGACCGGGGAGTCGTATACGGATATGATTACATCGGCGGTCTTGTGGGATATATACGCAGCAACGTTTCAATTGTACGGTGTTATATTTATGCACCCGACGACAACGGAACGGTTTCAGGCAAAGACGGAATAGACTGCATCCTCGTATCTACAGTAGAACACAGTGTAAAATGCGGCGCCATTGCAGGAGGCAGAAAAAATACCGATTTAGTTCTTTCAATGGAAGACAACTATTGGTGGTACGACTGCAGCGATTACGCCATTGGCTGGATATACTCATTCGGTATAAACTCAGGCGACGGATATAAGGATTTGTTCTATCAGAAATATTTTAAGGATTCGTCAAACTTTAAGAACTGGGATTTCACAAACGTTTGGGTAATTAAAGACGGAGCCCCTGCTCTTCGCGGCACCCAAGATATAAAAGCTGCGGGAGGTATTGGCGGTGTAGGCGGAAGCGGCGGCACAGGCGGAACAGGGGAAGCTGTAATTTCCAACAGATACATTTCAAGCGTTAACCAGCTTAAGGCTTTCAGAGATGAAGTTAACAACGGCAACACTTTCGAGGGCTTTTATATTTACCTGAGCTGCGATCTTGACCTGGCAGGCGAAAACTGGACACCTATCGGAACAGATACTCACCCCTTCTCAGGATACTTCGAGGGCCAGAATCATACTATTAAAGGGCTAAGTGTTAATACATCGGAATACGGAGGACTTTTCGGATTTGTTAAATTCGGCACTGTTCAGGAGGTATGTGTATACGGCAATGTCACAAGCTCCGGACATTACGTTGGCGGCATAGCCGGCTGGGCCTACGGTTCAATCAGAAACTGCTGCTTCTTTGGCGATGTCACAGGAACTAAAAACGAAGGATCTGTCGGAGGCATTTGCGGAAGCTTTGGCAACTATGAGGGCTGGGGAGAAATTGTTAACTGTTCCCACGTGGGAAAAGTAACAAGCTCCGCCAGCAACACCGGAGGAGTACTTGGCTACAAGAGCAGCCAAAACTACAGTGTTAAAAGCTGCTTCCATTTCGGATGCGAGAACTCAGTCACAGGAACAAAAGGAAATGTGGGCGCAATAATCGGCAGCGGCAATCAGTTTCAGAGGATTGCCCATTGCTTCGCAAATACAGGATCAGCAGAAAATCTGTTCGGAAACTACAACTCAAGCGGCGGAAGCCCATCCGACTGCGCCTTCCTTTCAGGGGAAGAATTCATTAACCCGGAAAGATTTACATCCGGTTGGAACAGCAACTGGGACATTGATTTCGAAGCAGGTCATGTTTGGGGAATCGGCTGGGAATACCCCCGTCTCCAGGCTTTTTCGGAATATATAACGCTTGTGCCATCAAACTTTAAAGACGATGCCCGCATTGTTTGGCTGTCAAAAGCCGAAATGGCCCTCCCCTTAAACACATACACAAGAGACGGATACAAATTTGACTCATGGAACACAGAGGCCGACGGAAGCGGAACAGCATATGCTGACGGCGCCACAGTACCCGCCAATGCCATTCTTTATGCACAATGGACCCAGGTGGTTTATACAATAGATTATGATTTAAATGGCGGTACCGGTCTCACCCAGCAAACATATACTATTGAAACCGCAGAAACTCTTCAGAAGCTTATTCGTGAGCACTTCACATTTGACGGTTGGCGGGTTACAGACGCTTCCGGAAACTGGAACCTCAACGAATTGCTTGCCGGTGGGGAGCTGCTTACGGGCAGATTCGGCAACATAAAGCTTAAGGGAGAATGGATCCCGCTGCCAAAGTATACGATAACGTGGAAAGATGACAACGGAAACATAATTGACCAGACCCAGGTTGAAGAAGGGAGTCTCCCCACTCATGCAGACGCCAATAAAACTCCCACCGCCGAAAACAGTTATACCTTCACCGGCTGGACTCCTTCTGTGGAAGCTGTCACCGGAGATGCGACCTACACTGCCACATTCAGTTCGGTTAAGAATTCGTACACAATCACATGGAAAAATGAAGACGGCTCTGTTATAGACACGACGACTGTGGAGTACGGCAAGGTTCCCACCCACGACGATGCGACAAAGCAGAATACCGCTGAGTTCACTTATACCTTCACAGGGTGGACGCCTTCAGTTGTGGCCGTCACCGGTGATGCGACCTACACCGCCACATTCAGTTCCGTTAAGAATTCTTATACAATAACTTGGAAAAACGATGACGGTTCAGTTATCGATACAACAACAGTTGAATACGGCAAGGTTCCCACCCACGACGATGCAACCAAGCAGAATACCGCCGAGTTCACATACAACTTCACAGGATGGACGCCTTCAGTTGTGGCCGTCACCGGTGAAGCAACCTACACCGCAACATTCAATTCGGTTAAGAATTCCTACACAATCACTTGGAAGAATGATTACGGCTCAGTAATCGACACAACCACAGTTGAATACGGCAAGGTTCCCACCCACGACGATGCAACCAAACAGAACACAGCTGAATTCACATACACTTTCACCGGCTGGACTCCTTCTGTGGAAGCTGTCACCGGAGATGCGACCTACACTGCCACATTCAGTTCCGTTAAGAATTCTTACACTATCACATGGAAAAATGAAGACGGCACTGTCATTGACACCACCACAGTTGAATTCGGCGAGGTTCCCACCCACGACGATGCGACAAAGCAGAATACTGCTGAGTTCACTTATACATTCACAGGATGGACGCCTTCAGTTGTTGCCGTCACCGGTGATGCAACCTACACCGCAGCATTCAGTTCGGTTAAGAATTCCTACACAATCACTTGGAAGAATGATGACGGCGCTGTCATTGACACCATCACAGTTGAGTACGGCAAGGTTCCCACCCACGACGACGCAACCAAGCAGAATACCGCTGAGTTCACATATAACTTCACAGGATGGACGCCTTCAGTTGTGGCTGTCACCGGTGATGCGACCTACACCGCCACATTCAGTTCCGTTAAGAATTCTTATACAATCACTTGGAAGAATGATGACGGCACTGTCATTGACACAACCATAGTTGAGTACGGCAAGGTTCCCACCCACGACGATGCAACAAAGCAAAATACCGCTGAGTTCACATATAACTTCACAGGATGGACGCCTTCAGTTGTGGCCGTCACCGGTGATGCAACCTACACTGCCACATTCAGTTCCGTTAAGAATTCGTACACAATCACATGGAAGAATGAAGACGGCTCAGTAATGGACACAACTACTGTCGAATACGGCAAAACTCCCACCCATGCCGACATCGCCAAGGAACCGACAGCAGAATTCACCTACGTCTTCAAAGGCTGGACTCCTGATCTTACACCTGTTTCAGGCGATATAACTTACACGGCAGTCTTTGAAACTGTCATAAATGAATATACGGTAAAGTTTGTTGACAGGGACGGGAATGAACTATACTCCGCCAAATTTCCTTACGGATCTTTGCCTACATATTCCGGAGAAGAGCCTTATATGGCACCCGACTCCTTGGCGATTTATAAATTTAATGGCTGGGACCCTGAAATTTCAGCTGTCACAGGCGATGCAGTATATATCGCCAATTTCTCAGCCACCGCCAATGAATACACCGTCACCGGAGGAAACGGATCTGTCTGGAAAAAAGGCAGTGAGGAAAAGATTGTTGTAACCGTTAAACAGGTTGGCGAGATTGACAGATCATTTGATGACTTCAGGTCGGTGCTCGTAGACGGCAAAGCCATTGAAGCAGGAAGTGACTTCACTGCGACAAAAGGAAGCACGGTAATAACACTTCTTCCGTCATATCTCGAAAAGCTGAATGCAGGGAAACACAGCTTAACAGTCAGGTTCGAACACGGCGAAGCAGAAGCAGAGTTCAGTGTAGCAGAAAAGGATGCCGAAAAAGATCCTGAGGTGAAACCTCAAAAGAATCAAAGCAATCCTGCAATAATCATTATTGTATCTGCAGCAGTTGTAGCTGTTGCAGTCGCAATAACAGCAATAATTATTTTCAATAAGAAGAAAGCTAAATAAAATAGCAGATAAAACAATCTAAAAGAGAAGCCGCAGACCGATCCGCAGCTTCTCTTTTTTTATACCTAAAAAGCAAGCCGCAAGAAATCGTCGGAGACACCTTGTAAATGTCTTCTTTATTACCTGCGGCTTGCGTAAAGAGCCTAAAACTCAGCTATTTTTTAATACATGCCGCCCATTCCGCCCCCGGCAGGTGCAGCCGGCTCAGGCTCCGGAATATCAGCCACGGCAGCCTCTGTTGTGAGGAGCAGAGCCGAAACTGATGCAGCGTTCTGGAGAGCGCTTCTGGATACCTTGGCGGGGTCAACGATGCCCTCGGCGATCATATCCACATATTTCTCGCTGAGTACGTCGTAGCCGACGCCCGGCTTGGCGTTTTTAACTTTGTCAACGATGACGCTGCCTTCAAGGCCTGCGTTGAATGCGATCTGCTTGACGGGTTCTTCAAGAGCCTTGAGAACGATTTCAACACCGGTCTTCTCGTCGCCCTTAACTGTCTTAAGAAGTTTTGCGACTTCGGGGATAGCGTTGATGAAGCAGGTTCCGCCGCCTGCGACGATACCTTCTTCAACAGCTGCCTTGGTAGCTGCGAGAGCATCTTCGATTCTGAGCTTCTTTTCCTTCATTTCGGTCTCGGAAGCTGCGCCGACCTGGATAACAGCTACGCCGCCTGCGAGCTTTGCAAGGCGCTCCTGAAGCTTCTCACGGTCGAAATCGGATGTGGTGTCTTCAATCTGAGTCCTGATGGAGGCAACTCTCTTTTTGATCCCTTCGGGGTTGCCGTTGCCGTCAACGATAATGGTGGAATCCTTCTGAACTTTGACCTGTCTTGCAGTACCGAGCTGGGAAAGATCGGTCTCTTTAAGTTCAAGGCCAAGCTCTTCAGTGATAACTTCGCCGCCGGTGAGGATTGCGATATCACGGAGCATCTCTTTTCTTCTGTCGCCAAAGCCCGGAGCCTTAACAGCTACGCAGGTGAAGATGCCTCTCAATTTGTTAACAACGAGGGAAGCAAGTGCTTCGCCTTCCACGTCGTCGGCAATGATAAGAAGCTTCTTTCCGGACTGGGCAAGTTTTTCAAGAAGAGGAAGGATTTCCTGAAGATTTGATATTTTCTTGTCTGTGATGAGGATGGCGGGGTTGTCGAGAACAGCTTCCATCTTGTCCATATCGGTAGCCATGTAAGGTGAAAGATAACCGCGGTCAAACTGCATACCTTCAACCACATCAAGGTTTGTACCCATTGTCTTTGACTCTTCAACGGTGATAACGCCGTCAGCGGTGACTTTTTCCATTGCGTCGGCAATGAGTTTGCCAATCTGTTCGTCATTGGCGGAAACGGCTGCAACTCTTGCGATATCCGAAGAGCCTCTTACCGGAACAGCGGAAGTCTTTATTGCTGCAACAGCTGCGTCAACTGCTTTTGCGATGCCCTTCTTGATAATCATCGGATTAGCGCCGGCTGCAAGGTTTCTTACACCCTCGCGGATAATAGCCTGTGCGAGAAGAGTTGCAGTTGTGGTGCCGTCGCCGGCCACGTCGTTTGTCTTTGTGGCAACCTCTTTGACAATCTGGGCACCCATGTTCTCGAACTTGTCTTCAAGCTCGATCTCCTTGGCGATAGTAACGCCGTCGTTTGTGATGAGGGGTGCGGGATATTTCTTGTCAAGGATTACATTTCTGCCCTTAGGGCCCAGTGTAACTTTAACTGTGTCTGCAAGCTTGTTAACGCCGGCAATGATGGCGTCTCTTGCGTCGGATGAATATTTAATCTCTTTTGCCATGATTTATTACTCCTTTAAAGCAAATTCAGCTTATTTTTAAGGCTTGAGCCTGTCAATTTCAGTCTTCCACAACGGCGAGAAGATCGCTCTGTCTTATGATCATAAATGTATCGCCGTCAAGTTTAACTTCCGTTCCGGAATACTTACTCATCATAACCTTATCGCCGACTTTCACTTCCATCGGTATAAGTTTGCCGTTATCGTCTCTTCCGCCGGGGCCCACAGCAACGACTATAGCATAGTCCTGCTTCTCTTTAGCTGTTCCGGTAAGAATAATACCGCCCTTTGATTTAGTCTCAAGATCAAGGGGCTTAATAACTATCTTGTCACTTAAAGGTCTGATTTTCATTTTGTCCTCCTATTTTTCAGCCGGTATTTCGAGCCGTTGAATTGTTAAATTCTTGATTAGCACTCAAATCTATCAAGTGCTAACAAGGATTATACTACAAAATATTTCGTTTGCAATACTCTAATTGCCTTTTTTGGTGTTTAAATGTTTTTTAAGGATTTAAAGCTTCTTCAATTTGGTATATTTCATCGCAAAGCGCTTCATGCCAAGTTTGTCGAAGGTAATCTCGCAGATTCTCTCATCGGAATCGCCAATGAACTCCCCTTCTATGTTTGTCACAACGCCCTCTCCGTACTTCGGATGGCAGACCTTGTCGCCAACGCCAATGTCTTTGTCTCCGGACTTTGCATTGATTAAAGCTTCTTTAAGCTTGACCGACATCTGATCTTTGGGAGCGGCAGCAGCAGACACGGCGGTTTTTCGCACATTTTCATATTTCGAGTCGTACTGCCTGTAGCCCCTGTAACCGAAGCCCTGGTTTTCGGAGTCGCCGTAAGTAAGGTAGTCGCCTTTATTGCCGTACGACGGGTAGCCGTAGGTGCGCTTTTCTGCATTGGCGGCAGACACTTCCTCGCCAAGGTAATTCACAAGCTTTATATTCTCTTTCGGTATACCGTCAAGGAACTGGGACTTGGGATAGTACTTGGTTTGGCCGTAAAGCATGCGCTCCTTGACGTAGGAGAGATATAGCCGCTCCTTCGCCCTTGTAATGGCAACATAGCAAAGCCTGCGCTCCTCGTCAACATTGCCCTCGTCCATGGCTCTCATTGAGGGGAATATGCCCTCCTCCATAGCCACCACGAAGACCACGGGGAACTCAAGACCCTTGGCGCTGTGGACGGTCATGAGAGTGACTTTGTCGTTTTCATCCTCATCTCCGTTGTCCATATCCGTCGAAAGAGATATGTTCTGAAGGAAACCGGACAGTGAGTTTTCCACGGTGTCATCGGTCTCTGCAAGAGACACGAAATCCTTGGCGACAGTTATAAACTCCCTGAGGTTTCCGCAGCGGTCCTCGTCCTTTTCCTCGTCGGTAATCTCGTAAAACTTCAGGATTCCCATTACGTCAAGAAGCTTCTCTACAAAATCAGGAAGTTCCAAAACGCCAAGGTCATCTTTGAGGGCTAAATAATTATCCGAAAACTCCTTCAGCGCTTCGCCGTACCGTGAAATCTCAGGGAAACGCCTCACGTCGGAAATGAGTTCCATTGGCGATAGATTGTAAGTCTCGGTGAGGCCCACAATTGTTTCGATTCCCTTCTCGCCAATTGATCTTTTCGGAACGTTGATAACTGCGGTAAATGCGTTGATATCGGACGGATTCTCAAACAGTCTGAGATAATTGACAAGCACCTTTATTTCAACTCGCTCGAAGAAACGCATGCCTCCGTAAACCCTGTTGGGAATGCCCCTGCGGGTAAATTCGGACTCGATGTATTGGGAAAGAGCGTTTTGGCGGTAAAGCACCGCAATATCATTGTATTTGTATTTGCCTGAAGCAATAAGCCTTGTGATTTCGCCGGCAATAAAGCGGCTCTCGTCAAGCTGATTCTCGCCAATGAACTTGGCGATTTTCTCTCCGCCCTTCACGTCTGTCCAGAGTTTTTTCTGCTTTCTTCCGTGATTGCAGGAGATGACGCTGTTTGCCGCAGATAGAATGTTCTCTGTGGATCTGTAATTCTGCTCAAGTTTTATCACCGTGGCCTTTGGGAAGCCCTTCTCAAAACTCAATATGTTTTCAATGTCAGCTCCTCTGAAGCTGTAAATGCTCTGGTCGTCGTCTCCAACAACGCAAAGGTTTTCATGCTTTGCGAGGAGCTTTACAAGCTTGTACTGGACTTTGTTGGTGTCCTGGTACTCATCAACCATTATGTACTTGAATCTTCTCGAATAAAAATCGCATACGTCAGGGTTCTTCTCCAGAAGATCCACAGCCTTAAGAAGCATGTCGTCAAAATCCATGGCATTGCTTTCAAAAAGCTTTTCGTTATACAGTTTGAAAACCTTAAGAAGCTTCCGCTCCCAGGGGTTGTTTTTGTCCATAATCTGAGCAAAATAGTCAGGTGTCACCATCTGGTTTTTAAGCTTTGAAATGGATGATCTGAACAGTCCCGGGCTCTCCCTTTTGGGATCGATTTCAAACTGTTTCAGACAGTCTTTGATTACCTTCTCTGCGTCTTTCTCATCGTAAACGGCAAAGGTTGAAGTGTATCCTATAAGATCCGCCCTGTCTCTTAAGAGCCTTCCGCAGAACCGGTGAAAAGTGCTTATAAACACACCCCTGCCGTCTTCTCCCAGCATCTTTTCGACTCTCTCCTTCATCTCGGTGGCAGCCTTGTTTGTAAATGTAATCGCCAATATGTTATAAGGCGAGATACCGTAGTGCTCAATGAGGTAAGCCACACGGTATGTTATAACTCTCGTCTTCCCGCTGCCTGCGCCGGCAAGGATAAGAAGCGGCCCGTCCTTTTGGGTGACCGCCTTGTATTGTTCCGGATTGAGTTCTCTTTTATAGTCCATATTAATATATTATTTCTTTTTGTTCCTTTGTTTAAAAGCCTCGTAAAGCACCACGCCTGCAGCCACTGAAGCATTTAGTGAAGAAACAGTTCCCGCCATGGGAATACTAACCGTAAAATCGCACTGCTCGGTTACAAGCCGTCCCATGCCTTCGGCTTCATTGCCGATAACGATGGCCACAGGTCCTGTAAGATCCGCATTGTAAAAAGTGGTTTTTCCGTCAGCTGCGGTGCCTGTAATCCAGAGACCTTTTTTCTTAAGGTTTTCAAGCTCGGAGACAAGATTTGGCACTCTTGCGACTTTAACGTAGCTTACGGCTCCCGATGAGGCCTTTGCCACGGCGCCGGTCAAGGGGACAGCCCTCCTTTTAGGGATAATTATCCCGTGTGCACCCACAGCGTCCGCAGTCCTTATAATGGCGCCAAGGTTTCCCGCATCTTGTATCTCGTCAAGAACAATTATGAACGGATCCTCGCCCTTAGACGCGGCATATTCAAGTATGTCGTCCACGTCAACATAATCAGCCGCGGCCACGAATGCTGCAACGCCCTGGTGGTTTACGTCGCCGCATAACTCGTCAAGGTTTTGGCGTGT
>CACZNV010000028.1 GCA_902782645.1 uncultured Ruminococcus sp. | reverse complement strand
GTCGGTTGAAAGTTTGAACGAGTAACTGTACTGAAAAAATCCGCCCTCGCTAATGACTATATTCTCCTTGATTTCATAGGGCTTTACTGTGTATTCAAGAGAGGCGGCGGGAGATACATCAGATTTGGCAAAAGCTTCTTCGTATACGACAGTTCCGTTTTCGCAGGGGTTTTCTGTCAGCAGCTCATCATCTTTGTGAGGAATCTGTTCATACTGTGCCTCTAAAGGTTTTGCGGAAGCGTTCTGAGGTGATAGAGAAAGAGAAACGCCGCTGTAACCGATGCATATTAAGTCATTGGCGGATTCATAGGAAGAGGCAAATGAAAGCGAGTAGGGAGTATCAGCTGTTTCAAGCCGGCCTTCATGCTCATGAAGCATAAGATTTATCTTTTTCCAGATGCCTTCAGGTGTCTTGTAGTTTACGGGCATGCCGAAAACCAAGCGGGTAAAGTTGCCGTTATTTAAGGCGTAATCTCTTGAAAAGGCATTGGCAAGTTCAGCCTTCTGATAGCTGACATCGGAGCGTTTGTAAGGATCAATGTTCTTGACAGTCGCAGGTTGCCCGAGTTTTTCCAGCGCAAGCTGTTCATATTCCGATGATTTGTCAGGATATGATATCTCAACGGGTACAGGATCACCTTCATAAGTTTCTGGATATTCGGGCAATGCGGTATAGTCAGGATCAAGAAGCGTTGCGGGTGATTCTTCAGCATAAACATTTGAAAAGATCCTTGTTGGTATCAACGTGGCAAATAATGCCAAAACAAGGACAATCGCAACAGTTTTGATGCCTATGCTGAAATGCCTGATGTTGTTATCCATTATTAACCCTCCGAAATGAGCTGATGCATACGATGCATACTTTCTTTTTATGCTTTGATTATACATCGTTTCCGACGGTCAAATCAATTGATTTTAAGCAGTACTTCGTAGGAGCAAGCGTCGCCTTTGGCTTGCCGCTAAAGCGCAAGACCTTCGGCAAATGAACGGGCGGAAGCCCTGACCCACTTGCATTTTACATGCTTTTTACGATTTTCGCTATGCGGAACAATTGTTTCAGAAAGCTCTTGACAAATCATTTTGAATGGTGTATAAAGGTTGGCGCGTCAAGAGAAATCTTGCGCGTATAATATTGAAAGTCTTCGGGGCTGTAACTCCGGGGATGGTTTCAAATCGAGCAAGCGGAGAGCGACACCCGGTAAGGTGTTGAGAGGCTACCAAGCGCCGTACGAAACCCGACAGAACATACCATATTGATCAACGCGCACTCGAGCTGAGTGCTGTTTTTGGTGTGTCACTGTCAGGAAACGTACGGTGCTTTTTTGTTTGTCCGATAGCAAACAGACAGGAGGAAGGAGGAATAAACAAATGACATGACTAAGACTGTAATTGCCGCAAATACGGCCGTTTAAGGCGTCTTCCGCACGGACGGCAAACTTATCCCGCCCAGATCCGAAAAGTCGATTACAGGCCATTCTGAGCCGCTTTACAGCGTTTCGTGAAAGAGAGCAGAGCCTGAGGTGGTGAGAACCGTATGTGACAACAGCTGTGGCAAGGTGAAAGACAATTCCCGATGGCAAACCGTGCAAAGTTGCCACGACAGATTTTTAAGCGGGTTAAAGCGGTAGCGTCATACTGCGCTTCCGCTTATCACATCATCCCACAACGGCGGGCTGTATCCTCGAATTTAAAGGCAAAATGAGACAAGAATAACATCGATTCTGATTTGGCGTTGTAACTGATGATTCAGGCGTCGTAAAGGAGTCGTGATTTTTGACCGTTTGCGGAGGACTTAAACATCATTTTCCTTCAGTTAAACGCTGAAAACTAATTTTTAGTCTTTCAAAGACAAGGCCAAAATGACTAATGCGGAATAACAAAATGAACCTATCACAAGGAGGTGATAAAAATGAACAAATCATGGAAAGCTCTTGAGGATGAAGATCTCACTTCGATGCAAAAACTTGTTTACGCATGTCTTTGCAAATATCAGGGAAATAACGACTTCTGCTTCCCGTCGCATAAGACGATCGCAAAGAAGTGCGGCATTGGCGTGACCACTGTTAAAAGATCGATAATCGCTCTGATACAGCACGGATATATCGGGAAAGAACACCGTTTCCGCCCTGACGGAGGTCAGACATCGAACGTCTACATTTGTCTGAAATAGCCGGTCTAAAAGGCTGTTGTAAACCCTTCGGCTTTGGTGGCCTACGCCTTGGTGCACAGTGGCCTACCAGGAATGAGAACAATTTAGAAGGTTAGAGATATTGAGAGAAAAAGAAGTAATGTTGGAATTACAGAGTAACGGTAGTCCAAAACAGCTCTGTAGAAGAATAATTTTGCAAAATAATTTCAGGAAAGAAGGTAGATTTATGGAGAAAAAACAGAAGAAAAAGAACAGCCGGTCATACATTGAAAGCGTCGAGTTTTATCCGTCTGAAACAAAGGAGAATGAAGCAGGCGCAAAGGATTCATGGTCGGCGTTTATGCTGGCTGCAGCCAAGGACTATTTCAACGCCAATGGGAAAACCGCCTTTCCCTGTAACGAAGATGTAGTTTCTGACGGTTCCTCAGGATCTGTGGACTTGTGAAAACGGTGTGATATGTTTGTGCTGCCGGAGGTGTCACAAGGTCAGGTTCCTGTGATGCCTCAAGCCGCAGAAATTATCCAATTCAAGGAGGAATCTTAAAATGAAAGTATGGCTGTACTACAGGTTGTCGAGGGATGAAGACAAGGAACTGAACTCCCTTACAAACCAGCGGAAAATACTTGAGGCCTTCGCAAAAGAGCACGGGCACGTTGTCATTGGCGAGTCATACGACGACAATGTCAGCGGCATGCATTTTAACCGGGAAGGCATAGAGCAGCTGCAGGATGCTGTGGAGAAAAAGCAGATCGAAGCGGTCGTCGTAAAGGACCTGTCGCGTCTCGGCAGGCACAAGACGCAGACCGCAATGTTTATCGATTACCTCCGCAGCAACGGCGTCAGGGTGCTTTCGGTCACGGAAAACATCGACACCGACAACGAAGACGACGAGCTCATGATCGGCTTCAAGGGTATCTTCAACGATATGTATTGCCGTGACATATCAAAAAAGATCCGTGCCGGTTTCAAGCAGAAGCAAAAGGAAGGCATTGTCATCATACCGCCGATGGGATACTACAAGGACAAGAACACCGGCAAGGTCGTTATCGTCGAGGAACAGGCGGAGATCGTAAGAAGGATCTATGCGCTCTACCTTGAGGGTTACGGGCTCAAAGCGATCGCCAAGATGCTTAATCAGGACGGAGTCAAATCTCAGGGATATTACCAGGAGCAGGTCTACGGCAAGAACGTCGGACGCAACAAGCCGGAGCTTGCCAAGAGGTTTCAGTGGGAGAACACCAAGGTAAAACGGATACTTCAGAACGAGTTCTACGCCGGGACTCTGATATGTCACAAGTCATATACCAGCAGGATCAACCACGTGCGCAAAGACATTCCGCTTCATGAGCAATACAGACACGAAGGTGCGGTACCGGCGATCATCTCCCGGGAGGATTTCGAACACGTGCAACTACTGCTCTCGGAAAAGAAAAAGAAAAAGGTCCGGGCATCTGCGGGAAAGCCTTTTCATCGCTACACGGGGCTGATCAAATGCGGCGACTGCGGCTCAAGTTTTACCTGCAAGACAAGACACACCCCAGGCAAGCCTGACAAGTACGAATATGTCTGCAACGGCTACCAGCACTACGGTAAATCCACGTGCACGTCCCACAGGATCAGCGAAGAGCAGCTTGACGAGCTTATCTACGAAGAGCTCCGGTCGGCAAGGCTTAAGCTTAAACGAAGTTATGATACTATCGAAGAAGAAGTAAGCAGGTGGCTTCACTCCAAAGACAACTACGAAAAGCGTTTGAACGACCTTCAGGGAAAGCTCGAACGCAGGATAGAAGATCAAAAAGAGATACTGCTTGAGCGGATCAGGGACAAGACGCACGCCGATGTTTACACGGATATGCTGAAAGAATGTGAGTCGGATATTGAAAAGCTGACACGGGATATCGATAATCTTAATAACATTGGCGAGACGGTAAGAAAGAGACGGCTTGAGATGAAAAGCGGTATAGACCTAATCAATGAGATAATCGAGAGCAGAACGGTCAGCCCGGCAACACTAAGGCTGCTGATCGACGAGATAAAAATTTGGGAAAAAGACGGTAAGCTGAGCCTTACGATCGGGCTGAAAGTCAAATTCAACGGTCATATCGAGATGTTCGATGAAACAGGCGAGATGGTCGACAATGCGCTGTTTATCGACGACTACTACGACCCGGATCTGCAGGATGAACTGCAGTATTATTACGAAAATTCCGGTCCCGAAGAAGATGTTGATATGTACGATTTTGTCGAAGGGGAAAACTTTTACGAAACGGGAGAGTGGATATTAGTGCCGAAGGAACAAACCTCCGCTTGACCGCCGGCCGCCCTGCTCTGTGCCGAAAAATGCAACAGAATAGATGCAAAAAAAGCTTCAGCCCCGAGGGAAAACCCCGGGGCTGTGGTGCGGATATAGATAATGGACTTAAAAAACCGGAGCAGTTGACTAAAGGCTATTGTTTTAATTCTATAGGGTAATCACCAAAACCCAT
>CACZNV010000027.1 GCA_902782645.1 uncultured Ruminococcus sp. | reverse complement strand
GTCTGGCTGCCTGACGGCTCGGAGCCTTGGCATACTACAAAAAAAGAAGGTGACTATCAGTCTTCCGACTTTTTAGTCACCCTCTTTGTGTTCGATGGCCCGTTAAATCACATTAGTAAATTATCAAACTATACTCATCCTCGCTTATATGAAATGATGCCTCATATATATTGTGCGGATTACTGTGCAATACAAAGCGATTACTTAATGCCTGCATATCCCTGGAAAGTATCAAATACGGTAACAATGCTATACACCCAAACGGCATGGTTTATCAATGATATGTTCGGAACCAATTATCCGTTGGATGGACGGGAAATTGGAATCTAAAGCATTGACTCCTCAAACAGCGGGGCCGCGGCTAAAGCTGCGACCCCGCTGTTTTTGTGTCCATACCTTCGCACCCGCCGGGCAATTGTCCTCGCGCCTCCGGATCCCTGCGGCGCGAATACCCGTACGGGCCAGCCCTGCCGGGGGACAAATCCCCGCCGGGTCCGTTTCAGAAGACAAAGGGGGCCGTCTTCCGCCGTCACCCTTTGATGTAAAATTTGAAATCTTCATTTTAAAATGTACCTTCGCCATGAGAATGACAATCAACGACCAAACAAATATCCAAGACGCAACACTTCTTGAAAGCCTGACAAGATATTCGGAAATCAGAGAACGAATCAATAAATGCCAGGATGATGAAATCATCATCGACCTGTCAAGAATCAAATTCGCCTTCCCTTTGTTCCTTAACTTATTGTTGCTCTTGAGGGATAAGAACAAAAAGGTTCGTTTTCAAGGCAAAACAACGTATCTTGACGCAATATACTATCCGGATGCAATTTCTGTTGATGCACTCATGGAAAACAATGCCAAAAAAACATACATCCCATTATTGTCTGGCAATCCTCAAGATGAAAACGAATCCTCCGGTAATGTAACAGCAAAAATCGTGGAACTGATTTGCCGGTCCGTCTCGATTCCGAAACAGGTGGTAAGCGGTGTCCGCTACATGCTGCAGGAAATCATAGACAACGTCGGCGAGCATTCGCTCGCCTCATCCTTCTATGTACTCGCCCAGGCATATCCCAAGAAAAGTCTTGTCGATATCTGTATTGCTGACAACGGCAACGGCCTGCGTCAATCATACCGCAGGGCCGGTCTTGATGTCAGAACCGACTTGCAAGCAATGAAAATGATGGCTTCCGCCATCTCATCAAAAGACCGACCGGAGAACGAGAGCAGGGGTTATGGCCTCTTCACGTCACGAAAGATGACTACCGAGGGCCTTGAAGGTGAGTTTGTGATGATGAGCGGCAAAGCTGTATATGCCAAAATCCGCAATGAAGAATATCTAATTGACGCTCCGTTCATGAATACAGACGGCACGGCAGTTGCAATACGGCTACGATACGACAACGAAAAATTCAATATGTACAATTATCTCGAATACTAATATGACTACCATAATACTTAAAAAACTTTATCCTAAAGGCTTGGATTTGCGCCAGCAGGTACGCTGGCTCACGGAAACGATCCGGAAGATTTCACTTGCGGATGAACCAATCTTCATCGACGTGAATGATGCCTGCATTTCCAGGAGCGCCATGGACGAGTTCTACAAATCTTTCGTAAGGCCGGAATCGGACCTGGCGAAATTCGTGACGATAACCAACCGGGACGAAGACTTCGAACTCAAGTTGAAGGCCGTCATCAAATCACAGGGTGTAAGGAAACACCTGCGCCGATTCCCGCGCGACAGGGTAATCGTCGTTAAGGACGCCGCAGAAATTAAACGGTTCGTCGAACAAATACGCTCATAAACCAACGATTGTGATTTCATCAGCCCCCGCCTCGAAAAATCGAGAGCGGGGGCTTTTTAACACATAATAATTGCTTTTCCAATGATTATTACTATATTTGCGTCATAATATATGTTATCGCAATGATTATGGGCAATCCGGAATGGATGTCAGACGCTACGATACTGAGTACGTTAGGACAAAAAGTCAAGAACTGGAGGCTTAAGGCCGATATGACACAGGCGGCTCTTGCAGATGCCGCGCAGATAGCGTTATCCACGGTTGCCGCCCTTGAATCCGGTAAGAACGTATCAATTAACGGACTCATCCGGATACTTCGAATGCTCGGGAAACTGGACGCGCTTGCTCCTTTCCTCGAGGATGAACCGCTCTCGCCCATACAATATGAAAAAATCTTAGAGGGCACAAAAACGAGAAAAAGGGCTTCAAAACACATAAAAAATGATAAACACACTCAAGGTTTACCTGTTTGGGATACAAGCGGGGACACTCCTCCTTGGAAATGACGGGTACTGTACATTCGAATATACCGAAGAATTCCGCCAAACCGGTCTTCAGCCCGCACCGCTGACGATGCCGACAATCACGGGAAATACATATCGTTTCCCCATACTTTCCAGAGATACATACAATGGACTTCCAGGCATGATTGCGGATGCCCTTCCCGATTCCTTCGGACAGGCGCTGCTCAACCAATGGCTTGCAGCCATTGGGCGGTCAGAAGGGGAAGCCAACGTCATCGAGAAACTTTCATTCCAAGGGAAAAGGTGCATGGGAGCACTGGAGTTTGTCCCTTCAAGGGAGACCTACCTGGAAGAAAGCTCATCTATCGAACTGGACGAGCTAATCAAGACGGCAGCACTCGTGCTTTCCAACAAAAATGCCTTCAAAACAAGTTTGAAGAACAAAGAAAAAGCCATACTGGATATTCTCAAAATCGGAACCTCCGCAGGAGGGCAGCGGGCCAAAGCCGTTATTGCATTGAATGAAAAAACCGGAGAAATCCGCTCCGGGCAAGTAACTGCACCGGAAGGATTCGACTATTGGCTGCTGAAGTTCGATGGTTTCGACTCAAATGCAAGACCCATCTCCCCGGCAAACTTCGGAAGACGGGAATACGCATTCGCACAGTGCGTCAAAGACGCAGGTATCACGATGACGCGATGCCATCTCCTGGAAGAGAATGGACGCGCACACTTCATGACGCGCCGGTTTGACCGCGTAAACGGAGGAAAACTACATATGCAGACCCTGTGCGGACTCGCACATCTCGATTTCCGGCAGCCGGGGGCACATTCATATGAACAAGCGTTCACTGTAATGCGCAGGCTCGGACTGACCTATAAAGAAGGCCAGGAAATGTTCAGACGCATGGTTTTCAATGTAATGTCCGTCAATATGGACGACCATACGAAAAACATCTCCTTCCTGATGAACGATAAAGGTCAGTGGAATCTCGCTCCCGCCTACGACATGGGCTTCAGTTACAACCCGAACGGGTTGTGGGCCAATGCGCACCAGATGACCATCAACGGAAAGAGAGACGGAATTACCTTGAATGATTGCCTTAAAGTTGCAGAAACACAAGATATCCGTAATCCGAAGGAGCTTATCGAGCAAGTAGAGTATGGAAACTCTCGTTTTGAATACCACGCACTTGCGTGCGGCGTTCCCCGTCAAGAGATTTTTGAAATCAAAAAAATAATGAAAGAAAAAAATCCGTTCAAACAAACAGCAATATCGGTTCAAAATCCAATTTCAAAAGAAAAAGCGGTTACAGAAAAAGGAAGAAAATCGTCAATAAAAAAGATGGGACCTCATTTCTAAAACATCCTGTTAATTGGTTCACTTAACGGGGCCGCGGCTAAAGCTGCGACCCCGTTTTTCGCTTTTGAAAACAGATGGTAAGACATTTGTTTTTGTCCCGAATTTGTCTTATTTTTGGGACAAATTTTAAGCTGAATATGCAACGCATTGCAAAAAAAATTGAGGCCCGAATTCGAAAATCGAGAAAAGGAACAATATATTTCCATTCAGATTTTTCCGATCTTGGGGATTCGGAAACCATAAGACGTTCGCTTAACAGGCTCTGTGCCTCCGGTGTCGTAAGGCGCTGTGCCCGGGGGATGTTTTATATTCCCAAGATAGACAGGGTTTTCGGTATGGGAGAGATTCCAATCTCTGACCACGAGATTGCAAAAGCCTATGCCCGGAAAATGGGAATCGCGATTTTTGCTACGGACGTTGCTGCGCGCAATATGCTTGGACTCTCCGAACAAAATCAGATGAACGCCATCTATTACACGGATGGAAGAACGGATGCTATTGATACAGAAAATGGCAGTATCCGTTTTGTGCACGCTACGGACAAACACTTGAAAGAATATTCGTCTGAAAATATGCGACTTCTCTGCCTTGCGCTCAATGGCTATGTAGGAAGAAAAATCAATGAAGAAGACCGGAGGATAATTAGCCGTATCCTTTCCTCCGTGAACGAAAAGGAGTTTAATAATGATATAAAACTGATGAAGACATGGAAAAGGGACTTTCTGATTTCTTGCCGATGAAACGACTGATTCTTTCGTCGGATCAGTCAAAAAGAAATTTGTTCTCAGCCGTTGCAGCGAGAACCGGTCTTCAGCCTGTAGTTATTGAAAAGGACTGGTGGGTGACGCAGATTCTGCGTGCGGTTTACTCACTTTCCTATGCGCAACATATTCAATTCAAAGGAGGGACAAGCCTCAGTAAGTGTTGGAAACTTATATCACGGTTCTCTGAAGATGTTGACCTTGCAATCAACAGAGACTTTCTTGGCTTTTCTGGAGAACTTTCCAAGAACCAAATCAGCGATAAGTTGAGAAGAGCGGCAAAATTCTTCTCGTCAACAACTTTTACTGAAGATATCAAGCAGTTCTTCTCGGAAGTGTTGGCGTCTGATACCGAACTTTTGTTCAGCACCAATGATAGCGGAATTCCCACCCAAGACCCCTTCCAAATCCTCATTGAATACAAAACCGTCTTTCCCTCTGAACGGTATGTTGCGCCAGTTGTTAAGCTTGAAGTATCCGGAAGGTCAAACAATTCCTTCATCGGGGCAGGGGAGGTTCAATCACTCGCAGAACAAAATCTGCAAGAAAACTCTCCTTTTCGGATGCCGCCCTGCTCCGTTTCGTGTGTTTTGCCGGAAAGAACCCTTGCAGAAAAAATCTGTCTTCTACATGAAGAATTCAATAAATCCAAAGGCGTTGTCCGGACAGACAGGATGTCAAGACACTTATATGACATACATATGATGCGCGCAAGTGGACTCGGAAAGACAATCCTAAACGACGAAACATTTATTCAAGGAATTACGGCACACCGCTTCAAGTTCAACCGACTTGATGGAATGGACTACAACACTGAACGTCCCGGGGGATTCAACATTATCCCTCCAAAAGATGTAATCGAACTATATGAAGAGGATTACAAGATGATGAGAGAAAAAATGATTTATGGAAAAGAAAAGCCTGAATTTAATGAAATCCTCCATTCGATAGAAACGCTAAATTCCGAACTGAACACAATGCACTGGAAAAACACCCCGGTCTATACTTCGGGTGGAAAAGCAAAAGAAAAAACCGAACAAGTCTCTCTTTAATACAGTTTTACTATGCACGAAAGATTATCCACATACCTGCACCTCAAGAAGATGAGCCAGGCTCAATTAGCCAGAATGGCCGGAGTAAGTCCGACTGTTGTTTCTCGTTTATGTTCCGGAGAGAACATTGCCTCAAACAGTTTTTTATACATCTTGCGTAACTGCCCAGACCTGAACCTTGATTGGCTTATTTACGGAACCGGGAACATGCTTCGTGACAGGGACTGCAGTAATCTGAATATCGAAACTTTTGCCGGTGCAGAAACCGACACCGCCGGTCTGGACAGGGCGACAGTGGATGATAAACGCCGTATTTCCGAACTGGAGCAACTTGTAATGGAAAAAGACAAGGTCATTTCCGAGCGTGACTCGGCCATAAAAGCCCTCCTTGAAAGAGTTGTAAGGATGTAACGAGTCCTTACGCCAACCCGGGTTTGCAGGGTTTCCCGATGCTGCGGCGCCAGGCGAAGTAGAGTTCCTCGGTGGCGAGGGCCATCTTCGTGACGGAGCAAGCCGGGACCTTGGGGTAGGTGTACCAGGTGTCCGTGAGGGTGTTGAGGTCCACGCAGTCGCCCCAATGTCCCAGATAGTTGTACTCGAT
>CACZNV010000026.1 GCA_902782645.1 uncultured Ruminococcus sp. | reverse complement strand
TCCTTGCAAACAGGAAAAACAGCGCCGTTACGCTTTACGATTTTGAGCTTTCCGGCGGTTCGGGACACATTGCCGGATACGGTATAGACGACCCCGATACAATCACATCCGTTGCCGCCATGCTCGCAGACCTTAAAAAGGACGACGCCCTTTATTTCGTTGGCGACGGAAATCATTCCTTTGCGGCCGCAAAAGCTCACTGGGAGAACCTTAAGAGTCAGGGAGCTCCCATGAACCACCCCGCAAGATTCATGCTCACGGAAATCGAATCCATCCACGATCCGGCCATCATACTTGAGCCCATTCACAGGGTTATATTCAACCACGACTTCGAGACGGTGACTTCACTCTTCAAGCAGTATTTCAAGAGCGCCGCATCCTTCTGGAGGGAATATGATGATTCCGCAACCGTGGAGGACATCGAGTCTTTTCTTGCCGAAAACAGCTTCAGCCTTGACTACAGTATCATTGCCGTGGTTTCCGGCATAAGAGCGGGCTGCCTGTATCTCGACCATTACACATACCCCTTCCCGGTGGCTGCCATGACGGATTTCATCGACTACATGCTTCCGGACAGCAAGATTGACTACGTGCACGGCACAGAGGACGCCATTAAGCTGACCGAAGGCGGTTTTTCAACAGCCATTTGCCTGCCGAAGCCCAACAAGCGGGATATATTTGCGATAGCATCCTCCGGAAGGATTCTCCCCAGAAAAACATTCTCTATGGGCGAAGCGGAAACCAAGCGGTTCTACGTTGAATCAAGGATTATCAAGCAGTAAACAATACCAAAGAAAGGTTTTAAAATATGAAAGTAATTAAATTCGGCGGCAGCTCTCTTGCCGACGCAGTACAGATCAAAAAAGTTTGCAGCATCATTTTAAGCGATTCCGAGAGAAGACTTGTTGTTGTCTCCGCTCCCGGAAAAAGATTCAAGACAGACGACAAGGTCACGGACCTTCTCATAGCCCTTGCCGAGGCCGCCCTTTCAGGGAAGGACACTGAGCCCACCCTTGAAAAAGTTATCGACAGATATGATTCAATCGCCAAGGACCTTTCCATGACAGGATCCTTCAAAGAAGAACTGCGAGCGGACCTCACCGAAAGGCTTGCATCATCGCGAAGCAACAAAAACAGATTTATGGATCTGCTGAAGGCTGCCGGTGAAGACAACAGCGCAAAGCTGGTTGCGGCATATCTGAAATCCATTGGCGAGAACGCTGAATATATCAACCCCAGGGAAGCGGGCCTCGTGCTCTCCGACGAATTCGGCAACGCCCAGGTGCTCCCCAAGTCCTACAATAAACTTGCAAGGCTGGCAAGGAAAGATTCAATCATGATATTCCCCGGATTTTTCGGTTACTCCGAGACAGGGGAAGTTGTGACATTCTCAAGAGGCGGTTCCGACGTGACAGGCGCAATCCTTGCTGCGGCAGTTAACGCGGAGGTTTACGAGAATTTCACGGATGTGGACTCCGTATTTGCCGCAGACCCCAGGATAGTTGAAAACCCCACACCGATTCCGATGTTCTCGTACGAGGAGATGAGAGAGCTTTCCTACGCAGGCTTTAACGTGCTGCACGAAGAAGCCCTCGCCCCCGTGTACCACAAAGGCATCACAGTTAACATTAAGAACACAAACAACCCGGACAGCCCCGGGACACTCATTGTTCCAACCCACAGCCTCACAAAAGAGCACAAGAAATACAAGGTGGTCGGTATCGCAGCCGACAAGGGATTCATGACTCTCCACGTTGAGAAATACATGATGAACCGTGAGATAGGTTTCGGCCGCAGGCTCCTCCAGATTCTCGAGGACGAGGGCATCTCCTATGAGCACACCCCCTCCGGAATCGACAGTATTTCCGTGATTATCCGGGAAAAGTACTACAATGAAGAGCTCTTCGACAGGATTATAAAGACCATCTACTCAGAGCTTTCGGTTGACAATGTAAAAACAGATTTCGACCAGGCAATCGTAATGATCGTCGGCAACGGAATGACCCACTCCATCGGAACCCTGGCAACTGCAACTAAAGCCCTTGCCGATGCAAACATCAACATCAATATGATCAACCAGGGCTCCTCCGAAGTCAGCATAATGTTCGGCATCGATGCTCAAGACGCCAAGGCATCAGTAAAAGCCCTCTACGACGCATTCTTTGCTTAAGCAATAGTGTAAACGCCGGTACGGCGCACCCGCGGGGACGGTTTTGTCCCCGCTTTTTTGTTTTGTAAGTGGTTTTCGGGTGCGCCTGGTTACATTGGCGGCAAAAGATGTAAGTTGACTCCTTCGGGGCACTTTGGTATAATTTTGATAGATGAACTATCAAATAGATTTAAAGCCTCTCAGGAGCACTTTTTGAGGGGGTCTTCGGATATTTCAAACTTAAGGCAGGTGATCTTTATGACGATGCTCGATGTGAAAAAGAACTACATTATCGACGAAGCCGCAGGTCAGTTTTCAAAAAGGCCGATTAAGGACGTGACGATAAGGGACATTGCAAATGCCGCGGGAGTCGGTGAAGCGACGGTTTACAGGTATTTCGGGACTAAGGCCGAGCTTGTCATTGCCTGCGCAGAAAAGCTTGAGAAGGAAGTTTCCGCGATATTTATCGAAAAAGAGGAAACCGTTCCCGCCTACAAGGCTATTGAAAGATTTTTCAACGCATACCTTAAGATATTCTGCGAAAAGCTTTACCTTTACAGGTTCCTTTACGAGTTTGACGCGTTTGTCGTGAGCGAAGGCATCACCGGTCTTGAAAGCTATGCTGATTCAATCGACGTTTACAAAAAAGCTTTCACGGATGCGTACAGCAAAGGTTTGAAGGACGGAAGCGTTAAACGTATTGACGATATCGACCTCTTCTACTACTCCGCGACTCACGCAATCCTGTCGCTTTGCAAAAAACTTTCCACGGAGGAAGTCGTGATAAGGCAGGACAGGCTCATCAGGAAGCAGAAGGAAGTCGAGACGCTCATAAATCTTGTGCTCGGCGCACTTAAGAACGATCAATGACGCGGTCTGAAGCGTTGGCGTATTAAAAATAACCAAGGGAGGAGAAAGGCATTTCAGACGTGCCCTCAAAGTAAACATGAAAAGACTCACCAAAAAGCAGATGATCATATTTGCGATCGGACAGCTCGGATGGTCAATGCTGAGCGGCGTTATAAATGCCTGGCTCGTCACGTTTTACCTTCCGACTGCAGGAGACAAGGAAAACGGCGCAATAGAGTATATTCAGCCGGGGCTTGTCATTTTCGGATTTCTGACCATTCTCGGTCTTATCACAGCGCTCAGCAGGATCTTCGACGCGGTCACCGACCCTCTTATCGCCAATCTCAGCGACAGGAGCAGGAACAAACGCGGCAGGAGAATTCCTTTCATGCAGTACGCGGCTATACCTCTTTCGGTCGTTACCGTCCTGCTCTTCATGCAGCCTGTTGAAGCGATTTCGGGCATTAACATCGTCTGGGTTTCGGTATTCATCGTTCTTTTCTACCTCTTTATGACAATGTACTGCACGCCCTACAACGCGCTCATCTCCGAGTTCGGAAAGACTCAGGACGACAGGATGTTCATATCAACCGCAATCTCGCTCACGTTCTTCGTCGGAACGCTCATAGCATATACGCCTTTCGTTTTTGCGGGTATGTTAAGAGGTGCCGTCGGATACGGCTGGAGCTACAGGATATGCTTCATTGTCATTGCCGTCATCGCCTGCACATGCATGCTGCTGCCCACTTTCTTCCTTAAAGAGAAAGAATTTGTGGACGTAAAGCCCGCAGAATCCAACATGTTCAAGTCGCTCAAAGGCGCCTTCAGCAACAGGGCCTTCAGAGTGTTTATATTCTCAGACTTCATGTACTGGATCGGCCTCACGCTCTTCCAGACGGGACTGCCCTTCTTTGTCAAGGTGTCGATGAGGCTTGACGAGAGCTACACAATGTACTTCATGGGCGGCATGACCATACTTTCGGCCTGCTTCTACCCGTTCGTCGGAAAGATTGTAAAGAAATACGGCAAGAAAAAGACCACCATGGCGGCTTTCATAGGCCTTGCGCTCGCATACGTTGTGACCGCCATCATACCGGTGCTGCCCGGCTTTATCCCCAATTACGTTCCCGGAATACTTATCTGCGTGATGGCCGCGCTTCCGATGGCAAGGCTCGGTATCATACCGCAGTCGATCGTTGCCGATATCGCCGAAGCCGATGCGATTAAGAACGGGGAAAACAAGGAAGGCATGTTCTTTGCGGCAAGGACTTTCGCCATGAAATGGGGTCAGTCCGTCGCAATGCTCGTCTTCACTTCTCTCGCAATTATAGGTGCAAGCAACGCTTCCAACACTACTTCAAACGAAATAACCGCGTCAGTGATAGGCATGACTCTTGTCGCGATAACAGCCGTCGTGTTCTGCGTTGCCGGAGCCGTGATACTTATCATGTATGACGAAAACAGAATCAACAGAATTTTAGCGCGCAAAAAAGACGTCCCCGATGACGAACCGGAAGACGCCAATGAGCCCGCGGGTGATTCTGCCGAGTAATAATAACTTTTCCTTTTCAACGATAAATCCTGCCTGTGATCTAAGTTTCAGGCAGGATTTATTGTTTATTGTTATATTCTGAGGTTTCTTAGATTTGTTTGTAATACCTGAGGAAGTCTTTAAGCTTTAGCATTGCATCCTCAAGCACTTCAACTCTCGGAAGATAAACAACTCTGAAATGGTCAGGCTCCATCCAGTTGAAGCCCTTTCCGTTTATGATAAGTATCTTTTTCTCGCGGAGAAGATCCAGGGCAAATTTCTCGTCGTCTCTTATGTTAAACTTCTTCACGTCGATCTTGGGGAAGATGTAAAAGGCAGCCTTGGGTTTTACAGCGCTGATGCCGGGGATCTCGTTGAGGGCTTTGTAGACATAGTCCCGCTGCTCGTAGAGGCGGCCGCCCGGAACAATGTAAGTTTTAACGCTCTGGTATCCCCAAAGAGCCGTCTGGACCACCGACTGGGCCGGCACGTTGGAGCAGAGACGCATATTGGCGAGCATGTTGAGACCCTGAATGTAGTCCTTGGCGATGTTTTTATTGCCTGAGAGAACCATCCAGCCGATTCTGAATCCGGCAATCATATGGGACTTGGAAAGTCCGCTGAAGGTGACGCAGAAAAGATCAGGTGCGAGAGAGGCGGTGGAGATGTGCTCCAGTCCGTCCATAACAAGCCTGTCGTAAATCTCATCCGAGAAGATAATCAGCTGATTCTGGCGGGCTATCTCCACAATCTGTGTGAGAACATCCCTGGAGTAAAGCGCTCCTGTGGGGTTGTTGGGGTTTATGATAACAATGGCTTTAGTTCTCGGCGTGACATGTCTTTTTATGTCGTCAATATCCGGGTTCCAGTCAGCCTGCTCGTCACATCTGTAGTGCACCGCCTTTCCGCCCGCCAATGTGACGCACGCAGTCCACAGCGGATAGTCCGGCGAAGGAATCAGCACCTCGTCCCCGGAGTCGAGCAGAGCCTGCATTGAAAGGTTAATGAGCTCGCTGACGCCGTTGCCCGTATAAATGTCGTCAATGGTAACATTGGGAACATTTTTGATCTGGCAGTACTGCATTATAGCCTTGCGGGCGGAGAAAAGGCCCTTCGAATCCGAGTAGCCCTCGCACTCCGTGAGCTGGCTTCTCATATCATATATAACTTCATCGGGGGTTCTGAAGCCGAAAGGCGCCGGATTTCCGATGTTAAGCTTAAGCACATGGGTGCCCTCGCTCTCCATCCTTGCAGCCTCCTCCACAACAGGCCCTCTGACATCGTAGAGCACGTTGTCGAGTTTTGCGGATTTTTTGAAAGTTCTTACACCGTCAAACGGAGAATCGCCCTGATTCTCCTCATCGCCAATGAAACTGTCCGCATCAACATTGAACACCGATGCAAGAAAATCCAGGGTTTCTTTCCTCGGTAAAGTTTTACCGGATAAATATTGCGAAAGCTGGCTCTTTCCGAGTTTGAACCCACGCTCATCGGCAATCCTGATCAGGTCCACCTGTTTCAGGCCGTCCCGTTCAAGATATTGATTTAATTTGATTGCAAAAATTGAACTTTCCATAAGAAATCCCCCGTATATTATTCTTATGCGAGGGATTCTACCACTTATTGCATATTTAT
>CACZNV010000025.1 GCA_902782645.1 uncultured Ruminococcus sp. | reverse complement strand
TCCAACCTGTTATGAACACTATTTCCGGGTCCATTTTGAGGGCCCACTCGTACTGCTCGGCAATGTTGTACCCGTACTTGTATGCGTCGGGGGATGTGTCGAGCTTGCCGTCGTGCCAGCTCCTGGTGTGGTCGTTTCCGTTGTACCAGGCCGTCGCGCTGAAACGTATAGTGTCGCAGTGCTGGGCAACAGACACGTTTACAATCTCTTTGCGTCCCTTGACTCCGTAAACCGCGTAGTCCTGCAGCAGTCTGGAAAACTCCATCCAGGGAAAACCGTCGTCGACTTTGTCTTCTGTAGGCCACTGGCTCGCCTTGATTCTAAAGAAAGAGAAGGCCTCCACGCTGAGCTCCGCATCTCTCTTGTCGCCAACAATAAGGGGCTTTCCGTCCCGGTAAAACCAGGTGTCCTGAAGTTCCGGATGAGCTTCGTATATCTCGCGGTAAATCTTTTCCATCGTCTCGCCGGATCTTGTGTTGGTGTAGAAAACAACCTGAGGCGCCTTGAATCCCGCCTCGTTGTACTCGTGGGCGATACTCATAAACGCCAATGCATTCTCCGTGTACGTCACACCGTTGGTTGTGTCGAACACCACAAAATCAATACCCGCGTCCGTGAGCATCTGCACATGCTTTCTTGTGACCCACCTGTCAGCGGAGACGTAATAATCAAACAAAGGTTTGCCCCAGTGGTGATGGGCGTGCACCGGTCCGCCCCCGGCGTTCATCCAGGCAGTCTCCGAATATATGGATCCGACGGTTTTTTCAACGATGCTGTTGTCGTAGGGGCCGCTTCTGCCGTGCTCGCCCTCCCAGAGAAAATAGAAGATGCCTACGTATTTGCCCTCCCGCTCCGCTTTCACGTTCTTCGCGGTTAAAAGCTTTCTTCCCAGATCGTCAACGGCATACGTGGACGCCGTCCGTGTTCCTGCAGTATTGACATACTCGTCGGACTGTTCAAAAGGACCCTTTGAAACACCGTCGTCGCAGCCCGGCAGCACCGCCGCAAGCATCACGAGCGCAACACAAAAAACCGCCAATGAAGCGGCATGTCGCATCAGCTTAAACATTCTCTTCTTTTCAGGGCCCCGTGAGGCGCCGCCGTTTCTGTTCATCATAAGTCTCCGTTCCTGAGCCGCCCGCAAACCGGTGTGTTCTTTCTGCAAAAAACGCGGGCGGGAAACACTGTCGTTTTCGCAAGATGAATTATAACAGAAGAAACGGACAGGCGCAAACTGTAATACTCACAAAACCCTCTTAATGCGGGCGCAGGCGCGATTGCACGGAGTTAATACTGCCCCGGGGCTGCAGGATGCTTAAACGGGCTTGACGGCGGACCTTTTCAATATTAAAATCAGCGGTATGAAAGGCCTGTTTTGCATTGGCGGCAGACTCATTGCGGCCCCGTGGAAAAGGCATCAAAATTTAGATTTGAAAGGCAAATAATATGAGTTTTATTGGAAAACCGGTCATCGACAAATACGATCTCGAGACCTGGATGACCCCTGTCTGGAAAGGTCCCTATGTCTACAACGAGTCCGTGATGTTTGTCGGCTTCAAAGAGAGAGCGACTCTGCTCTACCCCGCAGACAGAATCATTTCGGTGAGGTCCTTCGACCTTAAAACCGAGTACAGGGAAGGCGTCGACTACAGGCTTGTTGACGGCGGGCTGGAGCTCACGGAGGGCACGTCGATCAAGCCCATTCCGGAGGAACTTTACTACTCCGACAATAAAGATTTCCCCTTCACCATAAAGGTTATGAAGGACGGCGTTGAGACCAGCGTTTACTTCAGCGAGGAGATCTGCAAATACCAGGTGTTCGTCACCTACGCCCACTCAAGCGGCAGAAAGCTTTTCGTCCCCGCTGACGAAAGCGCAAAGTTCAAGAATCTTCTTGCCAAGCTCAACAGAGGCGAGGATGTGACCATGTTCTTCTACGGCGACAGCATCACATTCGGAGCATCCGCCACGGATATGCTTGGCGTCGACCCCCACACCCCGATATGGGCAAGGATGTTCACCCACTACCTCGCCAAAAAATACGGTTATACGGTGAAATATGTTGCGCCGGACCTGCCGAGTACCCTTGGCGTGCCTGACGAGCCTCTTGTTTTCGGAAACCGGGGCACGATCACTTACGTGAATCCTGCGGTTGGCGGCTGGAGAGTGACGGACGGCATCGAAAAGTTTGACACCTACATCAAGCCCTTCGTTGAGAAATACGGCTGCGACTTTATGCTCCTCGCCTTCGGAATGAACGACGGCGGTAACACGGCCGAAACCGAAAAGGATCTTCAGAAACAGCTTCTGGAGCTTGTCTACGGCCTCGTTCCGGATGCGGAGGTTCTTCTCCTCGCCACCATGGTCCCCAACAACGAGTCGGTGAACGGCTGGTACGCGTCCCAGCACCTCTTCGAAGCGGTGTTTGACGAGCTTGCGGCGGAATACACTGCTCTCGGAAAACATATTGCGGTTGGACGCATGACGACAATGAGCCTCTCCATGCTGGAGACTAAACGGTTCAGAGACTACACCGGAAACAACGTAAACCACCCCAACGACTTTATGTCGAGAGTTTATGCCCAGGTGGTATTTGCCACCGTAACAGGCGAATAATAAACGGGTTTTGTCAGGAGGCGCGGCGCAGCCGCGCCTTTTCTTTAACGAGGTAAAACTTATATGAACAAAAATGATTTTCCCAAGGATTTTCTGTGGGGCATCGCCACATCCGCAGCGCAGATTGAAGGCGCCGCCCTGGAAGACGGCAAAGGTCTCGAAATCTGGGATGTGTTTGCAAGAATTCCCGGAAAAATAGCCAATAACGACACTCCGGACATGGGCTGCGACTACTATCATAAATACCCGGAGCAGCTGGAGATGATGAGATCCCTTGGCTTCAACTCCCACAGATTCTCATTCTCATGGTCAAGGATAATGCCCGACGGCTTCGGCAGGGTCAATCAGAAGGGTCTCGACTTTTACAGGAGAGCCGTCGACAGGATGCTGGAGCTGGGACTGAGGCCCAACGCCACCCTCTACCACTGGGATCTTCCCTACGAACTTGAGTGCCGGGGCGGTTTTCTTTCGAGAGACATCGTCAACTGGTTCGGCGACTACGCGGAGCTCATTTTCAGAACCTTCAAGGATGAGATACCGCTCTTTGCCACCTTCAACGAGCCCATTGCGACATATGTGGGCTACGGTCTTGGCGTGTTCGCACCGGGGCGGAAAGGCGAGAAATTCGGCAGGCAGGCAAACCACAATCTGCTTCTTGCCCACGGCGAGGCGGTGAGGCGTTTCAGAGACGTCTGCGGGCCGAAAAAGGAATTCGGGTACGGTCATCCCAACATTGGTATTGTGGTTGACGTGTGGCACCACCATCCTGCAAGGAAGGACAACCCGGAGGACGTGAGGATAGCCGAGCTGGAGAATGAAAAGACATACAGATCCTACCTCTCGCCTGTTTTCAAAGGCTGCTACAGAGAGCCCCTTCTTCGCTACATGGAGGAGACCGGCTCCATGCCCGACATTCTTCCGGGTGACATGGAGAGCATCTGCCAGCCGATTGATTTCTTCGGGCTCAACTGTTATAATCGCGTTGTTGACAGCTCCGATCCTTCGGCGGCGAAGGAAGAAATTGAACACCGCGGCGGAAACTTCATGGACAACGGGCAGGAGTACTACCCGAAGGCCATTTACGACGCCATCGCCAATGTGCGGGACAATTTTATTGGCGGTCTCCCCATTTTCATCACCGAAAACGGCACCTTCGGCATTAACGAACAGGTTGTCACCGGCGATGACGGGAAGCCTGTCGTGCACGACCCCACCAGGATCCGCTACTACGAGGGATTTCTGGAGTGGCTTAAGAAGGCAGTCGGTGAAGGCGCCAATGTAAAGGGCTACTTCGCCTGGACGCTGTTTGACAATTACGAGTGGTCCGCAGGGTACGGTTCCAGATTCGGTCTTATCAGAAAAGAAGGCGACAGCTACATCAGAAAAGACAGCGCCGCCTGGTTTGAAAAGTTTTTGAAATAAACTGCGCCTGCTGCCTGAACGCGGTGCATACGGTGCATTTTGAAAGGATTAAAGCTATGAAAAAGGCCATTCTTTGCATACTTTTGGTTTTGACCGCAACTGCGCTCCTTCTCTCGGCCTGCGGGTCAAAGGAGACATCGCCGGCAGCGACGCAGCAGCCTGCCTCCACAGAACAGCCTGCCTCCGAAACCGCCCCTGCCGAGGAGGAAACTCCGGGAGCAACGGATGTCCCTGCTGTAACTGAAGAACCCGAGACGCCTGCACCCACCGAGGAGCCCACGCCCTCTCCCGTTCCCACTGCGGATCCCTCAATTGCCAAGGGCACCAACGTGGCTCTTACAGCCGAGATAGTGGATGTTTCCTCCACCACCGGTGAAACACACGTTCAGTGGGGCTGGTCCTACGAGTTTATAAACGACGGAATCAGGTGGGACGCAAACGCACCCGCAAGCCTGGGCTGGACCACAAACGTGGGTGTGAACCTTGACGATCCCGAACAGGAGGAGTGGATGGAGTTCATGCTTGAAAACTACACTCTCATCGACACCGTAAACGTTTGCCCCACAATCAGCGCCGCCTGCTTCCCCATCGATTTTCACATTGAGGTTTCCCTCGACGGACAGCACTATACCACGGTTGCCTCCGTTGCCGGCTGCGACAGGGTTACCACAGGAAGCGACGAGCCGGTTGTAATGACCTTTGAACCCGTGACTGCAAGGTTTGTGAAATTTGTGGCCACAAGGCTTTACGACGTGCCTTCGGGAAATGACGGCATACTCATGCAGATAGGCGAGATTGAGATAATTGCAGGCTGACAGTCTGTCTAACTCATATTTGAACAAATATCGTATTACATAAGGGGAAAAGCGCCGGTCCGCATCTGCGGGCCGGCGCGGTTTTTACCTATAAATCCGTTAAAACTTAGGCTTGCTCAAAAAGCTTCAGGTTTCTGTACACCGCAGCCACCGGGAAGCCCACAACATTATTGTAGTCGCCCTCAATGCCGGAGATGTGTTTTGAAAAAGCACCCTGGATTGCATAAGCGCCGGCTTTGTCCCTGCACTCCCCCGTTGCCACATATTCGTCAATTTCACCATCGGTGAGCTCCGTAAAAGTGACAAGGGTTGTCTCTGAGAAGGATACCCGCTTGATGCTGCCGCCCTCTTTTTGGGCAAGCACAACACCGGTGCAGACCTTGTGGGTCTTCCCCGAGAGCATTCTGAGCATCCTTTTTGCGTCTTCATCGTCTGCGGGCTTGCCAAGTATCACACCGTCAACAGCGACGCAGGTGTCAGCGGTGATTACAATCTCGTCGTCGGAGATGCCTCTTGCCGCCTCCACGGCCGCCTCTTTTTCAAGGGCTACGTCCGCGACGTACTGTTCGGGTTCGGTGTCGCCGCACTTCTCGTCCGTGTCAACGGAGAAGGTGACAAAGGGTCTGCCCAGATATTTGATCAGTTCGCGGCGTCTCGGTGAGTTTGACGCCAGGCACAGTAATTTAGCCATTGCAGTTCTCATTTTTAAAACGGGACATCTGTTTTTAAGCAGCGCCCCGTTTTTTGAATCAATATTCAGCGCCTTTTGCAAGAGCTGCCATCTCTTCCGGAATCATTCCGTGTTTCTTTGGCGGCAGTATCTTGTAGAGTGCCTTTTCAAAGCTTTCCCGTGAAACAACGCCTGTGACCTCAAGGAGCTTGCCGAGAAGAATGATGCCTGCGAAGGTGGCGTTGCCGAGTTCGTAAGCCATCTGGGTCGCGGGGATTGCATA
>CACZNV010000024.1 GCA_902782645.1 uncultured Ruminococcus sp. | reverse complement strand
CCGTCGCTGTTAAGAAATGCATAGCTGCTGAGTGTTTCCTTTTCTTTGATACGCCTTACGGCGCCGTTTTTAACCAGTTCTTTACTGTCTATGTATTTGAGATTGTCTATACTGCCGTCGGGATTATAGCTTACGTCTGTTTTTCTTGTTGAAACAGAGTTTTTCTCTTCCGGCATTTCAGGCATTGTTTCCTTATCACCTGCATCTCCTGCGATCGAAGCTGTAGGCAACAGTGTAACAGTCAAACATATTGCGGCAAGCAAAGATAGCAGTCTTCGTTTGTTGTTTTTTAGAAATTTAAATAGCATAACTTTCCTTCCTATTTTCAAGTATTCTGTTTTAAAACAAAAGACTCCGGGGAATTAAATATCCCATTGCACATCAGAGAAATCCTTATCTTCTGTGATAATTGTACCATGGATGAAAGAGCTTGTTTGGTACAAAATGTCATTTTAAGCCTGTGTTAAGCTTTTCAGAATGAAGTATTAAGTTTTCCTGAAATCTTCCCTCCTCCATTATGAATTACAAACCGTAAACAGTCCTGATCTGCTGCAGAATTCTAACCACCTCCAAAAGAAGTGCAGAAAACCAAACCGTCAATAATTTGCATTAACTCAATAACCGATTCCTGATGAAATAACACTTTTTCCCTATTCTGACGATTAAAGCGGGAAATATAGGTTATTCCGCAAAGTCCGTTGTTCGCATAGGCATTTAAGTGCGTTCGCCTATCTAATGTGATGTTATCACGAACGCCAAACAATGTCAACATTTTAAGCATTTTAATATATGATGTTTAACATCATTAAAATTTTGTGAAGTATAGTGAAAAAGCTATTTTTTTGCACTTTTGTTCGCTACACGATTTTTCACCTATTCCTGCGGCAAAAGGCTCCGCGGCGGAGCCTTTTTTTCGCATTGTTATGCTCTACATTGAAGTCATTTCTGTCACGACCCTCTTGAGCTTACGTCCCGGTCAAGGGGTTTGCGCCAGCCTTTTCCTATGCTGCCCCTCTTGCGCAGCTCCTTTATAGCGCAGCCGAGGGCCTCGTACTGAATGTCTATGCCCGTGCTGTCGCAGTTGAACTTGACGGCGTTCTCCCTGTCCACGCCGAACTTCGCCGCCTCGCCGCAGACGTCGATGTTTGCCCCAAGGAAAATAAACTCCCAGCCCAGCTCCTTTTGCCTTTCGATGACCTTTTTAACCCTTTCGTAGCTGTACTCTCTGCTCGAATTTTCAAGGCCGTCGGTGGTGATCACCACCATGGTTTTTCCGGGGGTGAGTTCATCTTTCAGCATTGTTTGCTTTTCGGCAATGCGGCTGACGGTGGTTCCTACGGCGTCCAGCAGCGCGGTGCAGCCCCCCGGGACATAGTCCTTCCGGGTCATTTTTTGGATATTGGCGATTTTCAAGCCGTCGTGCACAACTGTCACGGTGTCGTTGAAAAGGACTGTGGTCACAATAACCTCGCCCTCTTCCGTCTTCTGCTTTTCAATGAGTGAATTGAAGCCTCCGATTGTGTCGCTCTCAAGGCCGCTCATTGATCCGCTCCTGTCGATGATAAAAACCAGTTCAGTTAAATTGTTGTTCACGGTTTTGCCCTCCTTTATGTTTTTCGGGTGAATTATAAAGGAAAAGCATTGGCGGCAGGTCGCAATTAATGCGACATTTTCAAGACTTGAAAACTGTTAAACATACATGATGTCAAGGCCGTATCCGTAAAGGATCTCGTTCAGCAAACTGAGATCGTACTCGCCGGTCTTCAGAAAATACTCCACTATAAGATCCGTTTTCGAGGAGTGGGAGAGGGTGTAGCCCGCCTTGTTCAGAAGATCCAGGGCATCATCAAGCTCCAGCTCCAGCCCGAAGCAGAGGCAGATGGCAGTCTTCTTGCTGGGTTTGAAGTCCTTGTTCGACCTGATTTTTGAAAAAAGCCTGCGGTCTATGTGAGCCCTGGTGTACACCTCGACATCGTCAAGGCCCTTCGTGTCGATATGGTAGAAAAGCTTCTCCTGAAACGTGTCGCCAATGTGACTCAGCACATCATCCAGCGACCTTGGCGCGCAGCTTTCGAGAGGCGCCATATTCTCGAGAGGAGCCAAGTTTTCATGAGGCGTCCCTGTTCCGAGACGCAGGCGGGGAGCCTTGGCGAATTTGCCGCGGGCTTTAAAGGACTTTTTCTCGGCGGCGCGGTACAATGCCTCCTCATAATTCGCATTGATGAAATCGTCAAGCGACCGTTTGAACAAATTCAGCCTTTCACTGTCCATTTTTGCACCTTCTCTTCTTCACGTCCGTCACCGGAGCCATATTGCGGCGCCCATCAATCCCTCGTTTTGACCCTTTTCACCCCTGTGGGAGAAAAACAGGTCTCTGTTTACTTCGCAGCAAGTACACACACCGCCAAGGCTTATATTATCCCGGGGCACCCCCGCCTTTTCAAGGGACTGCATCACAATACCGCCAAGGTCCGCATAATACTTGTTTTTCACGGGATTATAGGTATAAAGCGCCTCATCCGGATACGCCTCTTTCAGCTGCAGATATACAGGCTCGTCAATTTCAAAGCATTTTTTGCAAATATGGGGGCCGATTGCGCAGAAGATATCCCTTGGCGATACACCGTACTCCCTAACCATGGTCTCCACGGTCTTTCCCGCGATACCGAGAGCGCAGCCTCTCCAGCCCGAGTGGACCATTCCGACGGCCCTCCCTTTTGCGTAAACAAAAACAGGCACGCAGTCTCCGTGGGTGGTGAAAAGAGGCGTCATGGGTATGTCGGTTATCATGGCATCCGCCTCAATGACAAGCTCAGGCTTGCCGAACCTTGCGCCTGCAATCTCTTCGGTAACCTTTAGGACCCTGTCCCCGTGGATTTGCTTCACCGACGTGAAACGGTCTTTTGGGAGGTCCTCCGCCCGGGCCGCTATCGATACGTTTTCTCTGACCTTAAAGCTTTCCTCCTCTTTTTCACGGCTGAAGGATGCGTTAAAAAGATTTCCGGAGGCACCTGAGACACCGCCAAGGCGCGTGGTAAAGAAATGCCCGACGCCGCCAATGGCCTCCAGCATACCGTCTTTATAGAGTTTCAGATTCTTCTTTGTCTCAATCATTTTCGCGGCTTTGGTGTTTAACTGTGATGAAACTGTTTTCACCGGAAAAGTTCAGCCGGGAAAGCTCAATTTCCGGGCCTCAGCCCGCAAGCCTGCCCTCCTCGGCAAGTATTTCAAAAACGTGCAGGATTATTGCGGTCTTTTCCGTCCCGCTGATGGTAACAAGGGAAAAACTCGGCTCCATGGCAATGTCTTTTCCTTCCTTAAGAAGGAACTCTTTTGCGATGGCGATGGCCTTGACCGCCTGGTTCAGCGCTCCGGCTCCCACGCTCACCACCTGGGTCTCTTCCCCGTGTCTGAGAGATCCGGCAATTGCACCGGCAAGGCCGCCGACTTCAGTGTCCGCACAAACTTTTAAATATTTCATGATAAATCCTCCTCCCGGCAGCCGATTAACCGTTTTCTTTCCTTGGTTTTTTATTGCCGGGAGAGAATTGTAAAACATATGAAGAGCACAGTAAAGCGAAATAATATTTCCGGAAAATTAGGAAATATTCGGAAATATCAAGGTGTGCTCACACCGGCGGGTTTACGACCTCCGCCACCCTTTTTATCGATCTTGAAAGGCCCGTGGTTTCGTCAACGTCGATAACCACCCCTCTTATCTCGAGGGTTCCTTTTTTGACGGGTTCAAAAGAAGCTTTTCTGCCCAGAGCATATTTCTCGTAAACCCCTTTATAGGCCATACCGATTATGCTCTCCCTTGAGATTCCGGTCATTCCCGCGTCTGTGATGAACGCGGTGCCTTCGGGCAGCACTGTCTCGTCGGCGGTCTGAACGTGGGTGTGGGTGCCGATGACCGCAGACACCTTGCCGTCAAGGTACATGGCTACAAGTTTCTTTTCTGAGGTTGCTTCGGCGTGAAAATCCACAACCGTAATCTCTGCGCCCTCTGCTTTCATTGCCGATACCATATCGTCTGCGCAGGCGAAAATATCGTCGCCAACAACGTCTATGAAGGCCCTGCCCTCGATGTTGGTGATTCCCACTTTTTTGCCGCAAACCTCGGTCACAATGTATTTTTTACCCGGTCTGCCGCGGCCGATATTGGCGGGTCTCACAATCGGAAGCCTGTCCGCAAATTCCTCAAACTCCCTGCAGGACCAGACGTGGTTGCCCATTGTGATTATGTCGACGCCGGACTCCATGATGTCCCTCGCGTCTCTGCCAGAAATACCACGGCCGTTGGATGCAGCGTTTTCGCCGTTGGCGATGCAAAGATCCGCCTTCTCTCTTTTCTTCAGGCTGTAGAGCCCGTGAAAGAGAGCATCCCTGCCGGGTGTTCCGAAGATGTCGCCAATGAAAAGAATGATCATATTCCCGTCCTGTTTTTCTTTGCGCAAACCCTGGCTGCGCTATTTTATGTATATATCCGGCTGATCCGCGTTCCCATCCTTCGAGCCCCTCAGTATACCGCCAATGACAAATAATGACACCGAGGCAATCAGGAACACGGCAACGGATGCGATGTTTATCATGAGGGCCTTGGCGGGGTCGTTTGAAGGATTGATTGCGTAAAAGATATTGTTTGCAAAGTTGAAGCCCATGTGGGCGAATATCGACGGTATCACGGAGCCGCTGCGCAGTGAGAGCAGCGAAAAAATGACGCCGGCGACAAACGTGTACATCATCTGAATGTATCCCGAGTGGGAGAGCGCGAAAAGAACGGATGTTCCCGCGACGGCAATAACAGTCCCCGGGACACCGCCAATGGCTTTTCTCACGTAATAAAACGCTTTCCCCCGGAAGCAGAGCTCCTCAATGACCGGCGCCATGACGCAAACTGCCAGCACCGCCACAAAGACATTGCCCTGCATAGTGCCCGTGACCGCCGCATCGTGGGACTCAACCCAGTCTTCGGGAAAAGGAATAATTGAAATCAAAAGAATTATCGCCCTGTTAAGCGCCGCGCCGCCAACGAATGCCAGTGCAGAGCCCACGGGAATCAGCCAGGCCTGCTTTTTGTCCTTTATTTCCAGCAGTCTGAAGGACAGCAGGGGTTTTTGTTTTGCCGCGAAGAACATTATGGCCGCGACACCGCAGGCGTGAAACAGCCAGATCAGGCTGAAAGCAAGCCTTCTTCCGGTGTTGTCGAGGCCCTTGATGAAGGGTATCTCTCCGTGTACAAAAACGACCAGTGAGTAGGAGAATATCACAAACAGCGCCGCAATCACCATCGCAATTCTTGTGAGTATTCCGAGGTCGTTGTCGTTGTCGATATACCTGCTGCTCATTGGTCGATTTTTAGGATAAGCGGCCGTGTATAAGGCGGCTTACCAGTCCTTTCCGTACTTTTTGTTTGCCGAACGCAGCGCCAGCACCACCGCCACAATAAGGACGATGACGGTGCCCGCAATAAGCAATGCCTTCATCACAAAGGGGCTGCCGCCTGTCTGTCCGGCCGGCTTTGGCGTTGTCTCGGCAGCGGTGCCTTCGTTTTCCGCACCTGCGCTCTCCTCGCCTTCAGCTGTGAGGAGCGTTTTTGAGGCTGCGTCAAAAATAGTTGTCATCTTACAATACCCTCCCAGAGTTTCTCATAATATGAGCGAATCTCAGGATCAAGATCATAGAAGTATTGGGTCTTCGGCTTGTGCTCGCTGTCGGGATAGAGTATCTCGTTGTCCTTGAGCGAATAGTCGGGATTGCTGACAACACCGCTGTGAGCCGAGGCGTAGCAGAGGTATTCCGCATTGGCGAGTGCGACTTCGTTCTCAAGCATGAAGTTGATGAACATGAGAGCTGCCTCGTAGTTTTTTGCGGATTTGGGGATGCACATGGAGTCAACGAATATGTTGGTGCCCTCCTTCGGATAGAAGAACTCAAGGTCGTCGTTGATGCTCTTCATGGTGAGATAGTCGCCCGCATAGTAGGGAGCCACGGCTGCGTTGCCGCCCTCCATTTTGTTAAACACCTCGTCCATGACCCTGCCCTGGAGAACCGGATTTTGCTCTTTGAGTTTGGCAGCCGCAACATCCCAGAGGGCCTTGTCGGTGTTGTTTACGTCCTGTCCGAGGAGGAACTGAGCTGTGGCAAAAGCGTCTCTCGGATTGGCGAATGAAAGGATGTTGTTCTTGTACCTGCTGTCCCAGAGAAGCTCCCAGCTGTCCGGAGTGCCCTCAACCATGGTCTTGTTATAGATGATGCCTACCATACCCACGTTGTAGGGAACCGAATATTCGTTCTCCGGGTCGAAAAACAGATTCTTGTACTCGTCAAGGATGTACTTGTAGTTCGGAATCTTCGAGGTGTCGATCTTCTGAAGCATATCTTCCTTGATCATTCTCTGAATCATGTAATCCGAGGGAATGACAATGTCCACCGCCACGGCGCCGCTCTTGAGCTTTGCGTACATAGCCTCGTTGCTGGGCGTGCTGTCGTCGTAAGTCACATTGATACCAGAAACTTTTTCGAAGGCCTTGATGATGTCAAGGGTGCCTTCGGATCCGTCCGAGATGTACTCACCCCAGTTTACGATGTAAAGGGATGTTCCTTCAAGTCCTGTGTAGTCGCCTTCAAGGTTCGCTACAGAATCATTTCTCTTGCAGGAAACCGGAAGTGCGGCAAGCGCAACAAGCATTGCGCACGCTACGATCACACAAAAAAATCTTTTCATTTCACTTGTTCTCCATTTTCTTCACTTTGCTTTTTTCCTTGAAACACCCGCGTTCTTATTTTCTGCTCTCATCTGGAAAATATTGGAGCCCAGAAGCAGAGCAAGAACCACGAGGAATATCAGGCTTGAAAGCGCATACATGTCAGGTTTTACGACCTTCTTTGTCATAGAATAAATCTTGAGAGGAAGAGTCTGGAATCCCGACGAGGTATAATAACTGATTACAAAGTCGTCAAGCGACAGTGTGAAAGCCATGATTGCACCGGATATTATTCCCGGGACAATCTGAGGCATTACAACCATAAAGAAAGCCTTTGGCGGCGGTGCGCCAAGATCCTGGGCGGCTTCAAAGAGGCTCCTGTCGGTCTGATTGAGCTTCGGAAGCACATTCAGGATAACGTAAGGCAGGTTGAAGGTCACGTGGGCAATGAGCAGCGTCCAGAAATTCAGGTACTGCGAGAAGCCCAGGGCCCTTCCCACGAACACAAACAGGAGCATCAACGAGACGCCCGTTACAATGTCCGGATTCATCAAAGGGATGTTTGTGACCGAGAGCATCGACTGTTTGTATATCTTATTTCGCACCATGTATATGCCGAGAGCCGCAAGGGTGCCCAGCACCGTCGCAATAAGGGCGGACACAAGCGCCAATATCATTGTGTTTCTGAGCGCCTCAAGGGTGTCGCTGCTTGAAAACAGCTCGCCGTACCACTTGAAGGAAAACCTCTCAAACACCGAGGTTGATTTGGCGGAGTTGAAGGAGAATATTATCATGAACACCAGCGGCAGGTAAAGGAATGCGTAGACGTGCCACTTGATGATTCTTGTTGCAATCCTCATGCGACCATCCCACCTTCCCCTGCGTTGTCAGAAAAGCGGTTCATAATAAACATGCTCACAAGTATTATCACCATAAGCACCAGCGACAGGGAGGCGCCAAGATGATAGTTGTAGTTGGTCTGCATCTGTCTCTCGATGGTATCGCCAATGAGCATTATCTTGCCGCTTCCCAGCTTCTGCGAAATGTAGAATGTGCTGACCGAAGGTACAAACACCATGGTGATTCCGGAGATGACTCCCGGAATGCTGAGGGGAAGAATAAGCCTCTTCCACACGTTGAAGCCGTTGCAGCCAAGGTCTCTCGCAGCCTCCAGAAGGGAGTCGTCCATTTTCGCCATTACCGTATAAATAGGCAAAATCATATAGGGCAGATAGTTGTAAACCATACCGAATATGACCGCTCCCGGCGTGCCCAGGAATGTGACCGGGCCAAGGCCCATCAGCGAGAGTATCTTGTTTATGACACCGTTGTTGTCAAGTATATTCATCCAGGTGTAGGTTCTGATGAGGAGGTTCATCCACATCGGAAGCATGATAAGCATCATCTGGATTTTTTGAGTTCTTTGGGGCGCCTTGCTGAGTTCATAGGCAACGGGGTACCCGATGATGAGGGTCAGAACCGTTGCAATGAAAGAGTAAAGGATGGATATGCCGAAATTATATCCGTAGTCCTTGAGGGCGGCGATATTGTCAAACGTGAAGGTTCCATTGGCGTCAGTGAACGCATAGTAGATGACTATGAACAGCGGAACGATGACGAACATAGCGGACCATACAACGTAGGGGGAATTGATAAAAATCTTAGTCAGTTTTTTCATCTTCAGCCTCCCCTAAAACTACATCCGGGTTGCTGATTTCTTCCATTTCGTCGCTGAAATAGCTGTAATCGCCCATCGTGCCCGAGTATTCCGACTTCTTCATTATGTGAATCGCATCAGGTTCAATCGAGAGTCCCACGAAATCTCCGACTTTGCTTTCATCGGTGGTCTGGACCATCCATTTGAACCCGTCAACGTCAATAATAATCTCGTAATGCACACCCTTAAACGTTACCGAGGTGACCGTGCCGCAAACAAGACCCTTGTCGGGATGCACGATATCCACATCCTCAGGCCTGATGACCACGTCAACGGGCTCGTTCGGCGCAAAACCGGCGTCAACGCAATCAAGAGTCCTGTTGTGGAATTTTACAAGCCTGTCCCGAAGCATGATTCCGTCGATGATATTGGACTCGCCAATGAAATCCGCGACAAAAGCATTTTGGGGTTCGTTGTAAATATCCTCAGGTGTACCGGTCTGCTGGATCTTGCCGTTGTCCATGACGACAATAGTGTCCGACATGGAGAGGGCTTCCTCCTGGTCGTGGGTAACAAATACGAACGTGATGCCGAGACGCCTCTGCATCGCCTTGAGCTCGCCCTGCATGTCCTTTCTCAGTTTAAGATCGAGGGCCGCGAGAGGCTCGTCAAGCAGCAGAACCTTCGGACGTTTAATGGCAGCCCTTGCAATTGCAACACGCTGCTGCTGACCGCCCGAAAGCTTCTGAATCGGTCTCTTTTCAAAGCCCTTCAGATTCACAAGCTCAATCATCTCGGCAACGCGCTGAGCGATTTCAGCCTTGGGAACACCTTCAACTTTGAGTCCGAAAGCGATATTGTCGTATACGTTATAGTTTGGGAAGAGCGCGTAGCGCTGAAAAATAGTATTGACAGGCCTCTTATGTGCCGGAACTCTTTTTACATCAATACCGTCAAACAATATCTCACCCGCATCAGGCTGCAGAAATCCCGCAATAAGCCTGAGAGTGGTTGTCTTGCCGCAGCCCGACGGGCCAAGCAGCGTGACAAATTCCTTATCCTTTATGGATAAGCTAAAGTTGTCAAGGATGACATCGTTGTCAAATTTGACGGTTATATTGCGCAGTTCAACAACGTTTTTTTCGCCGTTGCCCTGTACTTTGACAACGTCAGAAGAATTAATTCCATCCATTTTTTTGCATTCCCCTTTGCGGTAAAGACCGCGCACAGCCGAAATTACAGCTTATTTTGCGCGAACCCACAGCCCGGCTGATCTTCTGCCCCCGCAAAGAGTTTTTGCAGCAACCCTTCAGCCTGACGCCAAGGGGCCGTTCATCTGCAGCAGAAGATTTCTATGACGGAGCAATGCTCCGCCGCGGTTTCTTCGGCGATGACTCACCGAAAAACTGCAAGGCCATGTTATCTCCGACCATATCGTGCCGCCCGTATCTTCCTTTTAAGTCAATAGCTGCCGGACCGCACACGAGAGCCTGGCCGGATTTAGATAGAACCCTCGTCGCTTTGCCTTCTTGGATTCTATGTCGGCACAAATGCAAAAATCGTGCTATTAACGCTGAGTTTTTGGCTCTTTACGTAAGCCGCAAAAGAAATCTTTACTTTGAAAAGCGGTGTCTAACGACTGATCGGTTGCGGCTTACTTTGCT